>NZ_JAWRXV010000005.1:0-309551 GCF_046534875.1 Paraburkholderia sp. SIMBA_054 | reverse complement strand
TCCACTTAAAAAATAGGTGGACACGATCGTCGCTTCCTCGTCCTGTCGGTTCAAGGTGACATTGCCGGGGGCTTACGGTCTGAGCAGCTCCGCCTTTGGCTGGTCGCCGACACAAGACGTCCTAAGCGCGAGCGGCGTTCCGCCACCCAGATGCACGAAGATTTGCGGGCGGCGGGCTACGACGGCAGCTATGACCGCGTGTGTGCATTTGTTCGCAGCTGGAAACAGGAGCGCGACGCAGGAGCCCAGCGGGGTGCGTTCGTTCCGCTCGCATTCGAATATGGCGAAGCGTTCCAGTTCGACTGGAGTTGCGAATACGTCTTTATCGGTGGGCTTCGGCGCCGAATTGAAGTCGCGCATATGAAGCTGGCAGCAAGTCGCGCGTTCTGGCTGGTCGGCTATCACGCGCAGAGTCACGAGATGCTGTTCGATGCTCATGCGCGCGGGTTTGTTGCGTTCGGCGGCGTCCCGCGGCGCGGCATCTACGACAATATGAAGACAGCTGTCGACAGGGTCGGACCGGGCAAACAGCGGGCTATCAATGCCCGCTTCCACGCGATGTGCAGTCACTACCTGTTCGAGCCCGAGTTCTGCAACCGTGCGGCGGGCTGGGAAAAAGGCATCGTTGAGAAGAACGTACAGGACCGGCGTCGGCAGATATGGCACGAAGCAATACGCACCCGATGGGAATCGCTCGATGTCCTGAACGTATGGCTGGCTGAACGTTGCCGGCAAGCATGGCAGGAACTGCGTCATCCGCAGTGGCCTGAGCTGAGCGTGGCCGACGCCCTGGAGGACGAGCGCCCCCGCCTGATGCAGACGCCAAGACTGTTCGATGGATATATCGAGTTGCCATTGCGCGTCTCGCCTACCAGCCTGGTTCACTTCCAGCGCAACCGGTATAGCGTACCGACGGAATACGCCCATCACATCGTCAGCCTTCGAAGCTATCCCACGTATCTCAGCGTCGTCGCCGATGGCGTGGAGATTGCCCGCCATTCGCGAAGTTTCGACCGCTATCAGACTTTCTACGACTGGCAGCATTACATCAATCTGGTCGCCCGCAAGCCTGGAGCATTGAGGAATGGGGCGCCGTTTCAGATGATGCCGGAGCCAATGCAGCGTCTGCAGCGTCATCTGCTAAAGCAGGAAGGCGGAGACCGGGTGATGGTGCAGGTACTCGCTGCGACACCCGTGCATGGGCTGGAAGCAGTACTGGTTGCCGTGGAGCTTGCGCTGGAATTGGGCCGGCCAAGTGCAGAACACGTACTGAATATCCTGGCACGACTAAAAAGCCCGGCGGGCCGTCCGGGCGGTGTCGTCAAGACCGCGCTCACCCTGAACATTGAGCCGCTTGCCAACGTGCATCGCTACGAGCAGCTGCGTGCACAGCGCAATGAGGAGGACGGACATGTCGAATGAAACAGCAGCCCAGCTAAGGGTCCTGAAGCTTCACGGGATGGCGCAGGCATGGCCTGAACTCGTGGCGCAGGCCCGTCACGACCAATTTGAACCGGAGAGGTTTATGCAGATGCTGCTTAAGGCTGAGACTGCCGAGCGGTTGGTGCGGTCTATCAATTACCAGATGGGTGCCGCGAGATTCCCCGCCCATCGCGACCTTGCCGGTTTCGACTTCGAACAGGCAAATATCGACGAATTGCTCGTGCGCGAGCTACACACCCTCCGGTTCTCTGAGTCGGCTCAAAACATCGTGTTCATCGGAGGTCCTGGCACTGGCAAGACTCATCTGGCCACATCTATCGGCATTGAGGCCGTGCAGCATCATGCAAAGCGCGTGCGCTTCTACACAACGGTTGAACTGGTCAATCAACTGGAGGCCGAGAAAGCTGCAGGCAAGCCCGGGCAGCTGGCTAATCGTCTCATGTATGCCGACGTCGTCATTCTCGACGAGCTTGGCTATCTGCCGTTCACCGAGACGGGCGGAGCGCTCCTGTTTCACCTGTTCTCAAAGCTATATGAACGGACGAGCATCGTGGTGACGACCAATCTCAGTTTCACGGAATGGTCCAGCGTCTTCGGCGACCCCAAGATGACGACAGCGCTGCTCGACCGGTTCACGCACCATTGCCATATAGTTGAGACAGGAAATGATTCATGGCGCTTCAGGAACAGCACGGCAGGGCAGCCCGCTACGCGGGCTGCCCGAAAACCCTCACCTAAGCCTACAAAAGAGGAACAAATCGATACACCAGACTGACGTTTCAGCGCATCAGGGGTGGGTCAGTTTTAGATGCAAAACGTGGGTCAGTTTGCAGCGCAAATCAACACATCTTCTGATGTCGCGAAGGAGAAACGCAGATGTGGAGAGAGTCCATACGCGCTGCCGTCAAGCGTCGCCACTCTCGCTTCCTGGATTAGGTATTTCACAACGTCAACATCCGATGAAAGCACCGCACCAGCGGGCGTAGTCTTACCCATAAGGCCGGCCACCGACGGATAGAGGTAGAAGGCACCCGTGACTTCCCCAACTTCGAACCCGCGCGCCTCCTTCAGCAACTCTCGCATCAGCTTCCCGCGCTGCTGAAAAACCTTCGCAGCATAATGCGGCGCGTCCTGAGGCCCGCCGAACGCTTCGACTGCCGCAGCTTGACTGATTGCGCTGGGGCAGGTGGTCGTTTGGGTAATGAGCTTCGTGATTGCGTTGACGAGCTGGACCGGCCCCGCGCCATACCCGAGGCGCCAGCCGGTCATTGAGTAGCCTTTCAATGCGCCGTTCACGACCAGTGACCGTTCCTGGATAAACGGCATAGCTGCCACCGGTGACACATGCGTCGCACCGTTATAGACAAAGTGCTCGTAGATTTCGTCCGACATCACCCAGACATGCGGGTGACGCTCGAGAACCTGGCCGAGTTCGGCTAGTTCGCTACGGCTGTAGACCGCGCCTGTCGGGTTGTTGGGCGTATTCAGAATTAGCCATTTCGTTTTCGGCGTAATCGCTGCTTCCAGCTGCTCGGGCGAGAGCTTGAAACCGGACGAAGCATCGCTCGTCACGATAACAGGCACCCCGTCATTCACGACGACCATATCGGGATAGGAAACCCAATACGGCGCGTGAATGATGACCTCGTCCCCAGGATTCAGCGTGACCGAGAGCGCGAGGAAGATGATGTTTTTGCCACCGCTGCCAACAACGATGTTTTCCGGCTTGTAATCCAAACCGTTGTCGCGCGCCAACTTCTCCACGATGGTCTTGCGAAGCACGGGCGTGCCATTGGCTGCCGTGTATCGAGTCTGTCCACCGCGCATCGCCGCGACAGCCGACTCCCTATTCGTCGCCCTCACGCAGCAGCAGTTGTCGCGTGCGCTTCATGACCCAAGCCACCTCACGTTGCGACAAGTCCCATTCACCCGAGTCGACCTTCAATCTCGCGCCTTTGTCGGCGCGGTTCAACGCCACGTCTGGCGACAGCCCAGAGGTATTAATCTTCCGCGATACGTATGCGGACAGCTGACTAGCAAGGTCCTCACACGCGTCATAGCGAACCCAGAGCTGCTCCTCCGTGAGACCGCTTTGATAATGCCCGTCGACTTCGCGAACGAGAAGTTTGGGTTGAACCCCGGTTACAGAACCTAGATTCGGCTCTCTCGGAAAATCATCAGGCACACGTTGGTCTGTCATCTCGTTCTCTATAGCTGTGGCAACTGCCGAGTCGGGTTGACCATCAGACCCGCCTCGCATGTCGTCGCGTCGTGTGCGAATTTGCTCAGCGGAGCGCCTACAACTTGCTGCCGAGGCGCACCCGCACTAGGCGGTTGGCTGTGATTTACGAAATCTCACAACTGGGCGTCGAGCATTTTGAGCGTAGTAGCGGCAGCGCCTTCTAAACCGACTCCATGCGACGGTTTCGTGCTCGACTCCCGAAGGTTGATTCGAATGAGCCTCTGCGCCGAGAATCGTTCGCCGAAGCGTCGTACCGTTGGTATCGCTTTGGCGTACAGCTTCGACGTGGTTTGATGTTGCTGGCCGTCCCAAAACGCGCACTTTAGTACAAACTGGCGACAACGCGCCCTCATGAGCTTGGCCCCCGTTCGTCGGACGTCCACTTCGACAGGTATGCCCTCGGCACAGCAGGAGCAAGCCAAACTCCGTTATCCGACCGCGCGAAAGAGTACCCGTCAGCGTGCATCTGCGCTGCGTCCACCACCAATACCAGTGGTTGGCCGTGGCGAGCTCCTACGCGCGTCGCTGTGTTGACGTCCGTGCTCAGATGGACAGCGTGCCGGGTCCGAGGCGTCAATCCGTCAGCCGCGATACTCTCCCAGTTGCTCCACGGGGTGCCATGATAAAGAACAGCAGGCGGCTCCATATCGGCATATCCGAGGTCCACGCCTATCGAGTGACCCTGTGCCGCTCGTATCCGCAGGCCATCCTGAGATAACGAAAACCGCTGCTTCTCGTTTGTGGCCACGACCGCGAGGATGAGTTCTCTGGTCACTGTCGGCAATGTCCTCAGTCGCTTCGATGCGTTCGCATTGCGCGCAGTACGTTCTATTGCGCGTATCAGTTCATCGACAGACACCCAGCCCTGAAGGTCGAGGCGTATGCCGACCATCTCGGGCTCATGGCGCAAAATCTTCGAGAGAAGTCTGCTAACCGCGGCGTGGCCGGCCGCAACGCGTGAATCGGTATTCGTGTTCATGTAGATATACTTCCGCCGGAATGTCCCGAAACTTGCAGCGAAGCCAAGCTTTGAATCCTTAGCCAACTGGTTCCGCTCATTCGTTGTCACCTGTTGAAGCTTGGTAGACTTTTTCCGCAGCACGCTGGTGCGCCTGATAGGCCAGCACTGACGCCTTCGTCAGGAATCGGGTGTTCCCAGCTTTGTGGTGAAGCTTGAGTTTGTCTTGCTTGAGCAGCTTCACGACATGTGGACGGGAAACGAATAGGTGCTTCGCGGCTTCGGCGGTGGACATGAAATCGTCGGCGTCAGGCGGCGGTGGAATTTTCGCGCTCGTCGACATTGTGGCTCTCCGAATAGGTTGCTGCGCCTGGCTACGCACATAGGTACCACTCCCCAGAGCCGTAAATCCTGTTCCGTGTATCAGTGTCACGCTTGTAGCCGAGCTCCTTCACGAAGCCCAGCGACCGCAGCACTTCGCGGGCACGCATGATGTCGCGCCTATCGGCCCAATCGCGCGTGTAGACACAGATGACGTGCCCATCGTGACCCATGCTGCGCAGAGCGGTGGACACCTTGGCACACATCAGCTGGTCGTTCTCGATTGCGTGGCTAATTTTGCTCCACTCCTCGTCCACGTCGGTGGTGCTCGCAAAGATGCACCATTTACCTGTCGCATCGGTAGAGACAATATCGTGATAGCTCGGAGCTTTCTTGTGGTGCCAGTTGCAACTCAAGTCTTCAGAAGGCTTGTCCGATTTCCTGAACAATCGTTCTTCCACGCCAATTTCTTCCTTCATGGGAGCCTCCTCAGTCTCGCGCATCTCTCGTATCAATCTGTTTTGCTGAGCCTCGCGCGACATTGTTCCAGTTCCTTGCTGAGCTCATGTATTCGCGATTGCATGCCAGCCGCTTGTTTCAGCAACTGCGCGACTTCATGCCAGTAGGCATAACCCAAGTCCCCGTCGTCCAACCCCAATTGATGAAGCTTGCGGAGCGCAATGTCGAGGTCGATATGGCTTTCCACGCGCAGTTCTCCTTCCGTGCCATTCAAGGCGGGTTGGCCGTGCTCCTTATCTCGCAACCGTTGGAACACGACTCCTTCATTCACGTATCTTTTATTGATGCACAGCACGGCAAAAGTAAGCACGGCACTAGCTGCAGTTATGACCAGAAGTCCGTAGTTGTTGAGCGAGAACGTCAAGAGCGCTTTCATGGCCAACAGACTTATGAACTGGGGTCTTGTTCCGTCGGAAACAGCCGAGCGTATTGCTCCACGAAGCTTTTGGCTTCCTCCACTACCGGAGCGACATCTCCGGCCGATAGCCTCTGGAGCGGCGTAGCACCGTTAAAGGACGCGATTGGGGTCGTGAAAAAGTCGAACATTGTCCACGAGTGGGTTTTGCCAAGACCGCGTATGACCCTTCTGAAGTCGTCGCGAAAAATCGTGGTCGAGAGAAAAAACGCTGGGTAGTAGGCTTCGGGACCAAAGAAGACTGGAAATACTCTCTGCGATTCGACAAGCTTAGCCAGCTTCTTTTCTGTGAGGCCAGCCGAGGTGCAGAAGTCGTGCTTCCGAAGCACTTTTCCTTGGAGCACAAGCGGATAACGCTTCGTGTTGGCATCACGGTACCGAGGGGAAGGCTTCCTCTCCGGCGTCCGTTCGGCCTCAGGTCTGACGCGCTTGCGAAGCCTATCTTCCTCCTCGCTAAGCGCAGGGAAGTCGATGCCATAGACCATAGCCTGGCCAACGGCCTTGCAAAGATGATTCTTGAACATTCGGCCAAGGGCCGCGTCAGGAATTTCGAGCAGCGTTTCCGCGACTCTCGGGTCAAATAGGATGGCGGCAATCGCAGCGCGATTGATGATATGTTCCACCCATTCGTTTTGGCGCGATGTTTCGCTCTCTGTAGCACGCGTAGAGCGCGGCATGGTCATCCCTTACTTAAGCGAGACTTTTTGGGGCCCGCATGGTCTCCAGACTGCGCCTTAAAATCGAAGCAATATCTCTGCCGCTCGAGTCGAACGCCCGCACCTGACGACAGGCCGGCCTTCACGGATAAGCTCGTTCTGCTGCCCGCCGCAGACTTCGAATCGCAGTCGTACTCAGCCGTTTTCGAAGCTCATTACTTTTACCAACCGTGGTCTCTCAACACGCCTACCGAATGCGACAGGCGAACACCGTCTCGTCTCCCCGCCGGCGGTCGAATACCAGTAGTTCACGACATCCTTATCGTTGCCCTCTGCCTCCTGCCACAACCCGCTTACTCGGCAGAGCGTGACGGAAGCGTCATCCTCACTACGAGCCAACAAGTGGACGGAAAAGCTGACATCGCCGAGTTGCAGTACCAGTTGAATCAGCGCCTCGGCACCGTCCACCACCCAACCATCCGCGCTCGCGCACTCGGCGCCGCGAGAGGAGGCCACGACAAAGAAGTTCGGCGTGAGGTCCGTCCATCCAACGCAGCGCCACGCAAGAAGTGGCTGCATGAGCCTCTTCTTTATGGGATGTGGCTCTTCCCAACTGCTGTCAGTAAATAGCATCACAAAAGACCAACGAAATGACGCTGAGCGTTACACCGGGCCCTCATCAGTTCCTCGTATAAGGTAAAACGGCAAGTTAACGCCGCCACAATCGCTAGCAAGCAGGGCGACACGTCCTAGGTGTGGGCAACATCCGCCCGCCACGCCCTTAGATGAGCGAAGTCTACGAGACTAAATATGAATAGTAAAGTCTGTCTGTTTATAAACTGGATATTTACAAACTGTAGATTTATGCGCTGCAATGATTGATGCTCCTGCCCCATATGGCAGACGAGGCAATTGCACGTCAGGAAGCGGTCCGAGACCGACTGTCGACGAATCTAAAATTATTTCGCGGCAAGCTGAGCATGTCCCAGGAAGTCCTGGCAGACCGTGCCGGTTTGCATCGCACTCATGTAAGCCAAATCGAACGGGGAAACGCCAACGTCGCGCTCGACACATTAGTCGCATTGGCGATGGCGCTTGGAGTCAGCGAGGCGCAGTTGCTAACCGAGCAGGATGAGCTGCCGATTCCGATGAAATCCGGGCGAAAGAAGGCTTTGGCGGACTCAGCGCCAAAGCCGCCACGGGCGAAGGACTGATTCCCTGCCGAGCGACCCGTCCTTAATTTAATCGCGCTCTCGAATGCGCGAATCGCTAATACGGGGAAGTTAAGCCGTGCTACTTCCCCGTGTGCACAACTCTGCTGCCCACACCACAAGGGTGTGGACAGCCGCCCGTTGGGCGGTGCCAGAGTTGCACACACTCGAGCGTCTGACGCGCCCCTGGCGGGGCTTGCCCTATTTAGAGATAAGACAGCTTCCAGTCACACCTGCTCGTAGCTAACAGTTAGGACACGGCATAACGAAACGACCGGATTCCTTCGGAAGATCGGCGGGCGCCAGGTTCACCGTGATCCGGCGCACGGGAAAGTCGAGACCGCAATTGAGCAGCGCGGCGCGCACACGCTCGCGGCTCTCGCGCACTTCGAGATCGGGTAGTCCGACGATGGAAAAAGAAGGAAGTCCGTTGGCGAGGTGAACCTCGACGGTAACTTCGGGCGCGCGGCCAGCGGCCGGCGCGCGACTGCGCACCACGGCAAGCGACATGTTGTCTCCCGTCCCGACGCGCCCGCGGGGCGCGTTCACCTTAAAGCGCTAATGACGTCACGGGCCGCTTGCCTGTGATGTTCAGATCAGAAGAGGGTGCTCAGGACGATTGGCTCACGGGCAGCTTCTGCTCGAGTTCGGCGACGCGCCGCTCCAGCTCCTCGAGCCGCGCGCGGGTGCGCACGAGCACCTGCGTCTGCGTGTCGAATTCCTCGCGCGTCACCAGGTCGAGCTTCGAAAAGCCTTGCGACAGCATTGCGCGCACATTGCGTTCGACATCTTTGGCCGGCGAGTTTTTGAACAACTCGGAAACTTTGGCCTGAAAGTCATTGAAGACGTCGTTTGGTTGTTTCATTTCATTCCCCTTAATTGCACAAAAAATGTGCATGTGATGTTACGCGCGTGCCTCGTAACACTGAATGATCGTTTCTGGTGCATGTTCCCCGGTCACCCGCTACAGCATGAGCGCCTTTGGTGCGCACGCCTGTTGTCCAAGCCTGCAAACACTCTAGCAACGATCCCGATAGCGCGCCAGCGTGCCCAGCCTGAACTGGCCATCCGGACAAGAAAACGCGCAAAGCCTTATGCCATAAGCGCCGACGGGAGTCTGCCACAAACATGGCATGGACGTTGCTGTTACTGCCCCGCGCACCGGCGGGACGCCGTCTGGAGAAGCGCCATTGCTAAGGGTTTCGGGGGTTAACCGAAAGCAGGGCGCAAGGCAAATGCAAGTCACGCAAACGGGTTGAGTCACTACAGCGAGGATTTCATGAAACTCATTACCGCAATCATCAAGCCTTTCAAGCTCGATGAGGCGCGCGAAGCCCTGTCGGCGATCGGCGTCTCGGGGATCACGGTGACGGAAGTCAAAGGATTTGGTCGTCAGAAGGGCCATACGGAGTTGTATCGGGGAGCCGAGTACGTCGTCGACTTTCTGCCGAAGGTGAAGATCGAAGCCGCGGTGTCGGACGACATCGTCGACCAGGCGATCGAAGCCCTCGAGCGCGCGGCGCGTACGGGCAAGATCGGCGACGGCAAGATTTTCGTCACGCCGATCGAACAGGTGATTCGGATTCGCACCGGCGAGACCGGCGCGGACGCACTGTAAAAAACAGCGACAAGAGGAAACTGAAGATGCGTAAATTATTGATGTCCCTGATGATGGCCGGCTCGCTGCTGACGGTCGGCATCGGCGCTGCCGTCGCGGACGACGCGTCGGCTCCCGCCGCGGCTTCCGCCCCGGACACGACGGCGAGCGCGCCGGCTGCGCCCGCTGCGAGCGCCCCTGCTGCCGACGCTTCGGCCGCACCCGCCGCCAGCGCGCCGGCTGACGCATCGGCAGCGGCTGCTGCTTCGGATGCGGCACCGGCTGCACCGACCGCGCCGTTCTCGGTCGATTCGTCGAAGATCAGCTCGGGCGACACCGCTTGGATGCTGACCTCCACCGCGCTCGTGCTGTTCATGACGATCCCCGGTCTCGCGCTCTTCTATGCCGGCATGGTCCGCAAGAAGAACGTGCTCGCCACGGTGATGCAGAGCTTTGCGATCACCTGCATCGTGACAGTGATCTGGACCGTGGTCGGCTACAGCCTCGCGTTCACGCCGGGCGGCTCGTTCATCGGCGGCTTCTCGCGCGTGTTCATGTCGGGCATGACCTACATCAAGGGCGACAAGGCGACGACGCTGACGGTCAGCCACCTCGCGTCGACGATTCCGGAATCGGTCTACTTCGTCTATCAGATGACGTTCGCGATCATCACGCCGGCACTGATTACGGGTGCATTCGCCGACCGTATGAAGTTCTCCGCGATGCTGATTTTCATGACGCTGTGGTCGATCATCGTCTACTCGCCGATCGCGCACATGGTCTGGGAACCGACGGGCTGGCTGGCTAGCGCAGGCATCCTCGACTTCGCGGGCGGCACGGTGGTGCACATCAACGCGGGTATCGCGGGTCTCGTCTGCTGTCTCGTGCTCGGCAAGCGTACGGGCTACGGCAAGGACTCGATGGCACCGCACAACCTCGTGCTGACGATGATCGGCGCCTCGATGCTGTGGGTGGGCTGGTTCGGTTTCAACGCGGGTTCGGCAGTCGCCGCTGACGGCCGTGCCGGTTTCGCGATGATGACGACGCAAGTTGCAACGGCCATGGCTGCACTCGGCTGGATGTTCGCTGAATGGATCGCCAAGGGTAAGCCGTCGGTGCTCGGTATCGTGTCGGGCGCAGTGGCAGGTCTGGTTGCGATTACGCCGGCTTCGGGCTTCGTCGGCGTGGGCGGCGCGCTCGCCATCGGTCTGATCGCAGGCGTGGTCTGCTTCTGGTCGGCAACGTGGCTCAAGCACAAGATGGGCTACGACGATTCGCTCGACGCGTTCGGCGTGCACTGCATCGGCG
This sequence comes from Paraburkholderia sp. SIMBA_054, assembly GCF_046534875.1. Lineage (NCBI taxonomy): Bacteria > Pseudomonadati > Pseudomonadota > Betaproteobacteria > Burkholderiales > Burkholderiaceae > Paraburkholderia > Paraburkholderia sp. SIMBA_054. The sequence continues at coordinate 298,881 of NZ_JAWRXV010000005.1, read as the reverse complement.
GTATCGTGGGCGCATTGCTGACGGGCGTGTTCGCCGTCAAGGACATCGGCGGCGCGGACGGCAGCGTGCTGCTGCAAGCCAAGGGTGTCGTGACGACGCTGGTGTACAGCGGCGTGATCAGCTTCATCCTGCTGAAGATCATCGACGCGACGATCGGCCTGCGCGTGACGGAAGAAGAAGAACGCGAAGGTCTGGACGTGATCCTGCACGGCGAACACGTCGAGTAACAGGTCCAGCAAACCCGGTTTTCCCCGGCGACGGGGTCACGAAAGGTACGAAAAAGGTACAAGCGCAGCGACTTTGGCCCGCCTTCATGGCGGGCTTTTTTCATGGCGCGGCGGATCGCCGCAGCACGCTTCAATCTTGTCTCACAAACAGCAGATTTTCCGGCTATCGTTCCTATAGGGAGAATGCATCCACCCATAACTTGCGAATGGAGAAAGCGACCCCAAATGGGCAAAGCATTTGCTCTACAATCTTTTTTCTCCAGTCTGCGAGTGATCAATGGTTCCGCATTTAGTCACGGCGTTAAACGGCCCGCTGCTCGATCTCGAGCGGAAGATCCTCGACGCCACGCCCGCCATCGAACGCTGGTTCCGTCTCGAATGGCAGGAGCACACACCGCCGTTCTATTGCTCGGTCGATCTGCGTAACGCCGGTTTCAAGCTCGCGCCCGTGGATACCAACCTGTTCCCCGGCGCGTTCAACAACCTGCCGCAGGAAACGCTGCCGCTTGCCGTGCAGGCGGCGATGGCGTCGATCGAGAAGATCTGCCCGGACGCGAAGAACCTGCTCGTGATTCCCGAGCGTCACACCCGCAACGCGTTTTATCTGGAGAACGTCGCGCGGCTCGCGACGATCATGCGTCAGGCGGGCCTGAACGTCCGCTTCGGCACGCTCGACGAAAGCATCGTCGGGCCGGTGACGATCGCGCTGTCGGACGGGCAGAAGATCGTGCTGGAGCCGCTGGAGCGATCGGCGCGCCGTATCGGGCTGAAGAATTTCGATCCCTGCTCGATTCTGCTGAATAACGACCTGTCGAGCGGCATTCCGCCCGTGCTCGAAAATCTGCACGAGCAGTATCTGCTGCCGCCGCTGCACGCGGGCTGGGCCGTGCGCCGCAAGTCCACCCATTTCTCGTGCTATGACGACGTCGCGAAGAAGTTCGCGAAGATGGTCGAGATCGACCCGTGGATGATCAATCCGTATTTCGCGCATGTCGAAGGCGTCGATTTCGAGGCGCGCACGGGCGAGGAAGCGCTCGCCGACGCGATCGACGGCGTGCTGAAGAAGATCGCGAAGAAGTATCGCGAGTACGGTATTTCGGAACGGCCGTATGTCGTCATCAAGTCGGACGCGGGCACCTACGGAATGGGCGTGATGACGGTGCACGACGCGTCGGAAGTAGCTGCGCTCACCAAGCGCGAGCGCACCCGCATGTCGACCACGAAGGAAGGCCTCGACGTGCACGACATGATCGTGCAGGAAGGCGTCTACACGTTTGAGCGTATCGGCGAGGAAGTGGCCGAACCCGTCGTCTACATGATCGACCGGTATGTGGTGGGCGGCTTCTACCGCGTGCACGGCAGCCGCGAACGCGACCAGAATCTGAACGCGCCGGGCATGCATTTCGTGCCGCTCGGCTTCGAGCACACGGCCCTGCCGGATGCGCACGCAAAGCCGGGCGCCGCGCCGCCGAACCGCTTCTACATGTACGGCGTGGTGGGACGGCTGGGGCTGCTGGCGGCGTCGGTGGAACTGGAGAAGACCGATCCCGAGGCGATCCAGGTCTGATCGGGCCCGACCGTGGACAGGCACCCCGCAAGCGCGTAGAGCGCGCTCGCGGTAGGCTGACGCTCCCGCCGCGTCGAACGCGGCAGCATTTGCAGGCGGATGCGCCGCGTCAGCGCGTTCGCCTTACGCCATAACGAACAATGTGTGGCCCGCGAGGGCGCCTCAGGAACTCCATGGATATTCTCTTCATCGCCGACCCGCTTTCCCGCTTCAAGATCTACAAGGATTCGACCTACGCGATGATGGCCGAGGCCGCGAAGCGCGGTCATACGCTATATGCGTGCGAGCCGCAGCATCTGGCGTGGACGGGCAGCGGCGTCGAGGCGAACGTATACCGCTTCGAGATCGTCGGCGATCAGTCGGACGGTCATCGCGACGTGTGGTTTGAAGCGCAGCCCGTCGAGCCGCGCGCGCTGACCAACTTCGGCGCAGTGGTGATGCGCAAGGACCCGCCGTTCGACATGGAATACGTGACGTCGACGTGGCTGCTCGAACTGGCCGAGCGCGCGGGCGCGCGCATCTTCAACAAGCCGCAGGCGATTCGCGATCACTCGGAAAAGATGGCGATCGGCGAGTTTCCGCAATTCGTCGCGCCGACGCTCGTCACGCGTGATCCGGCGCGTTTGCGCGCGTTTCACGCCGAGCATGGCGACGTGATCCTGAAGCCGCTCGACGGCATGGGCGGCATGGGCGTGTTTCGCGTGAAGGCGGACGGTATGAATCTCGGCTCGATCGTCGAGATGCTGAGCCACGACGGCGCGCGTTCGGTGATGGCGCAGAAGTTCATCCCCGAGATCAAGACGGGCGACAAGCGCATTCTGCTGATCGGCGGTGAACCGGTGCCGTATTCGCTCGCGCGCATTCCGCAGGGCAACGAGGTGCGCGGCAACCTCGCGGCAGGCGGGCTGGGCGTCGCGCAGCCGCTGACGGCGCGCGACCGCGAGATCGCCGAAACGCTCGGGCCGGTGCTGAAGGCGCGCGGCCTGCTGCTGGTCGGGCTGGATGCGATCGGCGACTGGCTGACGGAAGTGAACGTGACGAGCCCGACGTGTTTCCGCGAGATCATGGATCAGACGGGCTTCGACGTGGCGGCGATGTTCATCGACGCGCTAGAGAAGGCCGTCGGTTGAATCGGCGCGGGTGCGCCGCCATGTTCCGCTATGGAAGTTCGTGCGATGGCCAGCCAAGCGAGAAAAGGCCGAAAGCGCGAAAATGAGGCTGTTACAATGCCCGCTCCCCTGAAAGCGGCCCGCGAGGGCCCACGCGATCCGGCCCCTTGGCGGTCGGATCTCAGGCGAGTTCGATGGCGTGCTTTGTTCGCCGCGTCTGCGCCGTTGTTTCGGCTGCCAGACCGTGGAATGGAAGCACGGCCGCGATTTTCGGGCGGTACTCTGCAGCAAGGCTGACATGGCAGGCATTCTGATCATTGCGCACGCTCCCTTCGCCTCCGCGCTTCGCGAGTGTGTCTCCCATATTTACGGCGGCTTGCCCGCTCGCATCGGCGTCATCGACGTGTCGGCGGATTGCGACCCCGCCCAGGTCGTGGCGTTCGCGCATGCCGAGATCGACAGGCTTAGAGAAGAAAACGGCGCGCTCGTGCTGACGGACATGTTCGGCGCGACGCCGGCGAACATCGCGTGCCGCCTCGCGTCGATTCCCGATGTGCGGGTGCTGGCAGGTGTGAATCTGCCGATGCTCGTGCGCGCGGTCTGCTATCGCGCGACGCCGCTCGACGTGCTCGTCGACAAGGCGCTGGCGGGCGCGACCAAAGGCGTACAGGCTGTCGGACCGGCGACGCCGGCCGTCGCTGCCTGTGCCGTCGCGAACACCGACGACTGCCTTCCCGTCGCGCCGCCGGACAAAGTGCTCGCCGAAAGCTGCAAGGCAGGCAGCGAAACCGGCTGCAGCGGGAACGCCACCTGATCACCGCGTATTAGATTTCTGCTTTACCTCGATAACATCAACACCAGCGCATCGGACCAACACATGCTGCAACAGGAAACGACTATCGTGAACAAGCTGGGGCTGCACGCACGCGCGTCGGCCAAACTCACGCAACTCGCCGCCAACTTCCAGGCGGAAATCTGGATGAGTCGCAACGGTCGGCGGATCAACGCGAAGAGCATCATGGGCGTGATGATGCTGGCGGCGGGAATCGGCAGCACGGTGGTGATCGAAACGGAAGGCGCCGACGAGAAAGATGCAATGGACGCGCTGCTCAAACTGATCGCCGACAAATTCGGCGAGGGACAATAAAAAATCCGCTGCTGCATTCGTTCTGGATGGAAGACGCCGCGCGATGTCGCGGCGTTTTCTTTTGGTCCGCCGGATTGCGGGCCGACGCGCGGCTTACTGCGACATTCGATGCTGCGCTGCACAGCAACGATATGCGGTACGGAATTTATAATGGTCGTCGGGGTCTGAGAGCATTGCAGCGGTTTGCCGCGGCATCACACAACTAGAGGAGGTGCGCGTGTCGTTCACGCTGCATGGAATTCCCGTGTCACGCGGTATCGCCATCGGGCGGGCATATCTGATCGCCCCGGCTGCACTGGACGTCGACCACTATCTGATCGAGCCCACCCAGATCGAGGGCGAGGTGGAGCGTTTTCGCACAGCCCAGGCGCTCGTGCATCGGGAGCTCGACGCGTTGCGCGCCGATCTCGCCGCCGACGCGCCCTCCGAAATGGGCGCCTTCATCGACGTCCATACCATGATCCTGAACGACGTGATGCTGGTTCAGGAAACCATCGACCTCATCCGCACGCGCCGCTACAACGTCGAGTGGGCGCTGACCGAACAGCTCGAACGCCTCACCCGCCATTTCGACGAAGTGGAAGACGAATATCTGCGCGAGCGTAAGGCCGATATCGAGCAGGTTGTCGAGCGGGTGCTGAAGGCGCTGGCGGGCGCGACGGGCGGGCTCGTCAACGGCATTCACGGACGCTGCGACGAAATGATCGTGGTCGCGCACGACATCGCGCCCGCCGACATGATGCAGTTCAAGGGGCAAACCTTCCAGGGCTTCGTCACGGATCTGGGCGGCCGCACGTCGCATACGGCGATCGTCGCGCGCAGCCTCGGCATTCCCGCAACGGTCGGCGTGCAGCACGCGAGCGCGCTGATCCGTCAGGACGATCTCATCATCGTCGACGGTGATCATGGCATCGTGATCGTCGATCCGGCGCCTATCGTGCTCGAAGAGTATTCATACCGGCAGAGCGAAAAGGCACTGGAGTCGCGCAAGCTGCAGCGCCTGAAGTTCTCGCCTACACAGACGGTGTGCGGTACGCGCATCGACCTGTGCGCGAACATCGAGCTGCCCGACGACGCGCAGGCCGCGCTCGACGCGGGCGCGACGGGCATCGGCCTGTTCCGCACCGAGTTCCTGTTCATGAACCAGAAGGACGGGATGCCGGAAGAGGAAGAGCAGTTCGCCGCGTACCGGCGTGCCGTCGAACTGATGAACGGCATGCCAGTGACGATCCGCACGATCGACGTCGGTGCGGACAAACCGCTCGATTCGATCGGCGACGAGTACGAAACAGCGCCCAACCCGGCGCTGGGCCTCCGCGCGATCCGCTATAGCCTGTCCGAGCCGCACATGTTCCTCACGCAGCTCCGCGCGATCTTGCGCGCGTCGGCGTTCGGTACGGTGAAGATCCTGATTCCGATGCTCGCGCACGCGCGCGAGATCGACCAGACGCTCGACCTGATCCAGGAAGCCAAGCGTCAGCTCGACGACGCGGGCCTCGCGTACGATCCGAACGTGCGCGTCGGCGCGATGATCGAGATTCCGGCGGCTGCGATCGCGTTGCCGCTATTTTTGAAGCGGCTCGATTTCCTGTCGATCGGCACGAACGACCTGATCCAGTACACGCTTGCAATCGACCGTGCCGACAACGCGGTCGCGCATCTGTACGATCCGCTGCATCCCGCGGTGCTGCATCTGATCGCGTTCACGCTGCGCGAGGCGAAGCGCGCGGGCGTGCCGGTGTCGATCTGTGGAGAGATGGCCGGCGACCCGACGCTCACGCGTCTGCTGCTCGGCATGGGCCTGACGGAGTTCTCGATGCATCCGAGCCAGGTGCTGCTCGTGAAGCAGGAGGTTCTGCGCTCGCATCTGAAGACGCTGGAAAAGCCGGTGGCGGACGTGCTCGCGGCGTTCGAACCGGAAGAGGTGCAAGCGGCGCTGGATCGCGTCGCGCAGGCCTGACGCGTTTTCCCTTTCGGCGAGTGGCGAGATTTACGACCGATGCCGCTCGCCGCACACCGGGCAATCCGGCTGGCGCGCGATGCGCATCGTATTCCATTCCATTCGTAGCGAATCGAGCATCATCAGGCGGCCCACCAGCGGCTCGCCGATGCCCGCGATCACACGCAGCGCTTCCGCCGCCTGCATCGCACCGATAATGCCCACCGTCGGCGCGAACACGCCCATCGTCGAGCACGCCACTTCCTCGAACGGCTGATCTTCCGGAAACACGCACGCGTAGCACGGTGAATCTTCGCTGCGGAAATCGAACGTGCTGATCTGGCCGTCGAAGCGCAGCGCCGCGCCCGATACCAGCGGCACGCCGTGCTTCACGCACGCGCGGTTGATCGCGTGACGCGTCGCGAAGTTGTCCGTGCAGTCGAGTACGACAGTCGCTTGCGGCACGTTGCCGTCCAGCCACGCATCGTCGACGCGTTCTGCTACGGCGTTCACAACGACTTCCGGATTCAGTTGCGCGATCGCGTCGCGTCCCGACTCGACCTTCAACCGGCCAACCGACTTTGTCACATGCAGAATCTGCCGCTGCAGATTGGTGAGATCGACGGTATCGGCATCGACCAGCGTCAGCCTGCCGACGCCCGCCGCCGCCAGATACATCGCGGCCGGCGAGCCGAGACCACCCGCGCCGACCACAATGGCGTGCGCGTCGAGAAAGCGTTGTTGAGCCTCGATGCCGAGTTCATCGACGAGGATGTGACGGGAATAGCGCAGGAGTTGATCGTCGTTCATGGCGGGGCGCGGCGTGTGTCGTAGGTGTCGCGCTGGCTGTGAAGAGAGACGGCGCGAGGTTCTCGTTATTCTAATCGCGCGGAGGAAAGTGTCTTCGCGGCGCTGTTGACCGCGAAGACACTGGGACAGCTCAGACGCTTACTTGGCCGGAACTGCCGGTTGCGAAGCGGGCTGGGTCGCCGAAGCGGGCGCCGCCGGGTTCGACGCCGTCGGCGTAGCAGGCAGCGCGGGCTTCACAGCGACAGGTGCCGAAGCCGATTGAGCCGGCTTGTTCTGCGCGAGACGCCGCTCCATCAGCGACTTCGATTCCTGCACCGGCTTGCCTTCGAGCTTGTTCAGACCTTGTTGCAGCATGAAGTCGTCGTTGGAACCGAATTCGACCGGCTTGCGGTCGCGATCCTTCTGCTTCTGCTCCGGCGTCTTCTTGTCGTTCTGCTCTTCGAGCAGGCGCAACTGGTCCATGCGCTCCTGTTCGCGCTGTTCCTGTTCCTTCTTCTCGTTCGGGTCTTGCGTGTTCGCAAGGTGATTCGAGTAGTCGACTTCGCGCGTGACGAGTGCGTCGTCCGGATCGCCGTCCGCGTATTGATCCACTGCGACGTCGGGGCGGATGCCCTTGTTCTGGATCGAACGGCCGCTCGGCGTGTAGTAGTAGGCGGTGGTGAGGCGCAGCGCCGAATCCGCTGTCATCGGACGCACGGTCTGCACCGAGCCCTTGCCGAACGTCGTCTTGCCGACGATCAGCGCGCGATGCTGATCCTGCAGCGCGCCCGCGACGATTTCCGACGCCGACGCCGAGTACGCGTTGGTCAGGACGATCATCGGCACGGTCTTGAAGATGGGCGGCAGGTTCTTCAGCGGATCGGTGTCGAAGGACGGCAGACGATAGTTGTCGTAGGTGTCGCGATAGACCTGCTTCGAGTCCGGAATCTGGCCGTTCGTCGACACGACGACGGAATCCGGCGGCAGGAACGCGCCCGCGACGCCGACGGCGCTTTGCAGCAGGCCGCCGCCGTTGTTGCGCAGGTCGAGGATCAGGCCCTTCAGGTTCGGCTGCTGGCGCGCGATGTCCTGCAGCTTGGCTGCGAGGTCGGGCACAGTGCGTTCCTGGAAGCTCGTGATGCGGACATAGGCGTAGCCCGGCGCGAGGATCTTCGACTTCACGCTCTGGACCTTGATGATCGCGCGCGTGACGGTGAGCGGGAACGTGCGGTCGTCGGTCTTGCGGAAGATCGTCAGCGTGACCTTCGTGCCCGGGTCGCCGCGCATCTGCTTGACGGCCTTGTCCAGCGTCATGCCGCGCACGGGCTTGTCATTGATGCGGGTGATCAGGTCGCCCGGACGGATGCCGGCGCGGAACGCGGGCGTGTCTTCGATCGGCGAGATGACCTTGATGAGGCCGTCTTCCTGCGAAATTTCGATGCCGAGGCCCGCGAAGCGACCCTTGGTCTGCTCTTGCAGCTCTTCGTAGTCGGTCTTGTCGAGATAGGACGAGTGCGGGTCGAGGCTCGACACCATGCCCTTGATCGCGGCCGTCAGCAGCTTCTTGTCGTCGACGGGCTCCACATACTCATGCTTGATTTGCCCGAAGACTTCGGCGAAGAGTCGCAACTGGTCAAGCGGCAAGGGCGCGGTCGCCGATGCGGGTTGCTGGGCCGAGGCGCTGAGTTGCAGGGTTGCAAAAACGCCGGTAGCCAGGCCCGCGGCGATAAGGCCGATATTTTTCAGGTTCTTTCGCATAGAGTGTGTTGCGGTCGGAAGCGCGTGGCAGCGTCAAAGGAAAAAGGACGGACAAGTATAACTTGACGCTTGCACGGCCTGTACGTATGGGTGATCGGGTTTCGACAGCGGTCGCGCTGCGAGGTTCTAAGGATCGCTGCCGTCCTGCACAGCGACTGTGCGCTGGCGGACGCCCGCAACGCCAAAAGTGCCGCCACGTATGGGCTGAACTGCCGATACCGTTGCGTGTGCATCGGTATGGATTGCTTGCGTGTGTGGATCGTAGCGCAACGTCCGGCCATCTCGCGACGACGCATGATGGCGCCAGCATGGCGGGTACATGGCAATGCTGTCAGGCAAGCGCACGGCACGCGCGAAGCGCGCGTGCTGTGACCCGCAGCGGCATGGCGGCGGGTCACGATCATTGGACTGGCCGTGATCAGCCTGCCTTACCCTGCTTCGCGACAGCGGCCTGCGCCTTCGCGATCGCTTCCTGATCGCCGAGGTAGTAGTGCTTGATCGGCTTCAGGTCTTCGTCCAGTTCATAGACGAGGGGCACGCCGTTCGGGATGTTCAGCCCGACGATCTCGTTGTCGGAGATGTTGTCCAGATACTTGACCAGCGCGCGGATCGAATTGCCGTGCGCGGCGATCAGCACCTTGCGGCCCGACTTGATCGCGGGCGCGATCGATTCGTTCCAGATGGGCATGACGCGGGCGACGGTGTCCTTCAGGCATTCCGTGAGCGGCAGCTGCTCGCGCGGCACCTTCGCGTAGCGCGGGTCGTCGTACGACGTGCGCGAATCGGTCGCCTCCAGCGCGGGCGGCGGCGTGTCGTAGCTGCGGCGCCAGACCAGCACCTGCTCGTCGCCGAACTTCGCGGCCGTCTCGGCCTTGTTCAGGCCAGACAGCGCGCCGTAGTGGCGCTCGTTGAGGCGCCACGAGTGCACGACGGGCAGGTACATCAGGTCCATCTTGTCCTGCACGTGCCACAGCGTGCGGATCGCGCGCTTGAGCACCGAGGTGTAGGCGATGTCGAACGTATAGCCCGAGTCCTTGAGCAGCGTGCCTGCCTGCTGCGCTTCGAGGTTGCCCTGTTCGGTCAGGTCGACGTCGACCCATCCCGTGAAGCGGTTTTCCTTGTTCCACGTCGATTCGCCGTGGCGGATGAGAACGAGTTTGTACATGTCGTGCCGGTCGGTAGTGAGGAAGCGGGAATCGGGGTGGCACCGCAGCCTGCTGCTGGCGGTCGCCATCGCGTCAGACGGTTATTTTATAATGGTCGGATTGCCCTTTCCGATTTATCCCGATTTCTTCTCTTTTTCCGGCGGATCTTCCGTGAAGTTTTTCACCGACTACACCAATCTTGTACTGATCGCTGTCGCCCTCATCTCTGGGGCGTTGCTCCTCTGGCCGTCGATTTCCCGGCGCGGACGCGGCGGCCTGTCGGCGGCTGCCGCCACCCAACTGATCAATCGGCGCAACGCCGTGGTCGTCGACCTGCGCTCCGCGGCGGAATACGCCGGCGGGCACCTGCCGTCGGCGCGGCACGTCGAATTTGGCGAGTTGCAAGCGAAAGTCGCCCAACTCGTGAAAAATAAGAGCAACCCGGTGCTGCTCGTCTGCCAGAACGGACAGCAGTCGAACAAGGCGGCACGTATTGTGCGCGACGCAGGCTATGCGGAAGTGCACGTGCTGGAAGGCGGCGTCAACGCCTGGCAGCAGGCGGGCATGCCCGTCGTCAAACAAGGAGTTGCGAAGTGAACAAAGTGATCATGTACAGCACGCAGGTGTGCCCGTATTGCCAGATGGCCGAACGTCTACTAAAGTCGCGCGGCGTCGATCATGTCGAAAAGGTGCTGATCGACAAGGATCCGGCGCGCCGTCAGGAAATGATGACGCGTACGGGCCGCCGTACGGTGCCGCAGGTGTACATCGGCGACACGCACGTCGGCGGCTATGACGATCTGTCCGCGCTCGATCGCGCGGGCGGTCTGACGCCGCTGCTGGCAGCCGTCGTCTGAGTTTCAGCTGAGGCTTTACCTTCGCGTCGCGCCGGTTGTGCCGGCGGCGGCGTGCGGCAGCGAAAAAACAAGGCCGGGTTCGCACCGGCCGGCTGGATGCCGCCTTTCGGGGTGGCCCGCTTTGTAAAGAGATCTGGCGGCATTCGTCCGCCGCAACGAAATTTAGGGAGTAGAGACTCATGTCCGACGAGAACAACCAGCCGTTCTTCAATATCCAGCGCATTTACCTGAAGGACATGTCGCTCGAGCAGCCGAATTCGCCGGCTATTTTCCTCGAGCAGGAAATGCCGTCGGTTGAAGTCGAAGTCGACGTGAAGGCTGAGCGCCTCGCGGACACCGTGTTCGAAATTCTCGTCACGGGCACCGTGACGGCCAAGGTCAGCGACAAGGTCGCGTTCCTGATCGAAGCCAAGCAGGCAGGCATTTTCGACATCCGCAACATCCCGGCTGAGCAGATCGATCCGCTCGTCGGCATTGCGTGCCCGACCATCCTGTTCCCGTATCTGCGTTCGAACATCGCCGACGCGATCACCCGCGCAGGCTTCCCGCCCATCCACCTCGCCGAAATCAACTTCCAGGCACTGTACGAGCAACGCCTCGCGCAGATCGCCACGCAGGAAACCGGCGCGGGCAGCGCTGCGCATCACTGACGCGCGCAGCCGGTGCCGGGTATGAAGGTCGCCGTTTTCGGCGCCGGTGCATGGGGCACCGCACTCGCCGGCCATCTGGCCGCGCGGCACGACACGGTGCTCTGGGCGCGCGACGCCGCGCTCATCGCCGAACTTTCCACTTCGCATGAAAACGCCCGCTATCTGGCGGGCGTTGCGTTGCCGTCCGCCCTTCGCTTCGAAGCGAATCTCGATCTCGCGCTAGATCACGCACTCGCCGACGACGGGCTGTGCGTGATCGCGACGCCCGTCGCGGGCTTGCGCGCGATGCTGCGCACGATGCGCGACATGGGCAAGGTGCCGGCGCACATCGTGCGGCTGTGCAAGGGTTTCGAGGCTGACACGCAACTGCTGCCGAATCAGGTCGTCGCGCAGGAGTTGGGCGGGCACGCGAGCAACGGCACGTTGTCGGGCCCGAGTTTCGCGCGCGAAGTGGGGCAGGGGCTGCCCGTCGCGTTGACCGTGGCGAGTGCGTCGGCGGCATGCCGCGAGCGGACTGTCGCGGCGTTCCATCACGGTGCAATGCGTATCTATAGCGGCGACGACGTGGTCGGCGTTGAAGTGGGTGGCGCGGTGAAGAACGTGCTGGCTATCGCGACGGGCATCGCCGATGGCCTCGGTCTCGGGCTGAATGCGCGTGCGGCGCTGATCACGCGTGGTCTTGCCGAGATGTCGCGCCTCGGCGCGGCGCTGGGCGGCCGGGCGGAAACGTTCACGGGCCTCACGGGTCTGGGCGATCTGATCCTGACCGCGACGGGCGATCTGTCGCGCAACCGCACGGTCGGCATGCAGCTCGCAAGCGGCCGGTCGCTCGACGATATCCTCAACGCGCTCGGGCATGTAGCCGAGGGCGTGCGCTGCGCACGCGGCGTGCTGTCGATCGCGCAGTCGCACGGAATCGAAATGCCGATCACCGAAGCCGTCTGCGACGTGCTGTTCAATGGCGTCGCGCCACGCGATGCCGTCAGCGCGCTGCTGCGCCGCGACGCGAAGGCTGAATAAAAGCCGTTGTCCAAAGCGGGCCTCGCGGCCCGCAATCCATTTCAGCAAATTGCCTGAAGGTCTTTTACACAGCCGGTAATGGCCAACGCCGAACGGCTCGTTTCTTTTGCTGTCCACCTCCTATCGTTGCTGCATCGAATCTGGAGGTTTTCCCATGCTTACCATTGGCCATTGCTCGCTCGAGGCGCGGGTCGTCGACATCACGACGCTCGACGTCGACGCGATCGTCAACGCGGCGAATACATCATTGCTGGGCGGCGGTGGTGTGGACGGCGCGATTCATCGCGCGGCCGGCCCGGACCTGCTGCGCGAATGCGAAACGCTGGGCGGCTGCGTGACGGGCGACGCGAAGATCACGGGCGGCCATCGGCTGAAGGCGCGTCATGTGATTCATGCCGTCGGTCCCGTGTGGCACGGCGGCGAGCGGGGCGAGGCGAAATTGCTGGCTGCGTGCTACAGGCGCTCGCTGGAGCTGGCGCGCGATGCCAAAGCGAAGGGCATCGCGTTTCCTGCGATCAGTTGCGGCGTCTACCGTTTTCCCGCCGACGAAGCGGTGCGTATCGCCGTTCAAACGGTAATCGACACATTGCCGGAAACGCCTACGGTCGAGCACGTGATCTTCGCCTGCTTCGACGAAGCGATGCACACGCGCTACAAGTCCGAACTCGAACGACGCCTTCAGGCTCCGCCTTCAAAGCCCGCCTGACGCCATGCCTCGAACACGACTACGGCGACCGTGTTCGACAGGTTCAGGCTGCGATTGTCGGGACGCATCGGCAGGCGCACGCGCTGCGTATCCGGGAAGCGGCTCAGCACGGCGTCCGGCAAGCCGCGCGTTTCCGCGCCGAACACGAACCAGTCGCCGGGCCGGAACGCGTGCGAATGGAACGGGCTGGAGCCGCGCGTCGTGAACGCGAACATGCGCGAGAAATCGGGCGCTTCGGTGTCGATCAGCGCGTCCCAGTTGGGGTGCACGCGCATCTGCGCGTACTCGTGATAATCGAGGCCGGCGCGGCGCATTCTGGCGTCGTCGAGCGGAAAGCCGAGCGGCTCGATCAGATGCAGGCGCGCGCCCGTGTTGGCGCACAGGCGGATCACGTTGCCGGTGTTCGGCGGAATTTCAGGTTCGACGAGAACGACGTTGAACATATCAAGGTGAGTCGGAAACTAGTTTTTCGGCGTGCGAAGCGCGACGAGATTCGTCACGCGCCGCGCGCCGGCTGCCTTCAGCGTGCGAGCCAGTGCATCGAGTGTCGCGCCCGTCGTCATCACATCGTCGACGACGGCGACATGCAAACCCTGCACCCGCGTTGCCACTTCGAACGCGCGGCCGACATTCTGCCTGCGCGCATCGAGATCGAGCTTCGATTGCGGCGCCGTGTCGATCACGCGCCGCACGAGCGTCGCGTCGCCGCGAATGCCGAGCGCTTTCGCGCAGGGCCGCGCGATTTCCCATGCCTGGTTGTAGCCGCGCTCGACCAGCCGCCGCGCCGATAGCGGCACGGGCGCGACGACATCCGGGCGATCGCGTTCGTCGAGCGCATCCGTTGCAGACCACGCGAGCCGCCGCGCGAACTCATGCGCGAGCGCAAGCCGCGCGCGGAACTTGAGGCCGACGGCTAGCGCGTCCAGCGGCGCGCGATAGTCGGCAAGCGCCACGGTCGCGTCGAACGCGGGCGGCACGGCGAGACAGTCGCCGCAGCGGTAATGCATGACGCTTGCCCGCCGGAAGCCGCTCAACGGCATCGCGCAGACGGTGCAGCGCAGCCGCGCTTCGTTCCACCACGCCTCGTCGCAAAAGCTGCACAGCGCTCGATGCGACATATTGCCGCACAACGCACACGGGTTCGGCAACGCGCAACGCGCGAGCGCCGGAAGTTTCGAGATGGATCGTTGCGCGACCTCGATGAACCGTTCGTGAAGCGGTCGCCCGGAAAGTGTTGCGCGAGACCACCGGAAAGCCCAATTCGGCATATCGACACGCCTCCGAAGGCCGCTGACGCTGAAGGGACGGAATCGAGCGAGTATACTTCGCACTCTTCGTCCGCACGACTCGAATAACCGTGTCTCCCACCGAAACTGGCCGTCCGGCCTATGATTCGCGCCGTCTCCGGAAGATTTTCGACCGCCGGGCCGCGACGTTCAATGATGTCGCGTTCCTGCCGCGCGAGATCGCACAACGCATGCGCGAACGGCTCGACTACATCAAGGTCAATCCGGCGCAGGTGCTCGACGCCGGGTGCGGCGCGGGCGACGACCTCCCTGCGTTGCGTGAGCGCTTCCCCGAGGCGCCCGTGTTCGGCACCGACCTTTCACGCGCGATGCTCGCGCGCGCGGTCCAGCACGACGCTACCGACACCAGTTGGCGCCGTTTTTTGCCCGCATCGCTCGGTAAGGCGCTCGGCTCGCGCGGTCCGCGCTTTGCTCAGGCGGATTTTTCCGCGTTGCCTTTTGCAGCGGGTGCATTCGAGTTCATCTGGTCGAATCTCGCGCTGCACTGGCACTCGCGGCCCGACCTCGTTTTCCCCGAATGGCAGCGCGTGCTGAAGGTCAACGGCCTACTGATGTTCAGCACGCTCGGGCCTGACACGCTGAAAGAACTGCGCGGCGCGTATGCCGAAATCGAAGCGGCGCACGGCGTCAATACGCACAAACATGTAATCGACTTCGTAGACATGCACGATCTGGGCGATATGCTTGTCGAAAGTGGCTTCGAAATTCCCGTGATGGACCAGGAGACCTTGACCATCACGTACAAGTCGCCGGAGTCGCTGCTTGCCGACGTGCGTCGCTGGGGCGCCTATCCGTTCCGGCGCGAGGCGTCGCCGGGTGTCGCTTCGAGGCGCATGCAAAAAGCGCTGCTGGCCGCGCTGGAGGCGCGTCGGCGCGCCGATGGCACGATCCCTCTGACCTTCGAGGTGATCTACGGACATGCTTGGAAGGCGGTGCCGAGAATGACCCCCGAAGGGCACGGAATCGTGCGAATAGAAGATATCGGAAGAGGGCGGCAGGGCAATCGTTGACGCGGTAAAGAGGGCATCCGTTATGCTCGAAATTAGCGGCCCGAAAAGTGCGTCAAAACGGCGCAGAGGCTTGTGTGGCTTGGCTTTTCGGCCGATAGAGCGTTGCTTGTGGATGCCCTGGATCGGCCCTATAATGCGTCAGTTTGTCGCTTAAAGCTCACACAATAGGAGCGACAGGCCCGAGGCCTTCGCGGTTCGGGTAGCGTAGTTGCGCTGGGCGTGGATGGCATTGGCGGTATGCGGTGACTGGCGGTTCGCGGGAGGCAGCGATGAATGCAACCGATCTGCTGGCTGAGTCAGAACCCGTCCTCAAGGACTGGTTGATGAAGCGCAACTGTTCGGCTTCGCCGCGGCAATTCGTGTTCTTCTATGTGTCGCTCGCGGCATTCTCGCTCTTAATAGCATTCCTGCTGGTCCTGTGCGGTGCATGGCTGGTGTTGCCGTTCACGGGTATCGAGCTGCTGGCTGTCGGTGTCGCATTTGCCATCTATGCACGCCATGCTGTCGATTACGAGCGCATCCGGCTGTTTCCAAACCGGCTCGTGATCGAACAGGTCAGCGCCGAGCATCTCACGCAGTTCGAATTCAACCCGTGCTGGGTGCGGGTAGAACCAGGAGCGACGCCGCGCGACCGGATCAGACTGGTTTCGCGTGGCGAGACGGTCGCGGTCGGGCAGCACCTTGCGCAATATCGGCGCGCACAATTCGCCGACGAACTGCGCCTGTGGCTCAGGCAGTGTCAGGCGTAAAAAGTTGCGTATTGAATCGCGCGCCGTTCCAGAAGACGAGAGGCAGCCTTCCAGCGGGGTCGAGGGTTTGAATGGAAATTTTGGGTAAGGAAGCTATGAAAACAATCAAGCGAGCCCTCGTGGGCGTGCTGGCGTGTAGCGGGCTGCTCTTCGCCGGCGCTGCCCATGCAATCGGCGACAGTCCGGGCGGCCCCCGCGTCAACGAGATCAATCTCCAGCCGCCCGTGACGAGGATTGCCGAAGAGCTCTACAGCCTCCACACATTCATGCTGATCCTCTGCACGGTGATCTTCATCGGCGTGTTTGGCGTGATGTTCTATTCGATGTTTGCGCACCGCAAGTCGAAGGGCTACAAAGCCGCGCATTTCCACGAAAGCACCACCGTCGAAATCATCTGGACGATCGTCCCGTTCATCATCGTCGTGCTGATGGCGCTGCCCGCCACCAAGACGGTCGTCGCGATGAAGGACACCACGAATGCCGATGTCACCGTCAAGGTCACCGGCTATCAGTGGAAGTGGGCCTACGACTACGTGAAGGGCCCGGGCGAAGGCATCAGCTTCCTGTCCACGCTGACCACACCGCGTAGCCAGGTCGACGGCCGCGCGCCGAAAACGGATACCTATCTGCAGGAAGTCGACAATCCGCTCGTCGTTCCCGTCAACAAGAAGATTCGCATCATCACCACCGCCAACGATGTCGTGCACTCGTGGTACGTGCCCGCGTTCGGCGTGAAGCAGGATGCGATCCCCGGCTTCGTGCGCGACACTTGGTTCAAGGCGGAGAAGATTGGCACCTTTCGCGGCTTCTGTACCGAGCTGTGCGGCAAGGAACACGCGTTCATGCCCGTCGTCGTGACCGTGCTGTCGGACGACGACTACGCGAAGTGGGTCGACGACCAGAAGAAGAAAATGGCCGCCGGTCTGGACGATCCGAACAAGAACTACACGCTCGCCGAGCTGACGGAGCGCGGCGGCAAGGTGTACGCGGCGAACTGCGCCGTCTGTCACCAGCCGACGGGCAAGGGCGCGGGCGCGTTCCCGGCGCTCGACGGCAGCAAGGTCGCAAACGGCCCGCTCGCCGAGCATGTGAGCGTCGTCCTGAAGGGCAAGAACGCGATGCCGGCGTGGGCGCCGACGTTGAACGACGTCGAGATCGCATCCGTCATCACCTTCGAGCGCAACGCGTGGGGCAACCACACGGGCGACATCCTGCAACCGAAGCAGATCGCCGATGCACGCAACGGCCGTCTGCCGGCGGGTGGCGATCACCTGGCGGGCGCGGCGGCGGCTGCCGCGTCGGACGCCGTCGCGGCGAGCGGCGCGGAAGGCGCGAGCGGCGCGGCTGCGGCTAGCGGCGAAGCGGGCGCATCGGCTCCCGCGGCTGCATCAGGCGCATCGGACAACGCAGCGGCATCGGCGCCGCAAGCGTCGCTGCCCGCCAGCGTCTACTTCGAAACGAACAAGAGCACGCTGCCCGCGGACGCCAAAGCTGCCATCGACGCAGCCGCCGCCTACGCGAAGGCGCACCCGGACGCGAAGTTCACGCTGTCGGGCTACACCGACGCAACGGGTTCCGCCGACAAGAACGCGAAGCTCGCGAAGGCGCGCGCCGAAGCCGTGCGCGACGCGCTGAAGGCAGCAGGCATCGCCGAAGACCACATTATTCTGAAGAAGCCGGAGACGATCACGGGCGGTGCGGACGCGAAGGAAGCACGCCGTGTCGAGATTAGCCCAGCGGCCTGACGTGTCACAGTCAGAGAAAAGCAGCATTCGAGATTTAGGAGATTGTCATGTCTAGCATCGGACACGATGTAGCCGCGGGGCACGAGCATGTTCACGGCGATCATGCCCACGAGACGCCGCATGGCTGGCGCCGCTGGCTGTACGCCACCAACCACAAGGACATCGGTACGCTGTACCTGCTGTTCTCGTTCATCATGTTCCTGTCCGGGGGGGTGATGGCGCTGGGCATCCGCGCCGAGCTGTTCGAGCCGGGCCTGCAGATCATGCGTCCCGAGTTCTTCAACCAGTTGACCACCATGCACGGCCTCATCATGGTGTTCGGCGCGATCATGCCGGCGTTCGTCGGCTTCGCGAACTGGATGATTCCGCTGCAGATCGGCGCATCGGACATGGCCTTCGCACGGATGAACAACTTCAGCTTCTGGCTGCTGCCCGTCGCTGCCGTGCTGCTGGTCGGCTCGTTCTTCGTGCCGGGCGGCGCGACGGCCGCCGGCTGGACCCTGTACGCGCCGCTGTCGACGCAGATGGGCCCGGGCATGGACTTCGCGATTTTCGCGGTCCACATCATGGGTGCGTCGTCGATCATGGGCGGCATCAACATCGTCGTGACGATCCTGAACATGCGCGCACCCGGCCTCACGCTGATGAGGATGCCGATGTTCGTCTGGACGTGGCTGATTACGGCCTACCTGCTGATCGCCGTGATGCCGGTGCTGGCTGGCGCGATCACGATGGTGCTGTTCGACCGCCACTTCGGCACGTCGTTCTTCAACGCGGCAGGCGGCGGCGACCCGGTGATGTATCAGCACATCTTCTGGTTCTTCGGCCACCCCGAGGTGTACATCATGATCTTGCCGGCGTTCGGGATCGTGTCGCAGGTGATCCCGGCGTTCGCGCGCAAGCCGCTGTTCGGCTATAGCTCGATGGTGTACGCAACGGCGTCGATCGCGATCCTGTCGTTCATGGTCTGGGCGCACCACATGTTCGCCACGGGCATGCCCGTCACGGGCCAGCTGTTCTTCATGTACGCGACGATGCTGATCGCCGTGCCGACGGGCGTGAAGGTGTTCAACTGGGTAGCGACGATGTGGCGCGGTTCGCTGACCTTCGAAACGCCGATGCTGTTCGCGGTGGGCTTCCTGTTCGTGTTCACGTTCGGCGGTCTGACGGGCCTGATGCTCGCCATGGCGCCGCTCGACATCCAGTATCACGGCACTTACTTCGTGGTTGCGCACTTCCACTACGTGCTGGTGGCGGGTTCGCTATTCGGCCTGTTCTCCGGCTGGTACTACTGGTCGCCGAAGTGGACGGGCTGGATGTACAACGAGACGCGCGGCAAAATCCACTTCTGGTCGTCGCTGATCTTCTTCAACCTCGCGTTCCTGCCGATGCACTTCGTCGGTCTCGCCGGCATGCCGCGTCGTTATGCCGACTACCCGGCGCAGTTCACCGACTGGAACCAGGTCATCACGATTGGCGCCTTCGGCTTCGGTCTCGCGCAGGTGTACTTCCTGTTCGCGGTCGCGCTGCCGGCGTATCGCGGCGGCGGCGAACTCGAACAGGCCGGCGACAAGCCGTGGGATGGCGCAACGGGCCTCGAGTGGACCGTGCCGAGCCCGGCTCCGTTCCACACGTTCGAAAATCCGCCGACGGTCGAATAAGCCGCCTTCGAAGTCCGCTCTGGCTAAGCAGTGCCGGAGCGGACCGGCTGGACCGAAGCGGGACCGAATCATCACGCAGCAACGCAGCATCAAGAAACGTCAGCATGACCCGGAATCCACAAAAAAGCCGTACGCCTGAAGAAGTTCGTGCAGGGAATCTGCGACTCGGTCTGATTCTGCTTGCCGTCGTCGCCGTCTTTTTTCTGGGTGCCGTCGTCAAGCAGGTCTGGTTTGCTTCGTGACCTGACCTGACCTGCCGTGACGAGTTGGACTCACCTGTGCATGTGATCTGTTGAGGAAGTTCGATGTCGACGCAACCGCCCGCCGGGGCCGACCGCTCTTTTAACCGTCCGATGCTGTTCAAGCTCGTCGTCGTCGCGTTGTTGATGTTCGGCTTCGGCTTTGCGTTGATCCCGATGTATCGCGCGATCTGCGAGGTCACGGGCATCAACAACCTCGTGCAGCGTGATGCAACGGCGCGCGAGGCGAAGAACACGCAGGTCGACATGAGCCGCACGATTTCGATCGAGTTCGACGCGAATGCGCGCGGACCGCTCGGTTTCAAGCCGGAGCAGAACAGTATCGACGTGCACCCGGGTGAAGTGACCACGGTGATGTACGACGTGAGCAACCAGCAGGCGCGCACGATCCAGGCTCAGGCCATTCCGAGCTACGCGCCGAAGCAGGCCACGGAGTTCTTCAAGAAGATCGAGTGTTTTTGCTTTACGCAGCAGACGTTGAAGGCGAACGAGTCGAAGCGGATGCCCGTCGTGTTCGTCGTCGATCCGAAATTGCCGAAAGACGTGAAGACGATCACGCTGTCGTACACGTTCTTCGAACTGAACGCGCCTGCACCCACGGCGCGCGGCACGCAAGGTCAGGCGGCGGACGGCGCAGCGAAAGCAACGAACCCGGCCTGACGCGTACCACGACGCTTGCCCAAAGAAGGCGAGGATATGAACGATAGCGGTCGCGGCAGGAAGAGCAGTTTCGGCCAGTCGATGAAAGCGGTGATGTGGTCGTTTTTCGGTGTGCGCAAACGGCGCGATCTGGAAGCGGATGCCACGCAGTTGAATCCGCTGCACGTGATCATCGCGGCGCTGATCGGCGCGGCGATTTTCATCGGGGTGTTGATCCTGATCGTGCGCGTGGTGGTCGGTTAGCGCGGCAAGGCGGCATGGCGGTCTTCGCGGAAGTGGATGGAGCAGGGCGGCGCAACGCAGCGCGCCGTTGGAGATAGAGCCGGGGCGCAGCGCAGTCGGCTGCGGATTCAACCGGACCAAGCAGAACAACTGGACTGAAGTGGAGAATCAACGATGAGCGGTCAAAACGAGAGCCCGTACTATTTCATACCGCACCCGTCGCGGCATCCGATCAGCGCTGCGATTGGCCTGCTGGTCATGCTCGGATCGTTTGCGGCGTGGGTGAACGGCGAGCCGTGGGCGCCCATCACGGCGCTGGTCGGTCTGCTTTGGCTGCTCTTCACGCTGTACCACTGGTTCGGCGATGCGATCTCCGAGTCGGAAGGCGGGATGTACGGCAAGAAAGTCGATGCGTCGTACCGCTGGAGCATGAGCTGGTTCATCTTTTCGGAAGTGATGTTCTTCGGCGCGTTTTTCGGCGCGCTGTTCTATGCACGCGAGATCGCGATGCATCAGCTTGGCAGTCTCGACTACAAGCTGATCTGGCCGGATTTCACGGCGGTATGGCCGAACATCGGACCGGCTGATCTCGTGTCGCACTTCAAGTCGATGACGCCGTGGCCCGTGCCGACCATCAACACGGCGCTGCTGCTGTCGTCGGGCGCGACGCTGACGGTCTCGCACCACGCGCTGCGCGACAATCACCGCACGAAAGCGATTGCATGGCTCGCAGCCACGCTGGTGCTGGGCATCTCGTTCCTGTTCCTGCAAGGCTTCGAGTATTTCCACGCGTACAACGAACTGAACCTGACGCTCGCATCGGGCGTGTACGGCTCGACGTTCTTCCTGCTGACGGGCTTCCACGGTTTCCACGTGTTCCTCGGCGGCACGATGCTGGCCGTTGTGCTGGTGCGTATGATTCGCGGCCATTTCACGGCTGATCATCACTTCGCGTTCGAAGGCGCGGCCTGGTACTGGCACTTTGTCGACGTCGTGTGGCTGGGTCTGTATATCGTCGTGTACTGGCTGTAAGCGTCGTTCGAACGCCACGGAGCCTGCGCAAATCGTGCGTCATATCGACGCATCGAGGCACCGCAGGCAGCCTGAAAGCGGTTGGCATCAGGCGCGGTCGGAGCGTCGAACGCGTTGGTGTGAGAGCTGTATCGTAAAAGACTTGGACAGCGCCGCCCTCGACCCCGTCAGGGCGGCGTTTTGCTTCGATGGTGTGAGGATTTCGCCGATTGCGTAACGATGTATTGCCTGATCGGCGCGAAATTAAGTGGCATACTTCGCCGTCAATTTGAGACGGCACCGTCAGGTCGGCGCACTGCGAGACTGCGTGCTGTTACCGCTGAACGTGCTGGACGTGTGCCGTCAGCGTCCGTACGGAATGCCCGTCGAATGAATCCAGCCCATCCAGTTCGCGAACAAGATGAACAGGAACAGCGTAATCGACAGGCCGACACGTGTCGCGAGCGACCAGACCATACGCTTCGTTCTGCCCCGGTCGTGCATCATGAAGTACAGCGCGGACACCATGCTGCCGATGATCAGAACGAACGCGATGGGAACGAGAATGTGCATGGAACCAACTGAAATTCAGGAAAGCGAAGGCAACGATTTCATTATCGCACCGCACGCAATGGTTCGTGTTCCGACCAGAATCGCACGATGAAGATTCGTCTCATACCGATGCTGCTGATTCTGATCGTCGTCGCGGTGACGGTGCGGCTCGGTTTCTGGCAGCGCGACCGCGCGCATCAGAAGGAAGCGTTGCAGGCGCAGATCACGCAGTTCGAGAACGCGCCCGCGCAGACCGTGGGCGCCGCGCCCGTCGCGCTGAAGGACATCGAGTTTCATCGCGTGCATGCGTTCGGACAGTTTATGCCGCAGCAAGTGGTGTACCTCGATAATCGCCCGTATAACGACCAGCCGGGCTTTTACGTCGTGATGCCCTTTAAACTGCGCGACGGCGGCGTTGTGCTCGTCAATCGCGGCTGGCTGCCGCGCAACATGAACGAGCGCACGGCGATCGCGCCGTACGACACGCCGAACGGTGAGATCGAAATCGAAGGCATCGCGCGTGCCGACGCGACCCGCGCGTACGAACTCGGTGAGGGTGGCTCGGCCGCGCATCAGACGATTCGCCAGAATCTCGATGTTGCATCGTACGCGGCGGAAACGGGCTTGCCGCTGCAGCCGTTCGTGATCCAGCAGACCAGCGACGACGGCGACAAGCTCGTGCGCGACTGGCCCGCGCCGACGTCGGGCGTCGAACGCAACTACGGCTATATGGCCCAGTGGTGGGGCATGGCCGCCGCAGCAGTGATTTTCGGCCTGTATGCGGCCCGGCGTGCGGCGAAGAATGCGAATCGGATCGAGAGCAAGGGACCGGAAGGCGGCGACGCGGCCAACAACGGACAGGCGCCCCGGGCGTGATGCTTCACGCGTCGCTCGGCTGCAGCTTACAGGCGTGATGCAAGCGCCATCATGAAAAGAGGATCACGAGTGTCGACGCAAAACCCCCGTTCGCAGCAAACCGGACAGCAACCCGCGCAACGCGGGCAGGGTAAGGTTCCGGGCCAGCCGAACGGCAAAGGCTCGTGGCAGCGCGGTCGCTGGACACTGCTGCTGATCGCGCTGGTCTGCGCGGCGCCCGTCATCGGGTCTTATTTCACGTACTACGTGATCAAGCCGAAGGGCAGCGCGACGAGCTACGGCACGCTGATCGAGCCGCAACGCCCGATCCCCGACGCGCTCGTCGTCACGGCCGAGGACGGCAAGCCGATGAAGCTCGCGTCCTTGCGCGGCCGCTGGCTGCTGATTTCCGTCGACAGCAGCGCATGCGACAAGCCTTGTGTGACGAAGCTGTATTTCATGCGCCAGGTGCGCGCGACCCAGGCGGGCGAGCGCGAGCGCATCGTCAACGTGTTTCTGCGCACGGATGCCAGCAAGGTGCCCGACGTCGTCGATAACGCGTACAAGGACACGGAGATGCTGATCGCCGATCCGAAGGAAGTGAGCGCATGGCTGCCCGCCGACGAAGGCACACAGGTCTCCGATCACATCTATATGGTCGACCCGAACGGCAACCTGATGATGCGGTTCCCGAAAGACGCAAACCCGAGCAAGATCAAAGGTGATGTCACGAAACTGCTCAGAAATTCGGGTATCGGCTAAAGTGCCGCGAGCACGTTGAAACTCGCCTGGTGGCGAGAGAAGGAAAGATAGATGTTCGTATTGCAACTGGGACTGATCGGGCTGTGCGTTGCGCTGCTGCCGCTGTCGTACGTGTGGGTGAAAGCCGACGACAACAAGTTCCGCAAGCTGGTCTGGGTCACGACCTTCCTGACGCTGGACCTCGTGATGTTCGGCGGCTTCACGCGCCTGACCGACTCGGGCCTCGGCTGCCCGGACTGGCCGGGCTGCTACGGCACGTCGTCGCCGTTCATCGCGCACGCGGCGATCAATGCCGCGTATCACGCGATGCCGTCGGGCCCCGTCAGCATGACGAAGGCATGGATCGAGATGATTCACCGCTACTTCGCGATGGCGATCGGCGTGCTGATCGTCGCGCAGACGGTCATCGCGTGGGTCGCGCGCATCAAGCGCCGTCCGCTGCATGTATCGCCGTTGTGGCCGACGTCGCTGCTGCTGCTGATTCTGGTGCAGGGCGCGTTCGGCGCATGGACCGTGACGATGAAGCTGCAACCCGTGATCGTGACGATTCACCTGTTGCTCGGGCTCGCGCTGCTCGGCACGCTCGGCTGGCTCGCCGCGCGTCAGACGCCGCTACCCGCGTACGAGCCCGAAGCGTCGCAGTGGCGTGTTGCCGCGCTGTTCGGCCTCGCGCTGCTGATCGTGCAAATCGCACTCGGCGGCTGGGTCAGCACGAACTACGCGGTGCTCGCCTGCACCGATTTTCCGACCTGCAACGGCCAGTGGATTCCGCCGATGGACTTCGAGCACGGCTTCCATCTGTGGCGCGCGCTCGGCATGACGGGCGACGGCGACATGATCACGCAGGATGCGCTGGTCGCGATCCACTGGACACATCGCACGTTCGCGTTCGTCGTGGTCGCGTATCTGCTGTGGTTCGCGCTGAAAATGCGCCGCTTCGAGTCGCTGCGGCGGCCCGCAAATGGCGTGCTGCTCGTGATCGTGATCCAGTTCATCACGGGCCTGTCGAACATCGTTTTGCAATGGCCTTTGCCCATTGCCGTCGCCCATAACGGCGGGGCCGCGATCCTGCTGCTCCTGCTCGTTATGCTAAACTTTCGAATCGCTTATAGCCGTCCCGGCCGCGCCGTCGTTCACGCGCGCGACGCCGCGCCAGCGTGACCCACATGGACAGCACAACTCTCCCCCATTCGCCCGGTAGCCGGATTTCTCAATACATTGCGCTGACGAAGCCGCGTGTCACGCAGCTCGCCGTGTTTTGCGCAGTGATCGGCATGTTCCTGGCCACGCCCGGCATGGTGCCGTGGACGGTGCTGATCGGCGGCGCAGTCGGCATCTGGTTGCTGGCGGGCGCTGCGTTCGCGATCAACTGTCTCGTCGAACAGAAAGTCGACGCGAAAATGCGCCGCACCGCGTGGCGTCCTTCGGCGCGCGGCGAGATCACCACTTCACAGATTCTGCTGTTCTCGGCCGTGCTCGGCGGCCTTGGCATGTGGACGCTCTATACGTTCACCAACGCGCTGACCATGTGGCTCACCATCGCCACCTTCGTCGGCTACGCGATCGTCTACACGCTGCTGCTCAAGCCTTATACGCCGCAGAACATCGTGATCGGTGGCGCATCGGGCGCGATGCCGCCGGCGCTCGGCTGGGCGGCCGTGACGGGCGCCGTGCCCGGCGACGCGTGGATTCTCGTGCTGATCATCTTCGTGTGGACGCCGCCGCATTTCTGGGCGCTCGCGCTGTATCGCCGAAAGGACTACGAAAACGCTGGCCTGCCGATGCTGCCGATCACGCACGGCGAGCAGTACACGCGTCTGCATATCTTGCTGTACACCATCATTCTGTTCGCGGTCACGATGATGCCGTTTATCTCGGGCATGAGCGGAATCGT
Organism: Paraburkholderia sp. SIMBA_054; assembly: GCF_046534875.1. Classification (NCBI taxonomy): domain Bacteria; kingdom Pseudomonadati; phylum Pseudomonadota; class Betaproteobacteria; order Burkholderiales; family Burkholderiaceae; genus Paraburkholderia; species Paraburkholderia sp. SIMBA_054. Next base: position 273,279 of record NZ_JAWRXV010000005.1, on the reverse strand, counting down.
GTATCTGGCGTCGGCGGTTCTGTTGGGTGCCGTGTTCCTCGCGTATGCGTGGAAGATTTATCGGGAATATTCCGACGACCTCGCGCGTAAAACCTTCCGTTATTCGATCGTTTATCTGTCGCTGCTGTTTGCGGCGCTGTTGATCGACCACTATTCGCGTGCCTTGATCGGCGCGTAATACCATGCTCACTAAACGGTTCGCGCGCGCGGCGCGCGTTGCTCTCGTCGCGTGCGCGCTCGGCGGCGCGGCGCTGATGTCGGGATGCGGGAAGGAACAGCCCGCGTTCACGAACGTCGATATCACGGGAAACAAGCAGTTCGGCGCCGACTTTTCGTTGCCCGATACGAGCGGCAAGCTGCGCTCGCTTGCCGACTACAAGGGCAAGGTCGTCGTGATGTTCTTCGGCTATACGCATTGCCCCGACGTCTGCCCGACGACGATGGCCGAGCTTTCGCAGGCGCTCCAGCAACTCGGCCCCGAAGACGCGAAGCGCGTGCAGGTGCTGTTCGTCACCGTCGATCCCGAGCGCGATACGCCTGAACTGATGTCGCAGTACGTGCCCGCGTTCAATCCGACGTTCGTCGGCCTGCGCCCTGCCGATCAGGAGCAGCTGACGAAGGTGACGAAGGACTTCCGCGTTTACTACGCGAAGGTGCCGGGCAAGACGCCCGACAGCTACACGATGGATCACACGGCCGCGAGCTACGTGTTCGATACCGACGGCAAGCTGCGTCTTTTCGCCCGTGACGGGCAGGGCGCATCGCCGTGGGTGCACGATCTGAAGCTGTTGCTCGGCTGAGCGAGCGGCGCAAAAGTCGCACATTGAAATGAAAAAGGCTGCACGACGACGTGCAGCCTTTTTCATTTTCTAAGCCCCAGTTCACTCGGGCGCTTTCAGATTCATCCCCGGCGCCATCCGCGTCGCCTTGAACTCCGTCACGTCATAGCGCGCCACCTTCTGCTGCGCAAATGGATCGCTCGCGAGAATCTCGTCGAGTCTCGATCGTTCGATACCCGCCGCGATGATCACGCCGCCGTCGCGCGGCACCTTCGGCCCTGCCATGATGAACACGCCCGCGTCGAACTGACGCGTCAGGAACGCGCGGTGCGCTTCCAGCGCATCGTCGACACGATCCAGCGATGCCGTGTAGCTGAGGGAGACGACATACATAAAAAACCTCGCAAATGGGGAAGAGGCGAACGGCGCGCGTAGGCGCCGCATCCCGCCATTATCGGCTGACACGGCGCGGGGCGTGACTGGCGGGCCGCCTCAAGTCGGCGCATCGATTTGCCGTTATCCAGGAGAGCAATCGTTTGCGCCCATTCTGTCTTAAGCGGGCGCCGCAGATTTGCCAAAGATGTGACCACACCACAAGAGACCAACACAATGAGTAGGATGAGTCTGAACCGCAAGCTGTGGTTATCGCTTGTGCTCGTATGGCTGGGCTTGCTGGGCGTCGGATTGTGGAGCGCGGTGGAAACCCGCTCGACAATGCTCGACGAGCGCAAGGCAGGCATGGTGAATCTCGTCGATGCCGCGCAAGGGGTCGTGAGCGGCTATTACGCACTTTCGCAGGCCGGCAAGATGAGCGAGGCCGATGCGCAGCGCGAAGCGCTCGCGCGTCTCGCGACGATGCGCTACGGCGAGTCCGGTTATCTGTTCGTGATGGATTCGAAGCCCGTCGTGCTGATGCATCCGACCTTGCCGCAGATGAACGGCAAAGCGGTGGGCGACTTCAAGGACCCGGACGGCAAGCTCCTGTACGTGTCGATCGTCGATGCGGCGAAGGCGACGGGCAAAGGTTTCGCCGAATACCGCGGACGTCTGCCGCACAGCGAAGAGGCTGTGCCGAAAATCAGCTATGCCGTGCGTTTCGCGCCGTGGGACTGGAACATCGTGAGTGGCGTATTCGTGCGCGACATCGATACCGCTTACTACGCGAACCTGATCGAGCATTTCATCGTCGTGCTGGTGATCGGCGCGGGGATTTCGTTCGCGATGCTTTTGATCATCCGCAATGTGCGCGGCAGCCTCGGCGGCGAGCCGCAGGATGCCGCAAAGCTCGCGGCGCGTATCGCGACGGGCGACCTCACGCAGATCGTGTCCGTGCGCGCGAACGATTCGTCGAGCATGATGGCCGCGATGAACGAGATGCAAAGCCGCTTGCAGCGCACGATCGGCGAGATTCGTCAGTCGGCGGAGTCGATTGCGTCGGCTACGCAGGAGATCGCGGCGGGCAACGGTGATCTGTCGCAGCGCACGGAGCAGCAGGCGGCGTCGTTGCAGGAAACGGCGGCGAGCATGGAAGAGCTGACGGCGACCGTCAAGCAGAACGCCGACAACGCGCGCCAGGCGAGCGGCCTTGCGAACAATGCGTCTGAGATCGCGACGAAGGGCAACGAGGTCGTCAACCGTGTGATCAGCACGATGACGGAGATCAACGACAGCTCGCGGCAGATCTCGGACATCATCGGCGTGATCGAGGGCATCGCGTTCCAGACGAACATTCTCGCGCTGAACGCGGCCGTCGAAGCGGCGCGCGCGGGCGAACAGGGCCGCGGCTTCGCGGTCGTCGCGGGCGAGGTGCGCAGCCTTGCGCAACGTTCGGCGACGGCGGCGAAGGAAATCAAGCAACTGATCGGCGCATCGGTGGAGCGCGTCAACAACGGCTACACGCTCGTCGAGCAGGCAGGCACGACGATGAGCGAGATCATGCAGGCGGTGCGCCGCGTGACGGACATCATGGGTGAGATCGCCGCGGCGTCGGAGGAGCAGAGCAGCGGCATTTCGCAGGTGGGACGTGCGGTCACGCAGATGGACGAGGTCACGCAGCAGAACGCGGCGCTGGTCGAGCAGGCTGCGGCGGCTGCTGCGTCGCTGCAGGATCAGGCGACGCGTCTGCGTCAGACGATCGGTGCGTTCCGGGTAAATGGCGGTGAGCCGATGGTCGCTGCGAAGACGGTTCCTGCGGCAGCGAAGAAGGTCGTGAATGCAGCGGCGAAGCCAGCCGCGAAGCCGGCAGCCGCCGCAGCCGCGACGGCAACGAAGGCGGATCTCGGTGCGCGCGAGGCCGCGAGACCCGCCATGAAGATGGATGCGTCGGCGCGTCCGGTAAAGGCGTCGTCATCCGGTGACGATTGGACCACCTTCTAACGGCTTCTCAACCGAGAACGAGACCGTTCTCGGTTTGATGGATGTGCTGCAAGGTCGGGTCGGATTCGTGGATCGCCAGTTGATCGATTCCATAGTCGAACTGACGATAACCGAGTTCGGTTAGAAAAGTCTGAATCGCGTCGCGATCAGACTTGATCATTTCAATCAGCATGACGGGGCGGTGCTGTTCGAGCACGGCGCGTGCCCCGCGCAGCACGTCGAGTTCCATCCCTTCGACGTCGAGCTTCAGAAAGTCCAGCCGATTGAGGCTCAGCGAAGGCAGATCGATCACGGGCACCTTGACGCCGTCCTGCGTGTCGTAGGAGATCGGTTGTCCGATCGCCTCGGTATTTTCGCGTTGGCGCAGTTCGAGACTGCCGAAGCTCGCGGGCCGCGTATAGTCGGGCCGCGGCACGATCATCTCTCCGCAGCTTTCGCCCAGTGCCGTCAGCCGCGCTCGCACGTTCATGCAGTTGTTGAGCGCGATGTTGCCCGCCAGCGCGTAGTACACAGCTTCCTGGGCTTCGAACGAATGCACCTCGCCCCATCCGTACATGTGCCGCGACCATTCGATCGTATGCACACCGACGTTCGCGCCACCGTCGATCGCGACAACACCGTCGCCGAAATGGCGGCGGCGCAGGTCGAGAATCAGGAGTGCGAGTTTAATTTCGTTGAGATCGAACTGCGATGCCGTGAGCAACTGAAAGCCGACGCCGAACACGCCGCCGTCCTGTTTGATCGCGAAATCGTTGCGGTTGACGATCATGTTGCCGTGGTTGGTCGAGGCGAGAACGAAGGCGATGGGGCGAGCGGGATATGACATGTGTCTCTCGTTTGAGTCGTGAGTGGAGTGTCTGCAACGAAGGCTGGGTGAGATGCGCCCGACGAATCGATTGGGCTTGGTAGGCATGCTTATCTTAAAAAGGCGGCGGGTATGCCCCTATAGGACGACTCCTAAAACACCATGCGCAACGAGGCACGCCATGCAACCCCGTGACAAAGCCGCGCGGGACAACGCGCATACCCATATGCGAACCCTGTATTTCCCATCGACGCGCGGCTGTGAGACGATTTAGGGCTCGACACTTCGCGGGCTACGTCAATGTGCCCGCTGTCGAATACGAATCCGAAACAAGGCAGTCAAGAGAGAATCACATGCAGCGCAGAACACTCATCAAGGTCTTTTCCGCAGCGCTCGCTTCGGCGGCGCTCGTCACGAGCTTCGGCGCACGTGCCGACGACAAGGTCATCAAGGTCGGCACGATCAGCGGCCCCGACGCGCAAATCTGGTCGGTAGTGCAGAAGGTCGCGAAGCGCGAAGGCCTGAACGTGAAGGTCATCGAGTTCAACGACTACGTGCAGCCGAACGCCGCGCTCGACGCAGGCGATCTCGACGCGAACAGCTTCCAGCATCAGCCGTATCTCGACAGCCAGATCAAGCAGCGTGGCTACAAGATCGTCAACGCCGGTCTGACCTACATCTCGCCGCTTGGCGTCTACTCGAAGAAGCTGAAGTCGCTGAAGGATCTGCCGCAAGGCGCGAAGGTCGCGGTTCCGAACGATCCGTCGAATGAAAATCGCGCATTGCTGCTGTTGCAGTCGCAAGGCGTGATCAAGCTGAAGGCGGGCGCGGGCACGAACGGCAGCAACGCGACGCCGCTCGATGTCGCCGACAATCCGAAGAAGGTGAAGCTGATCGAACTGGACGCAGCGCAATTGCCGCGTTCGCTCTCCGACGTCGATGCCGCCGCGATCAACACGAACTTCGCGCTGGCAGCCGGCCTGCAGCCGACCAAAGATGCAATCGCGCTCGAAGACGTGCACAGCCCGTACGCGAACCTGATCGCCGTTCGTATCAAGGACAAGGATCAGCCGTGGGTGAAGAAGCTGGTCGCGGCGTATCAGTCGGAAGACGTGCGCCAGTTCATCAAGACGGAGTTCAAGGGTTCGGTCGTGCCGTCGTTCTAAGCGACGCGGCCTGATCGCATGATTTGAAAGAGAAGCGCCACGGGAGACCGTGGCGCTTTTTTTGTGCGCGTAGCGAAGGCACGAGACGCAGCCGCTATAGCGCGCGCTCCCATTGTTCGATGACGAGATCGCGTCCAAAGCGCCGTTCGGGTGCCGTCGATACGAGCGTAAAGCCAGCCTGCGTAACGAGCCGCCGCGTGTCGTCGAGCGAACTCTCGCTTTCGACGGAGAGCGTACGGTAGCCCGCGCGCTTCGCGAAGCGCACGCATTCGTTGATCAGTTGCGCACCGATGCCGAGCCGCCGTACGTCCGGTTCGACATACAGCATACGCACACTCGCCTGCGTGTCGGATGCCGCCGCGACGAGCGCCGAACCGACGATCAAGCCATCCTGTTCCGCGACCCAGCAGATTTCGCGCAACGTGTCGTGACCCTGCGCGAAGCGCCCGGCCTGCTGCGCGAGCAGCGCTTCGAACGTGTGGTCCCAGCCGTGGCCGTATGCGAACAGCTGCGCCTGGCGCGACACCAGCCAACCGTATTCGCCCGCACGCGGCGCGCGCAGCGTGACGATGCTATGCCGCGGCCGCTCGTCGAGCAGGCGCTCGATCAGCTTCATCGCGTGGATCAGTTGATCCTGCGAATGCGGCGCGAGCCGCGCGAGAACGGCGCCGACCTCGTCGAGCGCGGCGGCGTCGAGCGGCTGGTACGCGGCAAGCCCCGCCTCGGTCAACGATACGAGCGACTGGCGCGCGTCGATCTCCGACGTCCGCCGCGAAATCAGGTTGCGCCGTTCGAAGCTCGACAGCAGCCGGCTCAGATAGCCGCTGTCGATGCCGAGATTGCGCGCGAGCGCCGCCGCCGTCTGGTGCTCGCTGCGCGACAGTTCGTGCATGACCCGCACCTCGGTCAGCGAATACGGGCTTTTCTGCAGATGTTCGTGCAGTGCCCCGATGTACTGCGTGTAAAAACGATTGAAATGGCGGACGGCTTCCGCCCGGACTATAGCGGGATCGTTCACCGTTTCCGCTCCCCGTATTGGCCTGTCATTCGGTTCACCAAGCTATGTTGTTTCCATCGAGTGATCGCTCGCGAATTTCGAAGTTTGCACCAGATCGTTAATAAAGAGGTATGACATTTGCGGGTTAACGCACGCAACTTGACAGACGATTCGTGAGGACCAGTTGGGCAACTGGTCTCAGATGCGGGTATGTCCTAATGCCAGCGGGCTGTCAGTTGGAAACCGCTTAATTCGCGGAATTCCTTATTGAGCAAGGGTTTGCTTGGTGTAGACCAGCTAGATACCAGCTCGTTGACTGGTATTATTGTGGTTATATAATGGGCTCCAGTTTCGCAGGCCGAGCAGTCCAGTCTCCTCACGATCCCCGACCGAGCCATATGGAAACCCGTTGGTCCGCACTGACACCTGACGCCCACAACGTCACGCCGCTGTACCTGCAGCTCGCCCGCAATCTGGCGACGGCGATCCATTGCGGCGTGTGGTCGGCGGGTGAGGCACTGCCGTCGGAGCGCTCGTTGTCCGATGCGATCGGCGTGTCGCGTATCACGGCGCGCAAGGCGATTGCGCTGCTGGTCGAGCAAGGCTTGATCCGGCGCGCGCGCGGCGCGGGCAGCTTCATCACGCCGCGCGTCGAAGATCCGCTGTCGCGTCTCACCGGCTTCACGAAGAAGATGGAGCAGCGCGGCTTCCGCCCGGATTCGATCTGGCTCGAACGCGAGGTCCGCAGCGCGACGCGCGACGAGATCGTGCATCTGGGGCTGTCGCCGGGCGCGTCCGTCGCGAGCCTGCGCCGGCTGCGCCGCGCCGACGGCATTGTGATGGCGGTCGAGCATTCGTCGCTGCCCGTGTCGATCGTGTCCGATCCGCAGGCCATCGGCGGCTCGCTCTACAGTTACCTGGAGCAGCGCGGCATGCCCGTCGTGCGCGCGCTGCAGCACTTTCGCGCCGTCAATGCGTCGAGCGAGATCGCCACACTGATGGACCTCGAACAAGGCAGCGCACTGTTGTTGATCACGCGCGTGGGCTACAGCGCGGATCAGCGTGCCATCGAACTCACCGATACCTATTGCCGGGACGACTACTACGACTTCGTCGCTGAACTGCGGCTGTGAGCTGGCGCGCTGACAGGCGCGACGGCAGACAAACGGAACCGCGAATCAGTCACGCACTGCATAACGCAACATCAGAGAGACTCATGCTGACCGGAAACATACTCACCCCTGAAGGCTGGATCCACGGCACGATCGAATCCGCAAACGGCCGCATCACGGCCATCACGGGCAACGCCGCCGATCCGTCGACCAACGACGCGCTGTACATCCTGCCCGGCTTCATCGACCTGCACGTGCATGGCGGCGGCGGCGCCGACGTGATGGAAGCGGGCAACGCGATCGAGGCGATCACGCGCACGCATGCGCGCTTCGGCACGACGAGCCTGCTCGCCACCACGATGACGGCGCCGCGCGACGAGCTGATGGCCGTCGTCGCGGGCCTCGGCGACGTCGCGAAGAACCGTGTGTCGGGCGGCGCGCGTGTGCTCGGCGTGCACCTCGAAGGACCGTACATCAACCCCGGCAAGCTCGGCGCACAGCCTGACGCGGCCGTGTCGGCTGTGCTCGACGAAGTGCTGAAGTATCTGTCGATCGCGCCCATCCGCGTCGTCACGATCGCGCCGGAAATTTCCGGCCACATGGAGATCATCTCCGAGATCAACGCGCGCGGCGTACGCGTGCAACTCGGCCACTCGCTCGGCACGTACGACGACGCAGTCGCCGCGATGAAGCACGGCGCGCGCAGCTTCACGCACCTGTTCAACGCGATGTCGCCGCTGCATCACCGCAATCCCGGGATGGTCGGCGCGGCGCTCGCGCACGCCGAGTACGCGGAAATCATTCCCGACCTGCTGCACGTTCATCCGGGCGCAATCCGCGCCGCGATGCGCGCGATTCCGCGCCTCTATGTGGTGACGGACAGCACGTCGGCGACGGGCATGCCTGACGGCGAATATCGCCTCGGCAGCCAGCACGTGACGAAGTGCCTCGGCGGCGTACGCCTTGCCGACGGCACGCTCGCAGGCAGCACGCTGACGATGGATCAGGCGCTGCGCAACCTCGTATCGCTCGGCCTGCCGATGGCCGATGTGTCAAACCGTATGTCCCGTTACGCCGCCGACTATCTCGGCCTCGAAGACCGCGGCCGTCTCGCGCGCGGCGCGTGGGCAGACATCGTCGTGTTCGATCGCGAACTGGCGTTGACGGCGACTTACGTCGAAGGAGAATCGATTGTCGAATATGCTTAAAGAGGCGCTGGCGTCCGCTGACGTGGTCGCCGCGCAACTCAACGATACGTCGCGCGTGGAAGCGCTCGCGGCCCGGCTCGCACAGGAGCCGCGTCATGTCGCGCTGACGGTGGCGCGCGGCAGCTCGGATCACGCGGCGAGTTACTTCGCCTCGCTGACGATGAGCCGCGTCGGCCTGCCCGTCGCGTCGCTGCCGATGTCCGTTGCGACCCTTCAACAAGCGCCGCTGCAGGTGCGCAACCAGCTTGCGCTCGGGTTTTCGCAATCGGGCAAGAGCCCCGATCTGGTCGGCACGATGCAGGCACTGCGCGAAGCGGGTGCGCTGACCGTGGCCGCTGTCAACGTGCCCGGCTCGCCGCTCGAAGACGCGTGCGAGTTCTATCTGCCGCTGCTTGCCGGTCCCGAACGGAGCGTCGCGGCGACCAAGAGCTATATCGCGATGCTGTCCGTGTCGGCGCAACTCGTCGCGCACTGGCAGAAGGACGAAGCGTTGCTCGACGGCCTGAAGGCGCTGCCGGACGCACTGCGCCGCGCAGGCGCGCTCGACTGGTCGAAGGCCGTCGATGAACTGCGCGACGCCGAACGCATGATCGTGATCGGCCGTGGTCTGGGCCTCGCGATCGCGCAGGAAGCGGCGTTGAAGCTCAAGGAAACGTCGGGCATCCAGGCCGAGGCGTTTTCGAGCGCCGAAGTGCGTCACGGTCCGATGGAACTGATCGACCGCGACTATCCGCTGCTCGTGTTCGCACCGCGCGGACCGGAGCAGGCAGGCCTGTTGCAGCTCGCACGCGACATGCAGGCACGTGGCGCGCGCGTGCTGCTCGCCGCACCGGACGACGTGCCCGAAGCCACCTTGCCGCTCGTATCGACGGCGCATGCCGCGCTCGATCCGATTGCCGCAATCCTTTCTTTCTATGTGATGGCTGCCGGCCTCGCCGCCGCTCGCGGACGCAATCCTGATGCGCCGCGCCATCTGATGAAAGTCACCGAAACTCATTGATCGAGAGATGCAGATGCGACGTGTCGAGGAGTCCCGTTTGAAGAGCCATTCCGAAGGCCATATTGTCCTGCTCGCGCCGATGACGGGTCCCGTCGTCCCGCTCGCGAAGGTGCCCGACCCGGTGTTTTCGGGCTGCATGTTCGGCGACGGTATCGGTATCGATCCGCTGGAAGGCAAGCTCGTTGCGCCGTGCGACGGCGTCGTGATGCATCTGGCGCGCACCGGCCATGCTGTCACGATCACGACGGCGGAAGGCGCCGAAATCCTGCTGCATATCGGTATCGACACGGTCGAACTGAACGGCAAGGGCTTCGCGCCGATGATCGAGCAGGGTGCGAGCGTGCGCACGGGCGACGTGCTGATCGAGTTCGATCAAGACGCGGTTGCGCGCAGTGCGCCGAGTCTCGTGTCGGTGATCGCGATTGCGAATTCGGATGCGTTCGAGATCGTCGAGCGCGCTGCGGCTGATGGCGTGCTCAAGGCAGGCGAGTCGCCGCTCCTGACGCTGCGCGTGCGCGACGGCGCGGCTGTGGCGGCATCGCGCGAAGCATCGAGCGTGAGCGAAGAAGCGCGCCAGACGATCGTGCTTGAACATGCTGGCGGTCTGCATGCGCGTCCGGCGGCGCGTGCGCGCGAAGCGGCGCGCGGTCTCGATGCGCGCGTCGAAGTGCGTTTCGAAGGCAAGAAGGCGGCGATTGAAAGTGTCGTCGGCTTGCTCGGCTTGGGCGCGGGGCAGGGCGCGACGGTCGAGATCGTCGGTATCGGCGCGCAGGCTGGTGCGGCCGTCGAGGCCGTGGTGCGCGAACTGACGCGCGAGGCGCACGGCGAAGCGGAAGAAAAGCCCGCGCGCCAGTTGTCGCCGGCGCCCGTTGCAACCGTGCCGAAGACGGGCGAGCCGCTCGCGCCGAACACGCTCGCGGGCGTGTGCGCGGCGCCCGGCATCGCCGTCGGCAAGCTCGTGCGCTGGGACGATGCCGACATCGATCCGCCGGAGACGACGGGCAACACGCCCGCCGCGGAAAGCCGTCAGTTGGACAAGGCGATCGCCGCCGTCGACGCCGAACTGAACACGACCGTGCGCGACGCGTCGCAACGCGGCGCGCATGGCGAAGCGGGCATTTTCGCGGTGCATCGCGTGCTGCTCGAAGACCCGACGCTGATCGACGCCGCGCGCGATCTGATCAGCCTCGGCAAGAGCGCGGGCTTTGCGTGGCGCGACGCGATCCGTGCGCAGATCGGCGTGCTGTCGAAGGTCGATGACGCGCTGCTCGCCGAACGTGCCGCCGACTTGCGCGACCTCGAAAAGCGCGTGCTGCGCGCGCTCGGTTACTCGAACGCGGCTTCGCGCTCGCTGCCCGATGAAGCCGTGCTGAGCGCGGACGAATTCACGCCGTCCGATCTGTCGTCGCTGGATCGCAAGCGTGTCACCGCGCTCGTGATGGCGCGCGGCGGCGCGACGTCGCACGCGGCGATCATCGCGCGTCAGGCGGGCATTCCCGCGCTGGTCGCGATGGGCGACGCGCTGCACGCGATCGCCGACGGCACGCAGGTCGTCGTCGACGCGACGGCGGGCCGTCTGGAATACGCGCCGAGCGCACTCGATGTCGAACGGGCGCGCAACGAGCGTGAGCGTCTGGCCGGCGTGCGCGAAGTGAATCGCCGCACGTCGCAGCAAGCCGCCGCCACCAGCGATGGCCGCGCGATCGAAGTCGCCGCCAACATCGCGACACTCGAGGACGCAACCACTGCTGTCGACAACGGCGCAGACGCCGTGGGCCTGCTGCGCACGGAGCTGTTGTTCATCCATCGCGAGGCGGCGCCGACCGTCGACGAACATCGCCAGAGCTATCAGTCGATCGTCGAGGCGCTGAAGGGCCGCACGGCCATCATCCGTACGCTCGATGTCGGCGCAGACAAGGAAGTCGATTACCTGACGCTGCCGCCCGAGCCGAACCCGGCGCTCGGCCTGCGCGGCATCCGACTCGCGCAGGTGCGCCCGGATCTGCTCGAAGACCAGTTGCGCGGCCTGCTCGCAGTTCAGCCCTTGGGCAAAGTGCGCATCCTGCTGCCGATGGTCACGGACGTGGGCGAACTCGTGCGGCTGCGCAAGCGGATCGACGAGCTTGCAGCCGAAGCGGGCCGCACCGAGAAGATTGAAGTCGGCGTGATGATCGAAGTGCCGTCGGCGGCGCTGCTCGCCGATCAACTGGCGAAGCACGCGGACTTCCTGTCGATCGGCACCAACGATCTCACGCAATACACGCTCGCCATGGACCGCTGCCAGCCGGATCTCGCCGCTCAGGCGGACGGCCTGCATCCGGCCGTGCTGCGCCTCGTTTCGGCGGCGGTGCAGGGCGCCGATAAGCACGGCAAGTGGATCGGCGTGTGCGGCGCGCTTGCGGGCGATCCGCTCGCGGTGCCGCTGCTCGTCGGCCTCGGCGTGACGGAACTGTCCGTTGACCCCGTATCCGTGCCGGGCATCAAGGCGCGCGTGCGCAAACTCGATTATCAGTTGTGCCGTCAGCGCGCCCAGGACGCTCTGGCGCTCGAATCGGCACAAGCGGTAAGAGCCCTGAGCCGCGAAATCTGGCCGCAAGACTGATGGCGCTTGCGTCGCAACCAGTCTGAAAAGCCGGATCCGTCAGCTCGACATTTCAACCAGCATGTAAAGCAATTACGCAACTACACGAGACAAAGGAGTGGAGGTATCAATGGATGGAAATCCGTTTCTGAAGATTCAGCGCCTTGGCCGCGCACTGATGCTGCCAATCGCGGTTTTGCCCGTCGCCGGCCTGTTGCTGCGCCTCGGCCAGCCCGATGTATTCAACATCAAGATGATCGCCGACGCGGGCGGCGCGATCTTCGACAACCTGCCGCTTCTGTTCGCGATCGGCGTCGCTGTCGGCTTTGCGAAGGACAATAACGGCGTTGCGGCGCTGGCGGGCGCGATCGGTTATCTGATCGAAGTGGCCGTGATGAAGGACATCAACGACAAGCTCAACATGGGCGTGCTGTCGGGGATCATCGCCGGTATCGTCGCGGGGATGCTGTACAACAAGTACAAGGACATCAAGCTTCCCGATTACCTCGCGTTCTTCGGAGGGAAACGCTTCGTGCCGATTGTCACGGGGGTGGCGTGTCTGGTGTTAGGCATCGTGTTCGGCTACGCGTGGGGGCCTGTTCAGGGCGCCATCGACGCAGCCGGCCACTGGCTGACGACGGCGGGCGCAGTCGGCGCGTTCGTGTTCGGTCTGCTGAACCGTCTGCTGCTGGTAACGGGCCTGCATCACATCCTGAACTCGCTCGCGTGGTTCGTGTTCGGCTCGTTCACGCCGCCGGGCGGCGCCGCTGTAACGGGCGATCTGCACCGCTTCTTCGCGGGCGATCCGACGGCGGGCACGTTCATGACGGGCTTCTTCCCGGTCATGATGTTCGGTCTCCCCGCAGCGTGTCTCGCGATGTTCCATGAAGCGCCGAAGGAGCGCCGCGCGATGGTCGGCGGCCTGCTGTTCTCGATGGCCCTGACGTCGTTCCTGACGGGCGTGACGGAGCCGATCGAATTCAGCTTCATGTTCCTCGCGCCTGTGCTGTACGCGATTCACGCGGTGCTGACGGGTCTGTCGCTTGCGATCTGCTCGGCGCTCGGCATCAAGCTCGGCTTCACGTTCTCGGCGGGCGCGATCGACTATGTGCTGAACTACGGCCTGTCGACGAAGGGCTGGGAAGCGATTCCCATCGGCATCGCGTATTCCATCGTCTACTACGGTCTGTTCCGCTTCTTCATCCGCAAGTTCAACATGGCGACGCCGGGCCGTGAGGCGGAAACGCCGGAAGTGGCCAATGAGTCGTACGCGTCTGCCGGTTATGTGGCACCTGTCGAAGGTGCGCCGGCAGCGTCGGGCACGCGCGCGCAGCGTTACATCGCGGCGCTGGGCGGTGCGGCGAATCTGTCGGTGGTCGATGCTTGCACGACGCGTCTGCGTCTGTCGGTGGTGGATTCGGAGAAGGTGTCGGAGAACGGTCTGAAGTCGATCGGCGCGCGCGGCGTGTTGAATCGCGGCGGCGGCAACGTGCAGGTGATCATCGGACCGGAAGCGGACATGATCGCCGATGAAATCCGTACGACGATCGCGAGCGGCGGCGCGGTGGCGGCTGTTTCGCCTGCTGCTGTGTCGGCCAAGCCGGCTGCTGCCGCTGCGGCTCCGGCTGCTGCGACGGGCAACGGCCCGCTCGATCCGGACCCGCTGCGTTGGCTTGCTGTGTTCGGCGGCGCGACCAATGTCGCTTCGCTCGAAGCCGTCGCGGCGACGCGTCTGCGTATCGTCGTGCGCGATCCGTCGGCCGTCGATCGCCAGCGTCTCGACACGCTGAGCGTTGCGTGGGTGTCGACGGATACGTTCCACATCGTCGTTGGCGAAGATGCGCAGCGTTACGCGCAGCAACTGTCGACGCGCCTGACGGCAACGGCCTGACGTTCGTCCTGGCCTGAGCTTTTGGCAAATGAAATCGGCGCCCCTCGGGGCGCCGATTTTCGTTTACCCGCTTAACGTTGGTCCGGGTCGGCGTCAGGCTCGACGGCATTGTTCGCTTCGAGCCACATCACGTTGATGATGCCGAGCGCGAGCGCAAGTCCAATACCGAGAATCCAGCTGAAATACCACATGGTTCGCTCCTCTTGCGCGCGGCGTGTCAGTACATCGAATGATGGTTCTGTTCGATCATGTCGGCGGTCACTTTGCCGCGCATCACGCGATACACCCAGCTCGTGTAGATGAGTATCAGCGGCAGAAAGATGATTACCGCGATCAGCATGATCTGCAGCGTCATCCGGCTCGACGTCGAATCCCAGACGGTGAGGCTGCTGCGTCCATCGAGCGACGACGGCATGATGAACGGAAACATCGAAAAGCCCGCTGTCAGGATCACGCCGATCACCATCAGCGACGTCGATAGAAAGGCGCTGCGCTCGAAACGCGAACTCGCCAGCAGGAGCGCGAGCACGCCGCCGACGACGCCCGCGACAGGCGCGGCGACCATCCACGGATACGTCGCGTAGTTGGTGAGCCACAGCCCCGGCGCGCCGATCACGTTTTTCAGCAGCGGATTCGCGACGGTATCGAATGGCGCGGGTTCGGTGATCTGATAGCCGCCGACCAGCGTCGCGACCAGCACGCCGCCGATCAGAAACAGCGCGACCGCGACCAGCGACGCAATGCGCAGCGCAATCGATGCGCGCCGCGCGACGACGCCATCCGCCTTCATCTTGACGAACGCCGCGCCGTGCGCGGCCAGCATCGACACGCTCAAAACGCCGCAAAGCAAGGCGAACGGATTGAGCAACTCGAAGAAGCTGCCTTGATAGGTGACACGCAGATCCTGATCGAACTGGAACGGCACGCCTTGCAGCAGGTTGCCGAACGCGACGCCGAACACCAGCGCCGGCACGAAGCCGCCGACGAACAGCGCCCAGTCCCACGCGGTGCGCCAGCGCGGATCATCGCGCTTGCCGCGATAGTCGAAGCCGACTGGGCGAAAGAACAGCGCGAACAGCACGAGCAGCATCGCGAAGTAAAAGCCCGAGAACGATGCGGCATACACCAGCGGCCACGCGGCGAACATCGCGCCGCCCGCGGTGATCAGCCAGACCTGGTTGCCTTCCCACGTCGCGCCGACCGTGTTCACGACGATGCGCCGCTCCGCGTTCGTCTTGCCGATGAACGGCAGCAGGATCGCTGCGCCCATGTCGAAGCCGTCGGTGAGCGCGAAGCCGATCAGCAGCACGCCGATGAGCACCCACCAGATCACTTTGAGGGTTGCGTAATCCATAGCGATGTTTCCTCGTGTTTTCCTGCGACGGCAAGGGTGTCACTGTCGATATCGCGGTCGATGCCGCTCATGCCGCCGTATTCGCGCCGACCGCCGGCTTCGCGGTCTGCTCGTGGTGGTATCGCCCTGTATGCAGCGACGAAGGCCCAAGCCGCGCGTACTTGAACATCAACGTGATCTCGATGATGAAAAGCGCGGTGTAGAACACGACGAAGCCCGCGAGGCTCAGATACAGATCGCCCGCCGTCAGGCTCGACGCCGATAGCGACGTCGGCAGAATGCCCGCGATGGTCCACGGCTGGCGCCCGACTTCCGCGACGATCCAGCCGAACTCCGCCGCGAGCCACGGCAGCGGAATCGCCCACACGGCCCAGCGCAGGAACCAGCGCCGGTTGTCACGCAGCAGCGAGCGTTGCGCGCAGAAGAAGAACGCGAGCACGAACGTCGTGAGGAACAGGATGCCGAGGCCGACCATCAGCCGGAACGACCAGAACACGGGCAGAACGGGCGGCACGGTTTTCTTTGCGGCCTGTTTGATCTGCTCGGCGGAGGCGTCGGTGACGTTCGGCGTGAACTGCTTGAGCAACAGGCCGTAGCCGAGGTCCTGCTTGTGCTGGTCGAAGGCAGCATGCGTTGCGTCGCTGGCGTCGCCTTGCTTGATCTTTTGCAGCGCGTCGTACGCGAGCATGCCGTTGCGGATGCGCGTCTCGTTGCGCGCCATCAGTTCTTTCAGACCAATGACAGGCTCGTCGAGCGAACGCGTCGCGATGATGCCGAGCGCGTACGGCACCCGCAACGCGTAGTCGGTGCGCTCCGCCTGCTGGTTCGGAATGCCGACAATCGTGAATGGCGCGGGCGGCGGCGCGGTTTCCCATTCGGACTCGATCGCGGCGAGCTTCATCCGCTGCACTTCGCCCGTGGTGTAGCCCGATTCGTCGCCGAGCACGATCACGCATAACGTGGACGCCAGCCCGAAGCCGGCCGCGACGGCGAACGAGCGCACCGCGAAGTCGATGTCGCGGCGCTTGAGCAGATACCACGACGACAGCCCGAGCACGAACATCGACGCCGTCACATAGCCCGCCGACACCGTATGCACGAACTTCACCTGCGCGACGGGATTGAAGATCACGGCGAACAGGCTCGACAGCTCCATGCGCATCGTTTCGTAGTTGAACTCCGCGCCGACCGGGTTGTTCATCCAGCCGTTCGCGATCAGGATCCACAGCGCGGACAGGTTCGAGCCGAGCGCGACGAGAAACGTGACCATCAGATGCTGGATGCGCGACAGCCGGTTCCAGCCGAAGAAAAACAGCCCGACGAAAGTCGATTCCAGAAAGAACGCCATCAGCCCTTCGACGGCCAGCGGCACGCCGAAAATATCGCCGACATAGTGCGAGTAATACGACCAGTTGGTGCCGAACTGAAACTCCAGCGTCAGACCTGTGGTGACGCCCATCGCGAAGTTGATGCCGAACAGCTTGCCCCAGAACTGCGTCATGTCCTTGTAGATCGGCTTGCCCGTCATCACGTAGACGCTTTCCATGATGACGAGCAGCCACGACAGCCCGAGCGTCAGCGGCACGAATAGAAAGTGATACAGCGCCGTGACGGCGAATTGCAGGCGAGAGAGATCGACGACGTCGCTAGCGGGCATGGTTGACACCTTGAGTCGAAGGCGGCGGTGGGACGGATGCGGGCACCGACAGCAGCGCCTGGGCGACCTGCGCAGGTGGCAGCGACATGTTCTGCGCCTGCGGGTGATTGAAGAACGCGAACTTGAGTGCGAACAGAAGCGCGAATTTGATCGCGAGCACGATCAGGATGTCGCGGGCGAAGGTCGGGCCGCGAGCCCACGCGACGATGCGGCTGGCGAGCGTGCGGCGGGTGGCATTCCTGTGATTGAGCGTTATGGCCATGTTTTATGGGCAACGACATCGCGCCGGTTGACCCGGCAGGACACAGTGCGCATCACTCGCGGCACTGGCGCATGCACAACCATTGTAGGAATGGGCTGACGGACGGGCCCGCGTCATCGTGTCGCGAGGTGGCCGGTCCCTATCACTAATAAGTCACGTTCTGCGCGAGGTCAAGGCAATGTCTCGACATTGACGCGAATTGACGCAATATTTGACGACGCGCAAGAAAAAGCCCCGCCTTCTTGCGAAGAGCGGGGCTCTGTTTCGAAACGGGTGCGGCCGGTAACCGGCGTGCGCCCGCTGCTTCTCTGAGGTTACGCGTACTCGGCCAGCGCGGTGCGCATTTTCTTCATCGCGCTTGCTTCGATCTGGCGAATCCGCTCCGCCGATACGCCGAACTCGTCGGCCAGTTCATGCAGCGTCGAGCCGCCCGAACCGTCGTCTTCGACCTGCAGCCAGCGTGCTTCGATGATGCGGCGGCTGCGCGGATCGAGCGACTCCAGCGCGCTCGCGATACCGTCGCTATGCAGACGGTCACGCTGACGCGCGGCCAGCACGGCTGTAGGCTCACTGTGCGAATCGGCCAGATAGGCGATCGGGGCGAACGCTTCTTCGCCGTCTTCGACCTGGCCTTCGAGCGCGATATCGCCGCCCGACAGCCGTGTTTCCATCTCGGCCACTTCCTCGCGCTTCACGTTCAGCTCTTTCGCCAGGCCCTCGATCTCGTCCGGCGTGAACGACTGCAAGCCTTGCTTGTGGCTGCGCAGGTTGAAGAACAGCTTGCGTTGCGCCTTGGTCGTCGCCACTTTCACCATGCGCCAGTTGCGCAGGATGTACTCGTGGATTTCGGCCTTGATCCAATGCATTGCATAGGACACGAGGCGCACGTTCTGCGTCGGGTCGAACCGCTTCACGGCCTTCATCAGGCCGATGTTGCCTTCCTGGATCAGGTCGGCGTGCGGCAGACCATACCCGAGGTAATTGCGCGCGATCGACACGACCAGTCGCAGATGCGACAAGACGAGCTTGCGCGCCGAGCCGAGATCGTTCTGCTCGCGGAACTCGGTGGCGTACTGGCGCTCTTCTGCCGGCGTCAGCATCGGAATCCGGTTCACGGCCTGGATGTAGGCGTCGATATTGCCCAGCTGGCCGGGCAGAAGAGAAGCGTGCGAGAGCGCCAGTGCACCTGCCGGAGCGGCCTTAGCCGACGACTGGCTCAAAGTACTCGGAAGGGTCAATGTGTTGCTCACGTAGCAAACTCCTTTATTCAGACAAATGTCCGCCAAAGCGGACCACGATGGATGTTAGCACTCTCATTTACCGAGTGCTAATACTTAGAAGCCATAGGGGCATGCAAGTTCCCTCTTTCCTATCGAAAATGCACGTTCAATAGCATCGTACCTCATCTGCGGGTTTGGCACCGAACGCTTAGCATTCCTCGGCTGCGGCATGATTCTGAAATCGTCGGTAAGATTTTTTCGAAAACAGAAGCAGTTATTTGTGAGTTTTCAGTTGTTATTAAGGGTCCGATAGTTGCTGCGGTCTCTAGAATGTCGCTGCACGATGTCCCTGCTAAACCTCGTATTCGGTGGACGTACGATGGAAAAAAAGAACAACCCCTCGTCGAATCTGGCACTCAAATTTGCCGTCGCTGCCGCGCTTTTCGGCGTATCGGGTCTGGCTTCGGCGGACCAGTTCGGCGTTCAGATCGCGGGCGGTCTCGCCGAGCACCACGTTCGAAAGCTCGACCTTGGCTTCGTCTGGGACCCTAATCTGACCTGGTGGGAAATCGGCGACTGGCATTTCGCGCTGATCGGCGAGGCGCACGCCGCGTGGTGGCATACGGACGAAGGCAACGATCACGACAATATCGGTGAATTCGGCGTGACGCCGGTCGTGCGGTTCATCAAGGGCTCGGGCGCGATCCGTCCGTTCATCGAGGCGGGCATTGGTGTACGGGTTTTGACCCATCCGCGCATCGCGTCGAGTTACACGCTCAGTTCCGCGTTCCAGTTCGCCGACATGGTGGGCGTCGGCGCGCAATTCGGCTCGCATCAGCAGTACCAATTTGGCTACCGCTTTCAGCACATCTCCAATGCAAGTATCAAAGAGCCGAATCCTGGTATAAATTTCCAGCAGATTTACGTGCAGTACAACTTCTGACGACCGCTGCCGCTGTCGGCGCCGTCGTCGATAGGGGCGAACGCGATGCCGGCAAAAGTGATTGAAGCGATTCGCGGGCTGGAGCGCGATCGCTTTCGCGCGATGGTGGAAGGAAACGGACAGCAGCTCGACGCGCTGCTGTCGGACAACGTCATTTACGTCCACACGAACGGCAAGCGCGAGTCGAAGCAGCAGTTCATCGACGCCATCACGGCCGGGCGCCGCCGCTATCGCCAGATCGAGGTGCAGTCGCAGGACGTGATGCCTGTCGGACGCGAGACTTGTGTCGTCACGGGGCGCGCGCTGATCGAGATGGAAGCGAATAGCGGCGCGCTGCTCTTTCCGATCGCCTACATGGCGATTCAGGCGCAGGAAGACGGCAAGTGGCAGCTGATCGCGTGGCAGGCGACGCGTTGCGCAATCGAGTGACGCGGATCGCACCATCACTCTTTTCCTGACGGAGGCCACTTTGTGAGCGGTCCGTGCGCGCCGGCGACGGTTGAATCGCCGGCGTTTGCGCTTCTGCGGTCTTGCCTGTTCGTTTTCGCCTTGCCTCGGTTTGCTGTTACGTTACTTCTTGCCGTTACGCCGCGACGCGCCGGTCGGCAGCCGCCCAACCCGCGCGATTGACGCCGCTGACGACGGCATCGACGACGGCCGTCATTTCGTCCTCCGCTACGCCTATGCCATGACGCATCGGCTGCTCGCCCACGCGGCTGGCGACGAACACGATCGTGCGGCCGTCCGTGGTGCGCGCCGTCTCGAACGATGTAATTTCGATGGTTTGCTTCGAAGCCGCCGCCATTTCCTGCGCGACCGCCTTCGCATACGCCTCATGACCGTCGACGCTCGCCGCCGCCGTCGCGGGCACGGCGATCTCGCGCTTGTTCCAGCGCACCGTCGATCCGCTGACGCGCTGTGCCGGACCGTCCGCCTCGAAGTATTCGCGGGCAAAGAGCGCGCAGATCGCGTCGCCCGTCACTTCCTCGCCTGACTGATCCGCCACCGTCTGCACCGCGTGGCTGAATTCGATTTGTACGCGCCGCGGCAACACGAAGCCCATGCCGCGCTCGACCAGATACGTCGCGCCGCCTTTGCCGGACTGGCTGTTTACGCGGATCACGGCGTCGTAGCTGCGGCCGACGTCGGCGGGATCGATGGGCAGATACGGCACTTCCCAGACGGCATCGGGCTGTTGCTGCGCGAAGCCCTTGCGGATCGCGTCCTGATGCGAGCCGGAGAACGCCGTGTAGACGAGATCGCCCGCATACGGATGACGCGGGTGGACGGGAATCTGGTTGCAGCGCTCGACCACGCGGCGCACGGCATCGATGTCCGAGAAATCGAGGCCGGGGTCGATGCCCTGCGTGTAGAGGTTCATCGCGAGCGTCACGATATCGACGTTGCCCGTGCGTTCGCCGTTGCCGAACAGACACCCTTCGATGCGGTCCGCGCCCGCCATCAACGCGAGTTCGGCTGCGGCGACGGCCGTGCCGCGGTCGTTATGCGGATGCACCGACAACACGATGCTGTCGCGATAGCCGAGATTGCGGTCCATCCACTCGATCTGGTCGGCGTACACGTTCGGCGTCGCGGCTTCGACGGTGGCGGGCAGGTTGACGATCATCTTGTGATCGCGCGTCGGGCGCCACGTCTGCGCGACGGCGTCGCAGACTTCGCGCGCGAACGGCAACTCCGTCATGCTGAAGGTTTCGGGCGAATACTGGTAGGTCCAGTGCGTCTGCGGGCGGGCGTCGGCGTGCTCGCGAATGATCCGCGTGCCTTCGACGGCCAGCGCCTTCACCTCTTCCTGCGACAGCCCGAACACGATCTTGCGGAACGACGGCGCGATCGCGTTGTACAGATGGACGATCGCGCGCGGCACGCCTTCGAGCGCCTCGAACGTGCGCGTGATCAGGTCGGCGCGCGACTGCACGAGCACTTCGATCGTCACGTCGTCGGGAATGCGTTTTTCGTCGATCAGCTTGCGGACGAAATCGAAGTCGGTTTGCGACGCCGACGGAAAACCGACTTCGATCTCCTTGAAACCGATCGCGACGAGCATCTCGAAGAACTCTGTCTTCTGCTCGATGCTCATCGGTTCGATCAGCGACTGGTTGCCGTCGCGCAGATCGGTGCTCATCCAGATCGGCGCGCGCTCGATCGTGCGGGTGGGCCACTTGCGGCCGGTCAAACGGACGGTGGGGAAGGGGCGGTACTTCTCGGCAGGGTTGCGCAACATGTTGAGGCCTCGTTCGATTCGTCTAGTCGTGTGCTGGGTGAGGTGGCGTCGAGCGGCTGGCGGGCTGCCACAGATGCACGTCCCGCAAGCCGGGCGCTAGCGGGAGCAACGAACGGGCGCGAACAAACAGCGTCGTCTGAACGACGACGAAGGCAACGATCGGAAAGGAAGCCCATGCAACGTGCATTTGACCCTCGCGATTCGTCCGAGTGGTAAACGGACGAATACGGACGACTACAGGTTATGAAGGAACTACGGACTGGGGTGAAACAGGAACTGCTTTTGAGGACCGCCGCGAGCCGCTGTGGCGACTGCGTGCGGCGCTACGCCTTGCTTACGCTAGACGTAGCGATAGGGGCCGCGCTAGGCGGCCGAGGGTAATTCGGAGGGTGTTCGGAATGGAACGCATTTTTACAAGATAAGCGAGGCGGCGGGGGGCTGTCAACCCACCATTCGCTGCGATGCGTTCCTGGGAGCGTTCGCCGAGGCGAGCGGGAAGGCCGTCAGCCCTTGTCAGGCGGCCTTCCGCGCGATGTCGACAATCAGTTCGACCTGCCGCGTGATCGCAGCCGGCACGGGCGCTTCGCCGTCCAGCACAGCGGCGATCCACGCAGCCGTGGTCGGCGCATCGCGGCCTTCGGGCAAGTCGACCTCGGGCGCATCGGGCGACGAGCGCTCGGCCGAGACGCGTGTCTCGCAGATGCCGTCATGCAGCCAATCGATCTGCACCTGGCGGCGTGTATCGGCGACGGCCTCGCCTTCGGTACCGCGCGCGAGCAGCGCGCCGCCGACAGCCATATCGGGATGCGAGACGAACAACTGCGTCAGGCTCTCGCGATACGGCGGGTGCGTGTAGTTCACGAGCCGCAGGCCCGCGGGCGCGAAGGGCTGAAGAATCTTCACGAGCGTGTGCGTCGAATTGCGCACGCCCATCCGCCGACGCAGGGACAGCAGCCGCGCCAGCTTCGGCGCGAGTGTGCCGATGGGGGCGAACGCGATCCGCTGGTTTGCGAGGCTCGTTTCAATAGCCGCGTGCGTCTGCGCGGACGCGAGGTTCAGATGCGCAAAGATTTCGGCGCTCGTCACGCGGCCGGGGTCTTCCGTCACGCCGTGCACCAGCACGGGCACGCCTTCGCGCGCGAGCAGCAGCGCCAGCAGCGGCACGAGATTCGGCTGCTTGCGCGCGCCGTTGTAGCTCGGAATCGACACGGCCTGATACGCACCGTGCTTCACGTTGACGGGCGCGAACGAAGCGTGGGCGGCGGCGAGCATCGCTGCCAGCTCGTCGGCGGATTCGCCTTTCACACGGTACGCCAACAGGATCGCGCCCAGTTCCAGGTCGGAGACGCGGCCGTCGAGCATCGCGCTGTACAGCGCGTGCGTGTCCTCCGGCGTGAGCGCGCGCGCGCCGTTGGGGCCGCGGCCGATTTCCTTGATGAATCGGGCGCAGGGAAAGGGAGTGGTGTCGGTGAGATCGGTCATCGGGCAAATCGGTATGTGGGGGACGGCGGGCAACGACGCTTTGCACGCGCCGCGAGCGCTGCTACGGCGCGCTACGTTTTCCTTTCGAGTATCGCACGCCGGGTGCGCCTGCAGAATGCGAGCAAATTCATGGCCTGCCATGAACCTTACGGGAGGGCTTCAGCGCGCGCCACCTGGCCGTTCGGCCAGGCTACGCGCGAATCGGCGGCGCGTTACACTCAATGCTTCGCCGCGTCGGAGCGGCTCAATAGAAGACGGAGAACGGAATGGGTTACGTGTTTGCGCCAGCGCCGGTGACGGCAGTGCCAGTCGTCGGATCGGACGATCAATTCGCGGTGCGCCGCATTTACTGCGTCGGTCGCAATTACGAGGCGCACGCACGCGAAATGGGCCATGATCCCGATCGCGAACCGCCGTTCTTCTTCGCCAAGCCCGCCGACGCCGTGCTGTATGTCGCGCCGGGCACAACGGGCGAATTTCCGTATCCCGCGCAGTCGAAGAACGTGCACTTCGAGATGGAACTCGTCGCGGCAATCGGCAAGGCAGGCAAGAACATCTCGGCGGACAACGCGCTTGATCACGTCTACGGCTACGCGCTCGGTCTCGACATGACGCGCCGCGACCTGCAGGCGGAAGCGAAAAAGCTGGGCCGTCCGTGGGACACGGCAAAGGGCTTCGACCATTCGGCGCCGCTCGGCCCGATCCATCCCGTTTCGAAAGTCGGTCACGTCGGCAAGGGCGCGATCTGGCTCACCGTCAACGGCGAGGAAAAGCAGCGTTCGGACGTGTCGCAACTGATCTGGTCCGTCGCCGAGACGATCGCGTATCTGTCGACGCTCTTTGAACTGCAACCAGGCGACCTGATTTTCACGGGCACGCCGGAAGGTGTCGGCGCGATCGTTCAAGGCGATCTGATGAAGGGTGGCGTGGACGGGCTGGGCGAGTTCAGCGTGCGCGTCGTCTGATATCGCCAGCGCCATTCAGGGGGAGTACAAGACAATGAAGCTGTACAGCTACTTTCGCAGTTCGGCGTCGTATCGCGTGCGCATCGCGCTGAACCTGAAGAACCTGCCGTACGAGTACCTGCCCGTGCATCTGTTGCGCGACGGCGGCGAGCAGTTCAAGCCCGAGTACCGCGAACTCAATCACGATGCCATCGTTCCCACGCTGGTAGACGGCGACCACGTGATCACGCAGTCGCTCGCGATCATCGAGTATCTTGAAGAGACGCATCCCGAGCCGCCGCTGCTGCCGTCGAAGCCCGTCGATCGCGCGTATGTCCGCTCGATCGTTCAGCAGCTCGCGTGTGAAATTCATCCGTTGAACAATCTGCGCGTGCTGAAGTATCTGAAGCGCACCGTGGGCGTGAACGACGAGGTGAAGGACGCGTGGTATCGCCACTGGATCAGCTCGGGCTTTGCCGCACTCGAAGAATATCTCGTCGCGGACGGCCGCGCGGGCAAGCTGTGCTTCGGCGATACGCCCACCATCGCCGATATCTGTCTCGTCCCGCAGGTGTTCAACGCGAACCGCTTCAATGTCGATATGAGTCCGTATCCGACCATCCGGCGCATCTGCGAGCACGCGAACACGCTCGATGCGTTCGCGCGCGCGGAACCCGGCGTGCAGCCTGATGCCGAGTGAAGCTCTGAAGCAATGAAAAAAGGGCGTCATGCGAATGCATGACGCCCTTTGTATTTCAACCGCTGCCAGCCCTAAAAGCACAAGACATCAACCCAGCAACGCATCCGAAAACTCTTCGGCGCTGAACGGCTGCAAGTCTTCGACCTTCTCGCCGACGCCGATAAAGTACACCGGCACGGGACGTTGCCGCGCGATCGCCGCGAGAATGCCGCCCTTCGCCGTGCCGTCGAGCTTCGTCACGATCAGGCCAGTCAGGCCGAGCGCATCGTCGAAAGCCTTCACTTGCGCGAGCGCGTTCTGACCGGTGTTGGCATCGATGACGAGCAGCACCTCATGCGGCGCGCCGTCCATCGCCTTGCCGACTACGCGCTTCACCTTGCGCAGTTCTTCCATCAGATGAAGCTGCGTCGGCAGGCGGCCGGCCGTGTCTGCCATCACCACGTTGATCTTGCGGGCGCGTGCGGCGCCGACGGCATCGAAAATCACCGCGGCGGGATCGCCGCTTTCCTGCTGCACGACCGTCACGTTGTTGCGCTGGCCCCAGATCGCGAGCTGTTCGCGCGCGGCGGCGCGGAACGTGTCGCCCGCAGCGAGCAGCACCGACTGGTTGAAGTGCTGCATATGCTTCGCGAGCTTGCCGATGCTCGTGGTTTTGCCGGCGCCGTTGACGCCCGCAATCATCATCACGGTCGGCTGGTAATGGCCGAGCGTCAGCGACTTTTCCAGTGGTTTCAGCAGATCGACCAGCAGCGTGCGCAGCGCGCCCTTGACCTGCTGCGGATCGGTGAGGCGTTCGGCGCGCACTTTCTCGCGCAGTGCTTCGAGCAGAAACTCGGTCGCGTCGACGCCCGCGTCGGACATCAGCAGCGCCGTTTCCAGTTCTTCGTACAGGTCTTCGTCGATCTTCGCGCCGACGAAGATGCCCGTGATGCTCGAACTGGTCTTCGACAGGCCGCTGCGAAGGCGCGTGAGCCACGAACGCTTTTCGGCTGCTTCCGGCACCGGCGGCGGGACGATTTCGGCGGCTTCGTCGTCCGAATCTTCGAAGTCGGCGGCGTCAGGGACGTAATTGGGATCGAATTCAGGCGCATCAGCCGAGTCCGGGACGGCTTGCGAGCGCGCGGCCGCGGGCGCTTCCGGCTCAGCCACGTCCTGCATGTCGACGTCGGCGCCGGAATCGGCCTGCGGCGTTTCAGGCGTGTCGTCGGGCGCCTTGGAACCCTTGAATCGTTTGAAAAAGCTGAACATGGTCTGGACTGGAGTGAGATTGCGCCGGATTCCTGCTTTGGCCCGGCAACGCGTGGCGACGAACGGCGGCGAGCCACGCGACAGTTCGGCGGCGTTCGCATGGCAGCGAATTATGCGAAGCGCTGGAAGCCGCACATTTTATCAGGCGCGTCAGGCGGCGTCGTGAGCGCCGGCACGAGTGCACCGCCGTAGTGAACTTTGGCGAAGGCGGCTGCGCGCGTGTGGTAACGTTGGCGCTCCGGCCCCCCGATCGAGGTACTTATCGACGATCGGCGGGCGCACGCTCAACACACGAATCGCATGTCCCGTACTTCCCCCTCACGCGCAAAAACCGGTGCAAAAAACGGCGCAAAAAGCGCGCCTTCCGGCCGTGGCCAGCCGCACACTATCCGCATTATCGGCGGCGACTGGAAGCGTACGCCGCTACCCGTGATCGATCTCGACGGCCTGCGGCCGACACCCGATCGCGTCCGCGAAACGCTGTTCAACTGGCTCGGCCAGCGGCTCGACGGCCAGCGCTGTCTCGATCTTTTCGCCGGCAGCGGCGCGCTTGGCTTCGAGGCCGCGTCGCGCGGCGCGGCGCGCGTGCTGATGGTCGAGCGCAATGCGCGCGCGGCGGCGCAACTGCGGGCAAATCAGGCCAAGCTGGCGGCAGGCGCAATCGAAGTTGCCGAAGCCGATGGGTTACGTCTCGCCGCGAGCCTCGCGCCCGGCTCGTTCGACGTCGTGTTCCTCGATCCGCCGTTCGGCGATGATCTGCTCGACCGCGCGCTCGAACTGGCGGCGCCGCTGATCAGCGCGGATGGCTTCCTGTATGTCGAATCCGGCGAATCGCTCGATGCCGCCGGACATGCGGCGTTGGAAGGCTGGTCCGTGGTACGGCAGGGCAAGGCAGGCGCTGTCCACTTTCATTTGCTGCAGCGCGAAAATGAGGAATAATGCGCGTTCCATAACAAGCGCCGGGCGGCTTGCCGTTACGCGCGCGGTATCGTCGTCAGACGAGTCCTGCGGGGCGTGTTCCGGCACGCCTTCTAGTCTGTAGAGAGGAGAAATCCCATGGTTGTCGCCGTGTATCCGGGTACGTTCGATCCGCTCACGCGCGGTCACGAAGACCTCGTGCGTCGCGCATCGAGCATTTTCGACACGCTGGTGGTGGGCGTAGCGGATAGCCGCAACAAGCGGCCATTCTTTAACCTCGAAGAGCGGCTCGAGATCGCGAACGAAGTGCTAGGCCACTATCCGAACGTTCAGGTGATGAGCTTCAAGGGGCTATTGAAGGATTTCGTCCGCGTCAACAACGCGCGCGTGATCGTGCGCGGACTGCGCGCCGTGTCGGACTTCGAGTACGAGTTTCAGATGGCGGGCATGAACCGCTATCTGCTGCCCGACGTCGAGACCATGTTCATGACGCCGTCGGACCAATATCAGTTCATCTCGGGCACGATCGTCCGCGAAATTGCGCAACTCGGTGGGGACGTAAGCAAGTTCGTGTTCCCGTCCGTCGAAAAGCGGCTGCAGGACAAGGTCGTCGTGCTAGAAGAGGCACGAGCCGCCGCCAAGCCGTGATCCGGGCCGCGCCTGACGGCGTAGCGCGTGCGTTGTCCGCGATAACCGGACGCTCAGCGTGGTCTGTCCGTCAGGCGTAAAATTGCGGATTACGGAACGTTAGCTGGCGTGCAGAGCACGCGTGCCGGCATGAAGTGAGAACAGCATGGCCCTGATGATTACCGACGAGTGCATCAATTGCGACGTTTGCGAGCCCGAGTGCCCGAACGACGCGATTTCGATGGGCCCGGAAATCTATGTGATCGACCCGAAGAAGTGCACCGAATGCGTTGGCCATTTCGATGAGCCGCAATGCGTGCAGGTGTGTCCCGTCGAATGTATTCCGCGCAATCCGGAACATCTGGAGACGCAGGACCAGTTGATGGAGAAGTACAACGGGTTGCAGGCTGCGAAGGGCGCCTGATTCATCTGAAAGCGGCGCGCCGTACGTGTCATTCGAGGCGCGCCGTTTGTATCGTTGCCGGCGCCTTAGCCGACGTACCCGCCAAGAATATCCTTCAACGCATCCAGCAGCGTGTCGCACTCGGCATCGGTGCCGATCGAGATGCGCAGATGCTGATCGATGCGCGGCAGCTTGAAGTGCCGCACGAAGATTTCCTTTTCCCTGAGCCGCGCGGCCAACGTTGCGGCGTCATAGCCTTCGTGACGCGCGAACACGAAATTCGCCGACGACGGCACCACTTCGAACCCCAGCGCCGTCAGTTGCGCCGTCATCTGTTCGCGGCTCGCGATGACCTTTTCGGTGCACTCGCGGAACCACGCGTCGTCCTTGTATGCCGCGGTCGCGGCGGCCTGTGCGAGACGGTCGAGCGGATACGAATTGAAGCTGTCCTTCACGCGGTTCAACGCATCGATCAACGCGGCATCGCCGAACGCAAAGCCCACGCGCATCCCCGCAAGCGAGCGCGACTTCGACGTCGTATGCACGACGAGAAGATTCGGATACTTGCCGATCAGTGAGATCGCAGATTGGGCGCCGAAGTCCACATACGCTTCATCGATAACGACGACTGAATCCGGATTCGATGCGACAAGTCGTTCGATATCCGACAGCGGCAGTGCATGGCCCGTTGGTGCGTTGGGATTGGGGAAGAGAATGCCGCCGTTCGGTTGCGTGTAGTCGTCGATGCGGATCTGAAAGGCATCGTCGAGAGGAATCGTCCGGTACGCGACGTCGTAGAGGCGCGCGTAGGTCGGATAGAAGCTGTATGTGACGTCCGGAAAGAGGATCGGCCTGTCGTGCTTCAGAAGCGCCTGAAACACCGTGGCGAGCACTTCATCCGAACCGTTGCCGGCAAACACCTGATCCACCTTGAGCCCGTGATGCGCGGCGACAGTCTCGCGCAACGCGCGCGCCGTCGGATCGGGATAACGGCGCAACGACTCGGCGTTCTCGCCGAGCTCGTTGCGGATCGCGTTCACGACGGCGGGCGAGGGCGGATACGGGTTCTCGTTGGTGTTCAGCTTCACGGGATGCGCGAGCGCGGGTTGCTCGCCCGGCACGTACGGCGTCAACCGGTGAACGATATCGCTCCAGTAGCGGCTCAAGTTCTGCTCCTCTGTTAGCTGTCGCGGCGGGCAGTCAGGGATTGCGATGCAACTGCATCATCGCGCGTTCGAGTTCGCCCTTGACGACGGTCGGCATCACCGCGAGCGCGCGTTCGATCGATTCATCGATCACGTCCTGCTCTTCCCGGCGCGGCGGCTTCAGCACGAAGTTCGCGACGTCGGGCTTCGCGCCCGCGCGTGCGCTTTCGGGAATCAGGTCGCGCGGATGACCGATACCGATGCGCAAGCGCCAGTACTGCTGGGTCGACAGATGCGCGGAAATGTCCTTCAGGCCATTGTGCCCGCCGCTCCCGCCGCCGAGCTTCAGCTTCACGGTGCCGGGCGGCAGATCGAGTTCGTCGTGCGCGACGAGGATCTGATCAGGCAGGACCTTGAAGAAATGCGCGAGCGCGACGACCGATTGACCCGAGCGGTTCATGTACGTCTGCGGCTCCAGCAGATGCACTTCCTCGCCATATAGACGCGCTTTCGCATAGAAGCCGTGAAAGCGCCGCTCGTCGCGCAACGTCGCGCCGGCTTCACGCGCCAGTTGGTCGACGAGCCAGAAGCCGGCGTTGTGACGCGTCGCGGTGTATTCGGCACCCGGATTGCCGAGCCCGACGATCAGCTTGATCATGTTCGAGTGGACCACGCGGCATGCCACGTGGCCTGGAAAAAATCGAAAAAAAACCCGCCGGGGCGAACCGCGGCGGGTTACGTCGACCGTTCCATTGAAACGGATCGAGAGGATAGCGGTCTTATGCAGCTGCCGGCTTTTCGCCTTCAGCCGACGCTTCTTCCGACTGGGCACCAGCAGGAACCGGCGCCGAAACGATCACCGGGTTTTCTGCGACGAGGTGCGCAACCAGTGCGACGCCAGCCGGCAGAACGATATCCGTTGCGTGCAGCGATTGACCCGCTTCGATCTTCACCAGATCGACTTCGATGAACTCCGGCAGAGCTGCCGGCAGACATTCGATTTCGATTTCGTTGATGACGTGCGAGATGATCGCGCCGCCCGTCTTCACGGCCGGGTTGCTTTCCTGATTCATGAAGTGGAGCGGCACCTTCGTGTGCAGCTTCTTCGATGCGTCGACGCGCTGGAAGTCCACGTGCAGGATGATCTGACGGAACGGGTGGTATTGCACGTCGCGCAGCAGAACCTGTTGCGACTTGCCTGCCACTTCCAGGTCGAGAATCGACGCGTGGAATGCTTCTTTCTTCAGTGCGTGAAACAGCGCGTTGTGATCGAGTTCGATCAGTTGCGGTTCGCCAGCGCCGTACACGATGCCCGGGGTCTTGCCCGAGTTACGCAGGCGGCGGCTCGCACCCGTACCTTGCAAATTACGCTCGAAAGCGACTACTTTCATTTGAATCTCCATTATCTGCCCGCGACCAGGCAGTAAAACGGGTCTTGCTTACCCTTTATGGGCTGAAGACCCCAGACAAACCGGCATGAACCTTCGTTCGTTCACGCCGAATGCAAAAGCGCCGCATTCATCATGCGGCGTCTTCGCGAATACTTTAGCCTTCCGCGAACAGCGACATCACCGAGTCGCCGCGACGGATACGCGAGAACGTTTCGGCCAGCAGACCGGCGCTCGTCAGCGAGCGGATCTTCGTGCACGAGCGGGCTTCTTCGCTGAGCGGGATCGTGTCGGTGACGACGAGTTCGTCGAGTGCCGATGCCGCGATGCGCGGGCCAGCGCCACCCGACAGAACCGGGTGCGTCGCGTAAGCGAACACCTTCGTTGCGCCGCGTTCTTTCAGCACTTGCGCTGCCTTGCAGAGCGTGCCGGCCGTGTCGACCATGTCGTCCATGATCACGCAGGTACGGCCGTCGACTTCACCGATGATGTTCATCACTTCGGCGACGTTCGCCTTCGGACGACGCTTGTCGATGATGGCGAGATCGCAGTTCAGCTGCTTGGCCAGCGCACGGGCGCGAACCACACCGCCGACGTCCGGCGACACGACCAGCAGGTTCTCGTGATTCTGCTTGCGCAGATCGCCGAGCAGAACGGGCGTCGCGTAGATGTTGTCGACGGGAATGTCGAAGAAACCTTGAATCTGGTCAGCGTGCAGATCCATCGTGATGATCCGCTCGACGCCAGCGATTTCCAGCATGTTCGCCACGACCTTCGCCGAGATGGCAACGCGCGCCGAACGCGGGCGTCGATCTTGACGGGCATAGCCGAAGTAGGGGATGGCTGCAGTGATCCGGCCAGCGGATGCGCGCTTGAGCGCATCGACCATGATCATCAGTTCCATCAGATTGTCGTTGGTCGGCGCGCAGGTGGACTGAAGGACGAAGACGTCCTTGCCACGCACGTTTTCCTGAATCTCGACCTGGATCTCACCGTCCGAAAAACGGGAGACCATTGCTTTGCCGAGGGGAATACCGAGGATTTTGACGACTTCCTGTGCAAGCGCCGGATTTGCGTTGCCAGTAAAAACCATCAGGCCGTCATGGCTGCTCATCATGCACCTGCTTCAGGCTGTGGGAGGCGAGGAACTGCGAGAAATTTTGGCAGGGGAGGAAGGACTCGAACCCTCGAATGCCGGAATCAAAATCCGGTGCCTTAACCAACTTGGCGACTCCCCTACACTAACTTTGAGCTTCACTGAACGTGTAGGCCGTTCAGTGCCGCGAAACTTATGCCGCGAAAGCAAAGAGTGGATGCGTATCCAGACTTGCCGTTACTGCGCTGTTCCATTCGACTGGCAGTTTGGCTTGCGCCGCGACTGCTTCATCTCTACTACGGAACGCTGCAAAAACGCTTGCGCCTGATCCCGTCATCCGCGCCGGCGCGATGTTATCAAACCATCTAAGCACCTGCGCAACTTCCGCGTATTTTCCCACGACAACTTGCTGCATGTCATTCCGGCCGAAGCTATCAGGCCATTCTGCGCTGCAACTTTGCTGTGCAAGAAAGTCCGTAATTATGAGAGCCTTTGTATCTCTTGTCAACGCTTTTTCTGAAAAAATTGCTGACGTTGGAACGTGAACTCTCGGTGTCACCACCAGAAAGTGGCGCGGCGGCAATTGTACATGCTCGAGTGCTTCACCGACACCCTCTGCGAATGCATTTTTTCCAAAAACAAAAAAAGGCACATCGGCGCCGAGTTTCAATGCGAGCGCCTGCAACTCCGCGCGCGGCAAATCGAGCTTCCACAGACGGTTCAGCGCGAGCAGCGTCGTAGCGGCATCCGAGCTGCCGCCGCCAAGGCCCGCGCCCATCGGCAGTACTTTGTCGATCTCGATGTTCACGCCCAGGCGCGTGCCCGTGTGTTCCTTCAGCAGCTTCGCCGCGCGAACGGTGAGATCAGTCTCGGCGGGAACGTCGGCGATGTCGGTGCCGCGCGTGATCGCGCCGTCGTCGCGAAGCGTGAAGTGCAGCGTGTCGCCCCAGTCGAGCAACTGGAACACCGTCTGCAGTGCGTGATATCCGTTCGGCAGACGGCCGGTGATATGCAGGAAGAGGTTTAGCTTCGCTGGAGCGAGACAGTCGCGCAGCGAGTCGTTTGTTTCGATCATGAGTCTTTGTAAGGCGCGCGTGCGGATTACTGGTCGAGCACGAGCTTGATGTCGAGCGGTGGTTCGGTGCGCGCGAGATTCACGCGCTTCACGCCGGTTGCAGGCGCATCGGCATAGGCGATGTAGTCGATCGTCCAGCCGTCCTGTTGAATCTCCTTCAAACGCGTTTCCTGCTGCGGATCTTTCTCGGTCGTCGCCTTCGATGTCGGCGCAACCGAAGGCTGCAGCCAGTAGCGCAGCCCTTCGACAGGCAGCGCGAAACCCAGCGCGTTCTGCATCAGCGTGGAGACGTTATCGGCCGTCAGCGGCTGGCGGTTCGGCAGTTCGAGCGTGGCGGCCGACGGCGACGACGTGACGATCGCCATTGTCTGTCCGAGCGGGTTGCGCAGTTGCAGCGTCACAGTGTCATCGCGTTCCTGCCAGTCGAAATTGCCATACGCATTGCGCTGCTGGCCGTTCTGGTCGACGTACTGAACCGCGAAGCGGCCGTGATACGCGCGGGTGGTCTGAGCGGTGACGGCCGTTGCTGCATTCGACGTGGACGGACCTTGCGGCTGGACGGACGCGCAGCCCGACAAGGCGACGATGGCTGCGGCTGCGAGACCCAGCGCCGCGCGGCGCGGCGCTGGAGAGGAAAACACAGGAAAAGAAAAGTACATCAGAGATCGTTCACCTGAAAACGTTTGAGCGTTTTGACGAGCGTATCGTTGTCGGGTTCGAGCTTACGGGCATCGCGCCACGCCGCGCGCGCCTGATCCTGGTCACCGCTCTTCCACAGCACTTCGCCGAGATGTGCGCCGATTTCGGCGTTCGGTTGCAGATCGTAGGCCTTGCGCAGCACCTTGATCGCATCGTTGGTATCGCCGAGCCGGTACTTGACCCAACCGACGCTGTCCATGATGAACGCATCGTTCGGCGACAGCGCCAGCGCCTTCTCGACCAGCTTGTCCGCTTCCTGCAGACGCTGGTTGCGGTCCGCGAGCGAATAGCCGAGTGCGTTGTACGCCTGCGCGTTGTCTGGTTGCGTGCGCATCAGCTTGCGCAACTGCGTTTCCATCACGTCGAAATGGCCGTTCTTTTCGGCAGCCATCGCGTAGTCGTACGTGAGATCGGGGTCGTCGGGGAAATCGGTGGTGGCCTGGGCAAGACGCGCTTCGGCCTCCGGGTAGCGCTTCGCGTCAAACAGGATCGCCGCGTCGGTGCGTGCGATCAGCGCCTGCTCATGCGGGTCCTGCGTGCGAATGCCGGCGAGCAGCTTGCGCGCGTCATCGGATTTGCCGTCTCTTTGCAGCAGTTGCGCACGTGTGATCTGCGCGGGAATGTACTGCGTGCTCGTGGCGGGAATCTTGTCCAGCCAGCGGTTCGCGCCTGCCGTATCTTTCTGTTCAAGCGACAGCTGCGCGAGATAGATATAGGCCTGACCCGGATCGGCGCCCGGCGTCTTCTCGGCCTTTTGCGCATACTGTTGCAGATAGTTCTGCGCTTCCGGCAAGTTCTTCTGCTGGATCTTGATGAGCGCGAGCGCCATCAGCGGCGTCAGATCGTTCGGGTTGTCCTTCTGCATGAACTCGAACTGTTTCTGCGCGTCGTCGAGGCGGTCACTGGCCAGATACATTTGCGCGAGCGCGAGCCGAGCCTCATGCGACTTCGGATTCGCCTGCACGTATTTCTCGATCGACGCAATGCCTTCCTTGCGCTCTTCCGGTCCCATCTGCGACAGCATCAACGCAGCGGGCAGATAGTCGGCCTTCAGCTTGAGCGCCTGTTCGAGCGATTTGCGCGCACCGGGCGCATCGTCGGAAATGAGTTGCTGACGCGCGATTGCGAATTGCGCTTCGGGACGGTTCAGGTCGTTCGCGACAAGATCCTGCAACACGTGCAGGCCACCGATGCGATTCGGCCCGCGCGAAATCAGCAGTTGCAGCGCGAGAATCCCGTTGCCGCGGTTTTCAGGCGGAATCTTCGCGAGTTCTTTCGCGAGCATCGGCTTCGCGTCGTCGGGCTTGCCCGACAGCACGAGCAGCGACGCATCCAGTTGCGCGGCGCGTTCCGATTGCGGCGCATACTGTTGCCACAATTGCGCAGCCGTCAGCGCATCCGACGGGCTCTGCGCGGCGAGCGCGATTTCCGTCGCACGCTGCGCCATGCGCGGGTCGTGCGTGTCGCGCGCGAGCGAGAGATAGGTTTGATACGCGGGCGCGGGCTGGTTGCGCTGCAGCGCGACTTCCGCCGCGAGCACCTGGAACACGATCTGGCTCGTCAACGCGACGCTGGGCAGATTGGCTTTTTCGTCGGCGGAATCGGGGCCGAAAGCATCTTGCACGGAGACGGTGTTGTCATCCGTATCGGGCGATTGGTCCTGCGCATGCGCGGGCAATGCGCCGAGCGCCCAGACAGCCAGCGCGGCCACACCCAGCAGCCGGCGTGCGGAAACAGCGTGCGGCACGCCATTCGCGCCGGTCCGGCGCTTCAAAAACTGCTTAACGATGGACAGGTTCATACATATCCGTTCAATGTTTCAGTCGATTGTAACGCGCTCGCTACAATAAGCGCATAAGCGCGGACGCAAGTTGCAGACCAGTCGCGCCCATTCGCGCCCATAACGGGCTTGCGGCCGCAAAGGCGCGTTCCGACGATTGCAAAATCCTTTGTGCGGTCGGCCACCGGAAGGGCCATTCGCCGCGTCATGTTTGTTGTGGATACGTCCGGTATCCACTTCGTTCCATTTTTTGCGCCCGGTCATTCCGACGGCGAGCGCAAGCCCGTTGTTAGCGATAACAGGCCCTAAACATGCCAGAGTTACCAGAAGTCGAGGTTACCCGACGCGGAATCGAACCGTACGTTGCTGGACACCGTGTCAAGCGCGTCGAGGTCCGCACGCCCGCGTTGCGCTGGCCGATCCCACCCGGTTTCGCGCGTTTGCTGCAGGGCCGGCTGGTTCACAAAGTGGCGCGGCGCGGCAAGTATCTGCTGTTCGAGATCGACGAAGGCTGGTTCATCGTGCATCTCGGCATGACGGGGACGCTCAGGGTCCTGCGCAACGTGCCGCATCCGCCGGCCGCTGCGAAACACGATCACGTCGACTGGATTTTCGACGACTTCATTTTGCGCTTCCGCGATCCGCGCCGCTTTGGCGCTGTGTTATGGCACACGCGGTCGGCGGGCGACGTGCTCGAACATCCGCTGCTGGTGGACCTCGGGGTCGAGCCGTTCGCGCCGTCGTTCTCCGGCGCGCTGCTGCATCGAAAGACGCGCGGACGGAAGATTTCGGTGAAGCAGGCGCTGCTCGCAGGCGACATCGTCGTGGGTGTGGGCAACATTTACGCATCTGAAAGCCTCTTTCGCGCGGGTATCCGGCCGACCACGGCCGCCGGCCGCATCTCGCTCGTACGTTACGGTCTGCTTGCAGACGCCGTGCGCGTCACGCTTGCCGCCGCAATCGAGAAGGGCGGCAGCACGTTGCGCGATTTCGTCGGCAGCAACGGCGAGAGCGGCTACTTCCAGCTCGACTATTTCGTCTATGATCGCGCGGGTCTGCCATGCCGCGTGTGCGGCACGCCGATCAAACAGATCGTGCAGGGGCAACGCTCCACTTACTATTGTCCGACCTGTCAGCGCTGATCCGTTCATGTCCGTTCCCCCTTCCACGACTGTTTTTCCTACGATACCCACGCTGTCCGATTTCTCTGTGCGCCTGATCGCATGGCAGCGCGAACACGGCCGTCACGACCTGCCGTGGCAGAACACGCGCGACCCGTACCGAATCTGGCTGTCCGAAATCATGCTGCAGCAGACGCAGGTGTCGACGGTGATCCCGTACTACGGGCGCTTTCTCGCGCGTTTTCCGGATGTCGCCGCACTCGCCGCTGCTCCCGCCGACGACGTGATGACGCTATGGGCCGGACTCGGCTACTACACGCGCGCGCGCAATCTGCATCGCTGCGCGCAGGTCGTCGTCGAGCAGCATGGCGGGCGCTTTCCCGAGAGCGTGGAAGCGCTCGCGGAGTTGCCGGGTATCGGACGATCGACGGCGGCCGCGATTGCATCGTTCGCATTTGGCGCCCGTGCGACGATTCTCGACGGTAACGTGAAGCGCGTGCTTGCGCGCGTGTTCGGCGTCGAAGGCTTTCCGGGTGAGAAGAAAGTCGAGAACGGCATGTGGCTGCTGGCGGAGTCGCTGCTGCCCGTGAATGGGACCGACGACGACATCAGCGCCTACACGCAGGGGCTAATGGATTTCGGCGCGACGCTGTGCGCGCGCGGCAAGCCGGATTGCGTGCGCTGTCCGTTCGCCGTCGATTGCGTGGCGAACGTGACGGGCCGTCAGCGCGAACTACCGGCGGCGCGCCCAAAGAAAACGGTGCCGACGCGCCGCACGTGGATGCTGCTGCTACGCGACGGTGACACGGTGATGCTCGAAAAGCGCCCGCCGTCGGGTATCTGGGGTGGCTTGTGGAGCTTGCCGGAAGCGGCGGATGAAGCAGCGCTCGCGCAACTCGCGCGTGACTTCGGCGCGACAGCGGACGTGTCGCCGCTCGCGCCGCTCACGCACGTGTTCACGCACTTCAAGCTGAATATCGAACCGCGCATTGCGGAGTTCGATCACTCCGCGAAAGCCGTGAGCGCACGCGACGCCGACACCGTATGGATGTCGCTGAACGAACTGGACGCGTATGGCGTGCCCGCGCCTGTGCGCAAGCTGCTCGAAGGGCTGCAGGGTTCGCTGATCTGAACGCCGGCGCTACAGCAGCTGATGCTGCTGCATGTAGTGATGCACGATGTCGATCCGCGCGCCGGCGTCCTGTAGTTCCATCAGCTTTTGCCGCGCCTTTAGCGCGATAGGCAGCACTTCGGACAGGCGGTTCGACACCCAGGTCGGATCGTCGAGCCTGAACGGCTCGAGGAACGGCAGGCTCTCGGCATCGCGCTCGCGGATCGTCGCGATGATGCGCTCCAGCACTTCCGCACACGCTCCGAACTTTTCCATGTAATGGGTGCCTTCGAGCGGCACGTCGCTGCCGATCAACTCGGCCATCCCGACGAGCAGGCCGCCCTGTTCGACACGATGCGACAGCAGCCGGAACCGCGCGGTGCCGCGCGCGCGAATCAGCAGCATGCCGAACTCGTCGACATCGCAAACGTCGATTTCCGCGAGGCAACCGACGTGCTCCGGCACGGACGGCTCATCGGGCTGCGCGACTTCCCCGCCGCTTTTCAGCAGACACACGCCGAACGATGTGTTGTCGCGCAGACAGTCGCGCGCCATGTCGAGATAGCGTGCCTCGAAGATCTTCAGCGGCAGCAGTCCATCGGGAAAAAGAACGGTGTGCAAAGGAAACAGCGGCACATCGGCAAGCACGGACGGTGTAGAGGACATGGCGCAACGCTTCGGTTAGGACCGCCGCTGCGAGCGACGGCCGGTCGGGCCACCATCGGGTTACTCAGGCGACCAGTTTCGATGAGTCGTCGACGTTGATCGGCGCATCGCGATGCCGCACTAACACGTTTGCTTCGCTCGCGAAACGCGCGGCAAGCGTTTCGGCGATGAATACCGAGCGGTGCTGTCCGCCCGTACAACCGATTGCAACGGTGAGATAACTGCGATTGTCGTCGCGGAAATGCGGCAGCCATTTCTGCAGGAACGATTCGATGTCGCCGATCATCTGCTGAACCACGGGCAGTGCATTGAGGAAATCGATGACGGGCTTGTCGAGTCCTGTCAGCGGACGCAGTTCGCGGTCGTAATAAGGGTTCGGCAGCGTGCGCACGTCGAACACGAAGTCGGCATCGAGCGGCACGCCGCGCTTGAACCCGAACGACTCGAACATCAGCGCGAGGCCCGTGTGCTCCTGCTCGATGAAACGCTTGACCCACGCGCGTAAAACGTTTGCCCGCAAGTT
The DNA here is from genome assembly GCF_046534875.1 of Paraburkholderia sp. SIMBA_054. Lineage (NCBI taxonomy): Bacteria > Pseudomonadati > Pseudomonadota > Betaproteobacteria > Burkholderiales > Burkholderiaceae > Paraburkholderia > Paraburkholderia sp. SIMBA_054. The sequence continues at coordinate 234,760 of NZ_JAWRXV010000005.1, read as the reverse complement.
GCTGGTATCGATCTGGTGGCCGAATTCGGCGAGCCCAGCGACGAGTTCGCGCTCGCGCTCGATCGCTTCGGCAAGCGACGTCAGCACGCCGACGTCGGCATCGTGTGCGGGCGAGCCCGACAGCGGATGGCGGCGGCGTGTTTCGGAAAAGCGTTGGATCAGTGCCTGCGTGCTGGCGTTCAGGAACAGCACGCGCACGTCGTGCAGGCCGGCGAGATCGCGGATCATTTGCGGCATGTCGTCGAGCGAGGCGCCCGAGCGCGCGTCGATCGCCACGGCGAGCCGGTCCTGGCCGTCGCCCGCGAGGTACGCGGCGAGTTCGGGCAGAAAACGCGGCGGCAAATTGTCGACGCAGTAGTAGCCCGCGTCTTCGAGCGCGTTCAAAGCGACAGACTTGCCGGAGCCGGAGATACCGGTGATCAGGATAATGCGCATGGAGTCGTGGAATCCGTTGGGTTCATCATAGCATCCGGTGTCACCCGCTGTGCCGCCGCGGCTTCGCGCGCATTGCGTCAGATCAGCTTGCCGGGAAACTGGCTGTCAGGGTCTTGCATGGCGAGGCGCTGGCGGTCCATGAAGTCGCGGAGTGTGTCGATGCCGCGCAGTTGCAGGATCGTGTTGCGCACGGCCGCCTCGACCAGCACGGCAAGATTTCGGCCGGCCGCCACCTGGATCGTGACCTTGCTGATGGGCAGGCCGAGTACGTCGACGGTCTGGCTTTCGAGCGGCAGGCGCTGGAATTCGCCGTCCGGCCGGCGTACCAGCTGGACGATCAGCTTCAGCTTCATTTTCCGGCGCACGGCCGTTTCACCGAAGATCGTCTTGATGTCGAGCAGGCCGAGGCCGCGCACTTCGAGCAGATTCTGCAGGAGCGGCGGGCAGCGTCCTTCGACGAAATCCGGGCCGAGGCGCACGAAGTCCACGGCGTCGTCGGCGACCAGACCGTGGCCGCGGGAGATCAGTTCGAGGCCAAGCTCGCTCTTGCCGAGGCCCGAGTCGCCCGTGAGCAGCACGCCCATGCCGAGAATGTCGAGAAACACGCCGTGCAGCGTTGCACGCGGCGCAAGGATGCGCGACATGTAGAGGCGCAGGCTGTCGATCACGGCAGCCGGCGACATCGGCGTGGTAAAGAGCGGCGTCGACGAGCGCGTACAGCGCAGGACCAGTTCCGGCGGCGCGGCGACGCCACCCGCGACCACGAGGAACGGCGGCTCGAGCGCGATCAGCTCGGCCATGTGGCGCGAGCGGTCTTCGTCGGATTGACGCTGGTAATAGTTGGTTTCGGCTTCGCCGAGCACCTGGATCCGGTTCGGGTGGATCAGGTTAAGGTGGCCCACGAGGTCGGCGCTGGACGTTGCAGTCGCAACTGTTTCCGCCGAGAAGCCGCGCTCCCAGCCCTCATGCCCCGTCAGCCAGCTGAGTTTCAGCGCGGCGGCGTTGTCGTCGAAAATGCTTTGGGCGTTGATGCTGGACGTATCCATGAATCCCTGACTCCCTGACCTCGTATGTGCCGCTAGGGTGCTGCTGGCGTGCTAGTGTCTGCCGCCTGCTCGCTGCGCGCCGGCTGTTGCCGGTCCGCTGTTGCCGGTCCGCTGTTGCCAGTGTTGCGACGGCGTGCACGGAACATGTTCGGCTCGCGGCGACGCCGGTTTGCCGGACTTCGCCGTAAGCCTCGAATCAAACCCGGTGCTCCGGCGCCGTGGCTCCTACGTTTTCAGCCGCGAAACGCCGCCGATACGTCAAGGTTGCCACTGAGTCAGCAGGCGATGCAACGCCTCGCGGTCCTCTTCTGTGTGCAACCGTTCGCGCGCTTCGCGATCCGACAACAGTTGGGCGATCTCCGACAGGATTTCAAGGTGCTGCTGCGTTGCCTGTTCGGGGACCAGCAGGAAGATGAGCAGCGAGACGGGCTGGCCGTCCGGCGATTCGAACGGGATCGGATCGGCAAGGCGCACGAACGCTGCAAGCGGCTGCTTGAGGCCCTTGATGCGGCCGTGCGGGATCGCGACGCCTTCGCCGAGCCCCGTTGAACCGAGGCGCTCGCGCGCGAACAGATTGTCAGTCACTGTGCTGCGGGCGATGCCGTTCTGGTTTTCGAAGATCAGGCCCGCTTGCTCGAATACGCGCTTCTTGCTTGTAACCGCGAGACCGACGACGACGTTTTCGAGGGGAAGATATTTGGCTAAACGATTCATGTTGACAGGCGCAAAGGTCGCCTGGATTCTCCTCGCTGTGGCGATTGAAAAGCGTTCCATGCCTCGCAGCTGCTCATGGCGAATCCAGCGACGCACGATGAGCCCTGCTCTTGAGACCCGCAATGATCCCTTTGTGCAGGGCTCGGGCTGGACAAAGACCCCGAAGGTAACCGATTTATTATAGAACAGGGTTGCTACCGATGGTGCGCCGCGCCATGACTCAAAATTGGCGTGCCCTGCGGATCGTGCGGGACTGCGAACCACGCCCATGAAACACCACGCGCCGCAAGCAACATGCGCCTAAACAAAAACCGCCCGATATCGGGCGGTTCGCGGGGCTAAGCAAAAGCCTCTACTGGCTTATTGCGGTGGCACTTCGGGTTGTGCCGCCAGTGGCTGATACTTGATCGCGTCGTGTTGATGGCCCTGCAGGCGATCCTTGTGACGAATGACTTGCCGGTCCAGCTTGTCGATCATCAGGTCAATCGCGGCGTACAGGTCGCCATCACAGCTTTCGACAAAAATGTCCTTGCCCTTCAGATGCAGGTTGATTTCAACCTTTTGCCTCTTTTCCTTTTCCTTGTGGTTGTCGACCGAGAGGACCACACTGCCATCGATCACCTGATCGAAATGTCTTAGCACCCTGTCAAGTTTGGTGATCACGTATTCTCGCAACGCTGGCGTTACATCGAGATGGTGTCCACTGATCTTCAGATTCATAGTGCTTCTCCAAGCTAGTGGCCGCCTGGTCCGCATGAATCGCGCGAGCGCCGGTCGATTCCCTCGATCTGCCACGCCGTCCCCCGTTTGACAGGCTGCTGGCAGGTCGCATCGGCCAGCCTGCTCCGCCAAACAGCGGCGCGGCCGGAAAATACCCGCCACAGGAGGTAGCGGGCTAAAGAGACTTGCGCAGATTGACTGCTGGGATCTTCAGTGCTTCGCGGTATTTCGCAACGGTACGGCGAGCGACGACGAAACCCTGTTCCGCCAGCAGTTCGGCAATGCGGCTGTCTGAAAGAGGAGATTTGGTGTCTTCCGCTCCTATCAGTTGCTTGATGAGTGCGCGAATGGCCGTTGAAGAGGCCGCGCCCCCCGTGTCGGTGGATACGTGCGATCCGAAGAAGTACTTAAATTCAAGCGTCCCGAATGGGGTGAGCATGTACTTGCCGGTTGTCACACGTGAGACCGTCGACTCGTGTAAACCCAGCGTATCAGCTATTTCCCGCAAAACCAAGGGGCGCATGGCAATTTCGCCGTGGGCGAAAAAGTTCTTTTGACGCTCCACAATTGCCTGTGCGACACGCAGGATCGTCTCGAAGCGCTGCTGGATATTCTTGATCAGCCAACGCGCTTCCTGCAGTTGCTGCCGCAGCGAACCGCTGCCCGGATCGCCGCGATTGTTGCGCAGGATATTCGCGTACAGATGGTTGATACGCAGTTTCGGCACGACTTCCGGATTCAGTTCCGCCTGCCATCCCTGTGCCGTTTTGCGCACCATGATGTCGGGCACGACGTAGTCCGCTTCGGCCTTGCCGTAGGCCGCGCCGGGGAACGGCTCCAGCGAGCGGATCAGCGCATGCGCTTCGCGCAGATCGTCGTCGCTTGCCTTCAGGTATTTGCGCAGACGCGTGAAGTCGCGCGCGGCGAGCAGCTCCAGATGATGCGCGACGATGTCGAGCGCGAGCGTGCGCGTGGGCGATGGCTCGAGCCGGCACAACTGCAAACGCAGGCATTCGGACGCCGAACGCGCGCCGACACCCGCGGGATCGAAGCTGTGCAGTAAGGCGAGGGCCGCGTTGAGTTCGTCGGTATCGACTTCCAGTTCGTCGGGGAGATCGGTGAGGATTTCGTCGAAGGTGGCCGTCAGATAGCCGTCGTCATCGAGTGATTCGATCAGGAACGTGATGAGCGCGCGGTCGCGTGCGCTTGCTCCCGTTACACGAAGTTGAGCAGTCAGGTGATCGCGCAGCGTCGTGGTCGATTCGTGGATTTGCAGCGGCGGCAGATCGTCGTCGTCCGATGCGTTGCCCGAACGGCCGTAGTCGTCGAGATTCCACTGGTTGGCATCCGAGTTCGAGTCCGAACCCATGCCGTTGTATTCGTCGACGCCTTGGGGTTCGCCGCTCTCCTGGCTTTCGCCGGAGGAAGTGGACGACGACGAAGACGGCGGCGAACTCGACATCCCTTCCGGCGAGGTGTTCTGCGACGTCTGCGAGATGACCGTGCCGTCGGCGGCGACGCGCAACGGACTCGCGATCCAGTCGTCCTCCGTTTCGAGCAACGGATTCTGGGAGATCGCCATCGACACTTCCTGTTGCAGTTCAAGCGTAGACAGCTGCAGCAGCCGGATGGACTGTTGCAGTTGTGGTGTCAGCGCAAGATGCTGCGACAGGCGGAGTTGGAGGCTGGCTTTCATGGCAATGTGTGATTCATTGTAGAGAGTTTGCCACGACCGCGATACCTTGCGACACCCGCAAAAACGCGTGTGCACCAGATTTTGGCGCGGACGGCCGACTACGCGGGCGATACCACGCCAGCGTAGCCCGTCAAAATTACTGAACCCGTGTATTGAAACGGCCTGGGATCAGGCCGTGAGGGCGCTGCACGCGGCGTCCAGGAGCCGCGTGCGCGTATTACATGCGGAAGTGTTCGCCCAGATAGACGCGGCGCACGCTCTCGTTTTCAATGATGTCGCCGGGCGCGCCGGCCGCGAGCACGCTACCGTCGCTGATGATATATGCGTGATCGCAGATACCGAGTGTCTCACGGACGTTGTGATCGGTGATGAGCACGCCGATGTTGCGCTGCTTCAGGAACTTCACGATCTTCTGGATTTCCAGCACCGCGATGGGGTCGACGCCCGCGAACGGTTCGTCGAGCAGAATGAAGCTCGGATTGGTGGCGAGGGCGCGCGCGATCTCGACGCGGCGGCGCTCGCCGCCCGACAGCGACAGCGCAGGGTTCTCCCGCAAGTGCGCGATCTGCAGTTCGTCGAGCAGCGCTTCCGTGCGCGACGCGATCGCGTCTTTCGACAGACGCTTGCCGTCCTCGCCGAATTGCAGCTCCAGCACCGCGCGGATGTTTTCCTCGACGGAGAGCTTGCGGAACACGGACGCTTCCTGCGGCAGATATGACAGGCCGAGTGACGCGCGCTTGTGAATGGGCAGAAGGCTGATCGACTTGCCGTCGAGATCGATCTCGCCCGCGTCGAGCGGCACGAGGCCGACGATCATGTAGAACGACGTCGTCTTGCCGGCTCCGTTCGGACCGAGCAGGCCGACCACTTCGCCGCTCTTCACGTCGAGCGAGACGTCCTTGACGACCGTGCGCGAGCCATAGCGCTTCTTCAGATTGCGGACGACGAGCGAACTGCTGGTGCCTGCCGGCTTTCGATGGGGAAGGGCGGGGGCGCTCACGGCTTCGTCGTTCCTTGTCCCTGGAATTGGTTGGTCGGTTGCAGCGTCGCCGACGGACCGCTGATCGGCTGGGCGCCGCCATTGCGCGGCGACAGCATCGCGCGCACACGGCCGTTCGGATTGCCCGGACCTGCGACGTCCTTGCCGGCCTTCGCCGTGTAGAAGTCGTTCTGGCCGTCGTACGTGATGACGCTGCCGTGCACTTCGTCCATGATCGTGTTCAGACCTTGCAGGCGGCGCACGGTTGCGCGCGTGGTCAGCGTGGTGAGGTCCTGCTTGCCGTCGTAGTCGATGCGTTCGGCATCGCCGTCGATGTATTCATCGGAGCCGTCGCGCTTCTGGCGGAAGTACGCGAGGTTCTTGCCCGTCGACGTGCCCGTTGCATATTGATAGCCCTGCGGGTCCTGCGTCACTTCGACGCGATCCGCCTTGATCACGATCGTGCCTTTGGTCGCGACCACGTGGCCGGTGAAGATGTTGACCTGCTTGAGGTCGTCATACGTCATGTTGTCCGCTTCGATATTGAGCGGTTTGTCCTTGTCGGCGCGTTCGGCATGCGCGAGCGGCGCAAAACCGGCAAGCGGCAAGGCGATCAGGAGTGCCGCAAGCCCGGCGCGGCTCGTGCGATACGCGCGCATGCGGCCGGACTCAAAACGGGGGAACGATTCGTTCATGCAGTCACGCTGGAATTGGATTTACCCGGGTTACTTCTGGGAACTGCCGGAGTCGACGGGGGCGATGGCGCCACGCACGTTGCCGAATAGCTGGATGACCCGGGTGACATTGTTGTAGTTCATACCGCTGGCCGTCATGATCGACTGGCCGCGCTGAAGTTTAACCGGCTTTTCTGTCTCGATGACATCGTCGTTCACGAGCACGCGGAAATGCGAGGAGTCGGCCTGCATTCTCGGGTCGCCGAAACCCGCGTCGCGCACGATCCGCGCGTTGTCGTACAGATCGACGATCGACGCATCGCCGTTCACCGTGCCGCGGTCGCCCGTCGCCGTGACGACGGGTTTGGCCGGCTGGAACGCGCGAATCGCGGGCATGGTGAGGTCGCTCACTTCGTCGTCCTCGTAGTGGACGAGCTTCGATGCGGTGAGCCGATATTGCGTGGCGCCCGACTGATCGAGTTCGGATATCGAAAAGTTGTCCGCGAAATAGTCCGGCGTGTGCTGTTTCGGCCTGACCACGCCTTCGTCCTGGCGCGGCAGCGTAGCCTGCAGCAGCCAGTACGTGATGCCGGCGAGCGCCGCCATCGCGACGAGCGGGATCAGCGAGGTCCAGCGAAACTGGTTCATCCGACGAGGCCTCGCTGCACCTCGCCGCTGCATGCGGCTGCGAGCAACGCGTCATAGCGGCCTTGCGCGCGCAACAGCGCGTCGCACACTTCGCGCACCGCGCCGTGGCCGCCGCGCGCTTCGCTGACCCAGTGCGCACGGGCGATCACTTCGGGGTGCGAGTTAGCCGGTGCGGCCGCGAAGCCGACTTTCAGCATCACGGCGAGATCGACCCAGTCGTCGCCCATGTAGCCGCATTCTTCGGGTGTGCGGCCCGTTTCCTTCAGCAGTTGCTCAAATGCCGCGAGCTTGTGCTCGACGCCCTGATACACATGCGTGATGCGCAGATTCTCTGCGCGCTTCTCGACGATGCCCGACTTGCGCCCCGTGATGATCGCCGTGTCGATGCCTGCCTCGCGCAGCAGCTTGGCCCCGTGACCGTCCATCGAGTTGAACGCCTTCATCGTGTCGCCTTCGGCCGTAAACAGCAGGCTGCCGTCGGTGAGTACGCCATCGACGTCGAATATCATCAGCTTCACGCGGCTTGCGCGTTCGGCTGCGGTCAGGGCGGGAGCCATCAGATCACCTTCTTCGAAAACAGATCGTGCATGTTGAGCGCGCCGATCAGCTTGCCTGCTTCATCGACGACCAGCATCTGATTGATCCGGTGGCGCTCCATCAGTTCCACGGCTTCGACAGCGAGGCGGTCGGGACCGATCGCGCGCGGGCCGTGCGTCATCACGGAATCGATCGATAGTGCGCGGAAATCGCCGTCGCGCTCGAGCACGCGGCGCAGGTCACCATCGGTGAAGATGCCCTTGACCCGCTCGTTTTCGTCGACGATAGCCGTCATGCCCATGCGTTTGGCCGTAAGCTGGAACAGCGCGTCGCGCACGGTCGCGTCCGAAAGCACCTTAGGCACCTGGTCGCCCGTGCGCATCACGTCGCGCACGTAGGTGAGCAGGCGCCGGCCGAGCGCGCCGCCCGGATGCGAGCGCGCGAAATCATCGGCACCGAAGCCGCGCGCTTCGAGCACGGCGACCGCGAGCGCGTCGCCGAGTGCGAGCGCGGCCGTGGTGCTGGCCGTCGGCGCGAGATTCATCGGACACGCTTCCTTTTCGACGCCGCAATATAGATGCACGTCGGCGATCCTGGCGAGGCTCGAACCAGGGCGGCCTGTCATCGCGATCATCTTCGCGCCGAGGCGCTTGACGAGCGGCAGGATCGCAACCAGTTCTTCCGATTCACCGGAATTCGACATACCGATGAATACATCGTCGGCCGTCACCATGCCGAGGTCGCCGTGGCTAGCTTCGGCGGGATGCACGAAAAACGCGGGCGTGCCCGTGCTCGCGAGCGTCGCTGCGAGCTTGCGCGCGATATGACCGGATTTGCCGATGCCGGAGACGACGACACGCCCACGGCAGCCGAGAATGAAGTCGATTGCTTCGAGGAACGCATCGTCGAGATGATCGCGAAGGGAGCGCACGGCGTCCGCTTCGATGTCCAGCACGTCGCGAGCGAGCGCAAGTGCCCGGTCGCCATTGATTTTCGCTATCATCCGGGGAGTATAGCAAAGGCGCTTGTTCGCCGCGCCGGGAGCGACCTTTCCGGACATTGCCTTCACGGGCCCCTGAACCTTGCTGCGCGGGCGTTTGCGCGTGGCTCCGCCGACGAACCAGGATGCTCTTTTCAATGCGCTTTTGCCGATGATTTCCCCGCTCGAAATGACGCTGTTCCTGCTGCTGGCTTCAGTGGTGGGCGTCGTCGTGTTCCGCTATCTGAACCTGCCGCCGATGCTCGGCTATCTGTCCGTCGGCATCGTGGTGGGGCCGCACGCGTTAGGCATCGTGCCGGATTCGGTCGGCGCGCAGAACCTCGCCGAATTCGGCGTCGTGTTCCTGATGTTCTCGATCGGGCTGGAGTTTTCGCTGGCGAAATTGCGCTCGATGCGCCGGCTCGTGTTCGGCCTCGGGCTGTTGCAGGTGCTCGGCACGATTGCCGTCGCGGTCACGCTCGGCTTCGTGCTCGAACGCTGGGTGCATATCTCGTGGCAGGCGAGCGTCGCGCTGGGCGGCGCGCTCGCGATGTCGTCGACGGCGATTGTCAGCAAGATGCTCGCGGAGCGGCTTGAAATCGAAACCGAGCATGGCCGCAATATCTTCGGCGTGCTGCTGTTCCAGGATCTGGCCGTGGTGCCGCTGCTGATCATCATCGCGGCGCTCGGTGGCAATCCGGAAGAGCTGATGAAGTCGCTCGGCATCGCGTCGATCAAGATCGTGATCGCGCTGGCGCTGCTGCTGATCGTTGGCCAGAAGTTCATGACGCGCTGGTTCAACGTGGTCGCACGGCGGCGCTCGCAGGAACTGTTCATTCTGAACCTGCTGCTGGTGACGCTCGGCGCCGCGTTCATCACCGATAAATTCGGCCTGTCGCTCGCGCTCGGTGCGTTCATCGCGGGCATGCTGATCGCCGAGACGCCGTACCGTCATCAGGTGGAGGAGGACATCAAGCCGTTTCGCGACGTGCTGCTCGGTCTGTTCTTCGTGACGACGGGCATGCTGCTGAATCCGATGGTGATCTGGCAGCATCCGTTGATCGTGCTCGCGTTCCTGATCGGCCCGGTGCTGCTGAAAGCGGTGATGATCACGGGCCTCGCGCGTCTCTTCGGCGCGACGCCGGGCGTGGCGATGCGCACGGGTATCGGGCTCGCGCAGGCGGGCGAATTCGGTTTTGTGCTGCTCAACCTGATTCTCGACAAACATCTCGTCGACGCGACGCTGTTGCAGGCGATTCTCGCCGCGATGCTGCTGTCGATGCTCGCCGCACCGTTCATGATCCAGAACGCAGATCGTCTCGTGCTGCGCGTGTCGTCGACAGAATGGATGATGCAGTCGTTGCAGATGACGCGCATCGCGACGCAAAGCCTGAAGCAAAGCGGCCACGTGATCATCTGCGGTTACGGCCGCGCCGGGCAGAACCTCGCGCGCATGCTGGAGCACGAAGGCCTCTCGTATGTCGCACTCGACCTCGATCCAGACCGCGTCGCCGCTGCAGCAGCGGCGGGCGAGTCAGTCGTGTTCGGCGACGCCGGGCGGCGCGAGTCGCTGCTTGCGGCGGGTATCCATCGCGCGGCGACTGTTGCGATCACGTATGCGAACACGCCGTCCGCGCTGCGCGTGCTGCACAACATCCACGAACTCGAACCGACGCTGCCCGTGATCGTGCGCACCGTCGATGATTCCGACCTCGAAAAGCTGCTCGCCGCGGGCGCGACGGAAGTGATTCCGGAGATCGTCGAAGGCAGTCTGATGCTGGCGTCGCACACGCTCGTCGTGATGGGCGTGCCGATGCGGCGCGTCGTGCGGCGTGTCGAGGAACTGCGCGACGAGCGCTATAGTCTGTTGCGCGGCTACTTCCACGGCGCGGACGACGTCGAGGACGACGACGGTCACGAGCAGGTGCGGCTACAATCGGTGCCCGTCGACGAAAAGGCGGATGCTGTCGGGCGCACGCTCGAAGAACTCGGGCTTTTCGATCTTGGCGTCGACGTCACGGCGATTCGCCGGCACGGCATTCGCGGCGTCGAGCCCGATCCGTCGACCAAGCTGCGCGCGAGCGACATCGTCGTGCTGCGCGGCCTGCCCGAAGCGCTGTCCGAAGCGGAAGAACGTTTGTCGAAGCATCGGCGTGCGGGCGCGGCGGCGGCCTGACGCTTGCTGTCATTCTTCACCGTAGATCACGCTGCGCCGTTCCCACGCTAGACGAACGCGCGCGGCATTCATGCAATTCACTGGAAATATCAGGGTCTTGACGGACCCGTCTGGAGTCATCATGTCCAACGCGCCTGCGAATCAGCCTTTCGATCCGGCCGATTACATCAACAGCCAGATCCGCACGGTGTCCGACTGGCCGCAGCCCGGCGTGCAGTTCCGCGATATCACGCCGCTTCTGCAAAAGCCGAAGACACTGCGCGTGCTGATCGATCTGTTCGTGCAGCGCTATATCGACCAGAAGCTCGATTATGTCGCGGGGCTCGATGCGCGCGGCTTCATCATCGGGCCGATTCTCGCGTACGAGCTGAACCTCGGTTTCATTCCGATCCGCAAGATCGGCAAGCTGCCGTACAAGACGGTGTCTGAATCGTACGAACTCGAATACGGCACGGCGACTGTCGAGATTCACGAGGACGCCTGCAAGCCTGGCGACCGCGTCGTGATCGTCGACGATCTGATCGCGACGGGCGGCACGATGATGGCGGGCAAGAAGCTGCTGGAGCGTCTCGGGGCGACGGTGATCGAAGGTGCTGCGATTGTCGATCTGCCCGATCTCGGCGGCTCGAAGCTGCTACGTGAAGCGGGCCTGCCGCTTTTCACCGTCACGACGTTCGGTGGCCACTGATCCCTTTGCACGTCCCTTGAACGGAGCTTAAGCGCGATGCCCAACTTCCTGCTTTTCCTCGCGACGTCGATAGCGATCACGTTCGCGCCCGGTCCCGACAACCTGCAGGTTCTCGCGCGCGGCATTTCGCAGGGACGCGCGGCAGGCTTCGTCGCGGCGCTCGGTTTCGCGGCCGGCATTTCGTTTCACACGACGCTCGCCGCGCTCGGCATCGCGGCCGTGCTGCGTTCGTCGCCCGTTGCGTTCGAGGTCCTCAAGCTCGCGGGCGCGGCGTATCTGATCTGGATCGGCATCAAGGCACTGCGCAGCAAAGGTCTCGCGACGGCGCACGAGCGTCCGCCGCAACCGCTCGCGTCGATCTTCCGTCAGAGCGTGATCGGCAACATGCTCAATCCGAAGGTGACGTTGTTCTTCGTCGTGTTCCTGCCGCAATTCGTCGATCCGCATGGCGCGCAGAGCGTCACGCTGCAGATGCTCGAACTGGGCGTGCTGTTCATGTTGCAAACGGTCGTTGTGTTCTCGCTGTTCGGCGTGTGCGCGGGCATGATCGGCGGATGGCTCAAGCGCCGGCCGCGCGCGGGCGTGTGGCTCGACCGGCTTGCGGGCGCGACGTTTATCGCAATCGGCATTCGCGTCGCGCTGCGCGATTGATTCATCGCGCTTCATCCATCACGCTGTCCGGAGTTTTCATGTCTTTGCCTTGCATCGTCGCCGCACGTCGTTTCGATCCCGCCTTGCATGTTCCGTTTGTGATCGACGGCGAGCGTGTCGGATGGGTTCGGGCGAGCGACGTGCCGCTGCTCCAGCGCTGGCCCGATGTGTTCGACATCGACGCGCAGCAGGTCGCGCTTTCGTCGCAATTCAGCACCGTCGATCTGCGCAGCGCGGCGCTTGGTTCGGTGATCGGCGCGCTTGCCGCCGAGGGCTGCATTCCCGGCTGGCGCGACGAAACCTATGCGATCCGCAATGCATTCGATGCGCCGCCGCTCGCTTATATCGAGCGTGCGGCATCGCGCTTTTTCGGCACGATGACGTACGCGGTGCATCTGAACGGCGTCGTAGAATATACGGGTCGCGCGCCGCAGCTGTGGATCGCGCGCCGCAGCGACACGAAGGCAACCGATCCCGGCATGCTCGACAACGTCGTCGCGGGTGGCATCGGCTGGGGCTTCAGCCTCGCCGAGACGATCGTCAAGGAGTGCTGGGAGGAAGCGGGCATTCCGGAGGAGATCGCCGCGCGCGCTGTCGCCGGACGCACCGCGCATGTGCTGCAATCGTTGCCCGAAGGCACGCAGGCCGAGCAGATCTTCATCTATGACCTCGCGTTGCCTGAAGACTTTGCGCCGCGCAATCAGGACGGCGAAGTCGGCGAGCATCGGTTGGCGCGCATCGAAGATGTCGCGCAGGCGATCGAAGAAGGCGCGATGACCGTCGATGCAAGCCTCGCGACGCTCGATTGCCTGTTGCGCCGGCGCTGGATCGACGAAGATGCATGCGAAGGCATCGACGCGCTATTCGCACCGCCCGTTCTCGCCTGACGACGAGACGCAGCGAGGCGCGGCAAGACACACCACGAAACACGCACTGAAGAAGGGAGTCACCGAGGTCATGTCGACCGAACACAGCTTTATTCTCAAACTGTCGTGCGCCGATCGGCCCGGCATCGTTCACGCCGTGTCGGGTTTTCTGTTCGAGCGCGGCAGCAACATCCTCGACTCCGCGCAATTCGGCGACAGCCACACGGGTGAATTTTTCATGCGCGTCCACTTCCAGCAGGTGGGCGGCGATCCTGGTCTCGACGCGCTGCGCACTGCGTTCACGACGCTCGCCGAGCAGTTCGGCATGCGCTGGGAACTGCACGACGCGAACGAGAAGCCGCGCGTCGTGCTCATGGTGTCGAAGATCGGCCACTGTCTGAACGATCTGCTGTTCCGCTATCGCACGGGGCAACTGAACATCGAGATTCCGGCGATCATTTCGAATCACAAGGAGTTCTATCAGCTCGCCGCAAGCTACGACATTCCGTTCCATCATTTCCCGCTGACGTCGAAGGACGCGAAGGCGCAGCAGGAAGCACGCGTGCTCGAAGTGATCGACGAAAGCAAGGCGGATCTGGTGGTGCTCGCGCGCTATATGCAGATTCTGTCGCCGGAACTGTGCGAACGGCTGGCCGGGCGCGCGATCAACATCCACCACTCGTTTCTGCCGAGCTTCAAGGGCGCGAAGCCGTATTACCAGGCGTTCGATCGCGGCGTGAAGCTGATCGGCGCGACCGCGCACTATGTGACGACGGATCTCGACGAAGGCCCGATCATCGAGCAGGAAGTGGAGCGCGTCGATCACAGCATGACGCCGGATCAATTGACGGCGATTGGCCGCGACGTCGAATGCGTGACGCTGGCGCGCGCGGTGAAGTGGCACGTCGAGCACCGTATCGTGCTGAACGGCAGCAAGACGGTCGTGTTCCGCTGATTCGTTTTGTTTTGCTTGAAACCGGCGCGTGTCGTGATCGGCAGCGCCGGTTTTTTATTTGGCGAAACGGGTGATGCGTTAGCGCGAAGCCGCGCTTTCCGTCTGCGTCTGAACGACGCGCGTCTTTGTCTTGCGTGCGCTCGACGCCTGGCGGCGCGCGTTCAGCTTCTTCAACCAGATCAAGAGGCCTGTTGCGCTCAGCACGGCGACCATCACGCCGACACAGCTGATCAGGATTCGTCCGCCGACGCCGAGAATGCGCCCCGAATGCAGAGGGAATTGCGCCTGCATGAAGAGGTCACCTACTGTTCCCTTGCCGGGAATCTGCGCGCCTAGCGGTTGGCCTGTTTGCGCGTTCCAGTACGTCCACGCGTTGCCGAGACCGCCGTCGCCGTGGTCGTCGCCGGCGCCGAAATAGCCGATACCGTACACATGGAACATCGGCGCGTAGTAGATCGCGCCCGGCGGCGCTTCGATGTGCTTGTCGGCGCGCGCCTGGATCGCTTGCTTCAGGATCGCTTCGCGCGCGATCGGCGCTTCGTTCGGCTTCGCGTTGGGCAGCAGCGACGGATCGGTGAACGGCGTCGGTGTGAGCGTCGAGAAGAACTTGACGATCGGCTGCACGACAGGTCCCGACAGATTCATCGACACCGACGTCACCGCCATCATCAGCAGCAATCCCCAGATCCAGACACCGCCCGAGCGGTGCAAGTCGAATGTGAGCGCGTAGCCACCGCGCCGCACACGAAACGCGAACGACTTCTTCCACGCCTTCATGCTCGGGAACGACAGCACGAGCGCAATCACGCTATCGAAAATCCACACGATCCCGACGATACCCATCAGCCACGTACCGATGTCGATGCCGCCCGTGAACGGCAGGAACAGCGTGTAGTGCAGCTTGTAGATGAACGGCATCAGATTCAGCCGCGCAACAGACAGCGCGCCCCATTCACGGCGGCTCTGGATTGCGCCTGTCGCGGGATCGACGGCGATCTGGTTGAAGTCGAGCGTGTACGGCTGGTTCGTTTTCGGGTCGACGCGCGGCAGCACCATCATCTGCAACGCGTGCCCCGGTTCGACGGATAGCGGCAGATAGGTCACCTGAAGGCGCGGATCGGCTGCTTCGACGCGGCGCGCGAGTTCCAGCGACGGCAGCGGCTGCGCGTCGCTGCGCGCATAGAAGAATGTCGGATTGAGCATCGCGTCGAGTTCGTGATCCCACGCGATCAGCGCACCCGTCAGTCCCGCGACGAACAGAAACAGCGCGATGCCGATGCCGAACCAGCGATGCAGACGCACGAGCACGGGTCTCATGCGCAGCTCCCGTCGAAGGCGACGGCCGTGGACGGCGGAAAAATGGCGGACATGACGGCGTGATGCCTTGCGAATAAGAACGATTCCTTATGGGGCGAACGGGGATGTCGCAAGAGTTTCGTAAGGACGGACGTCTTTTATTTCCGTGCGACGCGACGCGACGTCCGGCGCGGTGCCGTTAATGTAAATGTTGCGAGGGTGCGACAAATTGTCGCGCACGGCTTTCCGGGCCGCTATCGTCGCCCACTTCTAATGAAAAAGGGCGGCCTCGCGGTCGCCCTTTGTGTTGGTGTGCACCCCGTTTGTCGCGTTACACGAGCCGCAGATAGATCAGTTCGCGCTTGATGTACGCATAGAAGATCGGCGCGGCGACCACGCCTGGAATACCGAACGCGGCTTCCATCACGAGCATCGCGATCAGCAGTTCCCACGCACGCGCCTCGATCTGCCCGCCGATGATGCGCGCGTTCAGGAAATACTCGAGCTTGTGGATCAGGATCAGGAAGATCAGCGCCGTCACAGCGGCCGGAAAGCTCACCGAGAGTGCCACAGCCACGATCAGCGTATTCGAGATCAGATTGCCGATCACGGGCAGCAGGCCGACGATGAACGTGAGGATGACGAGCGTCTTCGCCATCGGCAGCGGCGCGTGAAAGAGCGGCAACAGCAGCAACAGGAAAATGCCCGTGAACACTGTGTTGATCGCCGAGATCTTCACCTGCGCGAACACGATGCGGCGGAACGCATCGGCAAAACGGCTGACGCGCGTGATGAACGCCGTCGACAGCGGCAGCCGCTGTATATGCCTGGTCGCGCCAACCGCGATGATCGCACCGATGATCATGCCGATCAGCACATGCGTGAAGATGCGCGCCGCGTTCTTGCCGCCTTGCGACAGCGTGCTCGCATGCGTTTGCATCAGCACGGCGGCTTTTTCCTTCATCTGCTCGGTGGAAACGGGCAGGTTCTGCGCGACGAATTGAGGCAGACGGCCGCGCGCCTGATCGATCAGCGACATCGCCTGGTCGAGCAGCTTCTGCACGCTGGGCACGTCCTTCTCGAAGTGGTCGATGACGGCGACGGTGAAGCCCGTCAGCGTGCCGACTATCACCGCGGAGAGAATCACCACCGAGAGCCAGCGCGCGCGCCCGCTCGACATGTGTTTTTCGATGCGCGGCGCCAGCGTATGGACGAGCTGGAACACGAGCATGCCGGCGAGCAGCGCGCCCAGCAGCTTGAGTTCGAGCACCGCCCACATCGCGAGGAGCGCGACAATGTAGCTGCCGACTTCGACCGCCGACAGTTTCGGCAGGCTCATGTCGCTGGTCAGCCTGACCGGGCGAGGGCGCAGATCCTGCACCTGCCCGTCATCACGGGCCGGATTACGCTTGGCCATGGCTTTGTATAGTCTCCAACCTCAGGTTTTGACGCTCGGCTTGCCGGCCTTCGCCGGTGCCTTGCCCGTTGCTCTTGCTGTTCCTGCCGCTGGTTTCGCTGTCGATTTCGATGCCGGTTTCGGCGCATCTGCGGCAACGGCCTTTTTCGACCTTGCCGGTTTTACGGCCGGTTTCACCGATTCTGCAGCGCCTTCGATGACAGTTGCCTCCGCTTCGTCGTCAGATTCTTCGCTGTCCACCTGCTTCGCATAGTCCGCGCCTGCTGCCGCTTCGTCTGCCGCCTTGTCGCGCTGCAACAGCGGCGCGAGATACCGTCCGGTAAAACTTGCCTTCGACTTCGCAATCTGCTCCGGCGTGCCTTGCGCGATGATCTGACCGCCGCCGGCGCCGCCTTCGGGGCCGAGATCGATGACCCAGTCGGCAGTTTTTATCACATCGAGATTATGCTCGATGATGACCACGGTATTTCCTTGATCGCGCAACCGATGGATCACTTCGAGCAACAGCGCGATATCGTGGAAGTGCAAACCCGTGGTCGGCTCGTCGAGGATATACAGTGTGCGACCTGTGTCGCGCTTGCTCAGTTCCAGCGAAAGCTTCACGCGTTGCGCCTCGCCGCCCGACAGCGTGGTTGCCGACTGGCCGAGCCGGATATAGCCGAGGCCCACGTCCAGCAACGTTTTCAGCTTGCGCGCGATGACGGGCACCGCCTTGAAAAAGTCGTATGCGTGCTCGACCGTCATCTCCAGCACTTCGCTGATGTTCTTGCTCTTGTACTGGATATCGAGCGTTTCGCGGTTGTAGCGCTTGCCGTGACACACGTCGCACGGCACGTATACGTCCGGCAGGAAGTGCATTTCGACTTTCAGCACGCCGTCGCCCTGGCACGATTCGCAGCGGCCGCCCTTCACGTTGAACGAGAAGCGGCCCGGATCGTAGCCGCGTTCCTTCGCGGCGGGCACACCCGCGAACAGTTCGCGGATCGGCGTGAAGAGGCCCGTGTACGTGGCGGGATTCGAGCGCGGCGTGCGGCCGATCGGCGACTGGTCGACGTTGATGACCTTGTCGAAATGCTCGAGCCCTTCGATCGCCTCGAACGGCGACGGCTCCGCGGACGAACCGTAAAGATGCTGCGCGACGGCGTGATACAGCGTGTCGTTGATCAGCGTCGACTTGCCCGAACCCGACACGCCCGTCACACAGGTCAAAAGACCGACGGGCAGATCGAGCGTCACGTGTCGCAGGTTGTTGCCGTATGCCTCGATGATGCGCAGATGGCGCTCGTCGGGCGCCTTGCGGTCATCGGGGAATTCGATGCGGCGCGCGCCGGCGAGATACTGGCCCGTCATCGACGCCGGGTCCGCCTGCACTTCGTCAGGTGTGCCTTCGGCGATCACCATGCCGCCGTGCTCGCCCGCGCCCGGCCCCATGTCGACGACATAGTCGGCCATACGGATCATGTCTTCGTCGTGCTCGACGACGATCACCGAGTTGCCGAGGTCACGCAGGTGCTTGAGCGTCGAGATGAGGCGGTCGTTGTCGCGCTGATGCAGGCCGATGGACGGTTCGTCGAGCACGTACATCACGCCCGTCAGCCCCGAGCCGATTTGCGACGCGAGACGGATGCGCTGCGCCTCGCCGCCCGACAGCGTTTCGGCGCTGCGTTCCAGCGACAGGTAATCGAGCCCGACGTTATTCAGGAACATCAGACGCGCAACGATTTCCTTGACGACCTTGTCGGCGATTTCGCGCTTCGAGCCTTCGAGCCGCAGCGTCTGGAAATAGCCGAGTGTGTCGCGCAGCGGCCAGCCGCTGACCTCGAAGATGCCGCGCGCGTCGCCATCCGTGCCGATGCGCACGAAGCGCGCTTCGCGGCGCAAACGCGTGCCTTCGCACGACGGACACGCCTGGTTGTTCTGATACTTCGCCAGTTCTTCGCGCACCGCGACCGAGTCGGTCTCGCGATAACGCCGCTCCAGATTCGGAATGATCCCTTCGAACACATGCTCGCGCACGGACGTGCGGCCGCGCTCGTTGATGTACGAGAACGGCACCGTCTGCTTGCCCGAGCCATACAGCAGGATATGGCGCACCTTTTCCGGCAGATCTTCGAACGCGGTGTCGATGTCGAATTCGAAGAACGCCGCAAGGCTTTGCAGCATCTGGAAGTAAAACTGGTTGCGCCGGTCCCAGCCCTTCACGGCGCCCGCCGCGAGCGACAGCGACGGATGCGCGACCACGCGCTTCGGATCGAAGAACGTGATCTGGCCGAGGCCGTCGCACTCCGGGCACGCGCCCATCGGATTGTTGAACGAAAAGAGGCGCGGCTCCAGTTCCTGCAGTGAGTACGAGCAGATCGGACACGCGAACTTCGAGCTGAACAGATGCTCTTTGTCCGTGTCCATTTCAAGCGCGATTGCGCGGCCGTCGGCGAGACGCAGCGCGGTTTCGAACGATTCGGCCAGACGCTGCTTCGCGTCGGCGCGCACCTTCAGACGGTCGACGACGACGTCGATCGTGTGCTTGTCGTTCTTTTTCAGCTGCGGCAGCGAGTCGACTTCATAGATCTTCGCGACACCTTCGTTCGCCGTGCCGCCGCCCGAGCGCACGCGAAAACGGATGAAACCTTGCGCCTGCATGTCTTCGAACAGCTCGGTGTGCTCGCCCTTGCGGTTCGCGACCACGGGCGCGAGGATCATCAGCCTCGTGTCTTCGGGCAACGCGAGCGCGGCGTCCACCATCTGCGAGACGCTTTGCGCCTCCAGCGGAATTTCGTGGTCCGGGCAATACGGCGTGCCGACACGTGCGTAAAGAAGTCGCAGGTAGTCGTGGATTTCGGTGACCGTGCCGACCGTCGAGCGCGGGTTGTGCGACGTCGCTTTCTGCTCGATCGAAATGGCGGGCGACAGACCCTCGATCAGATCGACGTCCGGCTTTTCCATCAATTGCAGGAATTGCCGGGCGTACGCGGACAGGCTCTCCACATAGCGGCGCTGGCCTTCGGCGTAGAGCGTGTCGAAGGCGAGCGACGATTTGCCCGAGCCGGACAAGCCGGTAATCACGACCAGCTTGTGACGCGGCAAGTCGAGATTGACGTTCTTCAGGTTGTGGGTCCGAGCCCCACGGATACGGATTTGTTCCATGAACCGGCGGGAAGAGGAGAAGGCTAAACCTGCTACTATAACGACTTTTCCAGACCGCCGTTACGGCTTCCTGACAGTGCGCAAACGGCGTGCTGACAAAGACGAAAGCGTCGTTTTTTCGCGGTTCAGCGTTGCGGGGAATGGCTCGTATGTAAGGGCGATTTCTGCCTTCTGCAAGGCACCAGGCACTCGTTGTAAGCTCGGTCAGCGTCGGAGGCTGCGCGTGCGTCGTGCATGCGGGCTACCACGCGATTTCGCTGTCCGTTCATTCAATAACCGTTCCCGATGTCCAATCCGTCCGCCACCTCCACACGCATGAGCGCGCCCGAGTTGCGCGCGACCGTGTCGCTTGCCGCGATCTTCGCGTTGCGCATGCTGGGTCTCTTCATGATCATGCCCGTCTTCTCGATCTACGCGAAGACGATTCCGGGCGGCGACAACGTGTTGCTGGTCGGCATTGCGCTTGGCGCGTACGGCGTGACGCAATCGCTGCTGTACATCTTCTACGGCTGGGTTTCCGACATGATCGGCCGCAAGCCGGTCATCGCAATGGGTTTGCTGATCTTCGCGCTGGGCAGTTTCGTCGCCGCGTCCGCGCACGATATGACGTGGATCATCGTCGGCCGCGTGATCCAGGGGATGGGCGCGGTGTCGTCGGCGGTGATCGCGTTCATCGCGGATCTGACGGCCGAAGAGCATCGCACGAAGGCGATGGCGATGGTGGGCGGCTCGATCGGCGTGTCGTTTGCGGTGGCGATCGTCGGCGCGCCGATCGTGTTCCACTACCTCGGCATGAGCGGCCTGTTCACGCTGGTCGGCATTTTCTCGATTCTCGCGATCGGTGTGGTGCTGTGGATCGTTCCCGATGCGCCGAAGCCAGTGCATGTGCCCGCGCCGTTCCACGAAGTCCTGCACAACAAGGAACTGCTGCGTCTGAACTTCGGCGTGCTGGTGCTGCATGCCACGCAGACCGCGCTGTTCCTCGTCGTGCCGCGCATTCTGGAAGCGGGCGGCCTGCCCGTTTCGTCGCACTGGAAGATTTACCTGCCCGTGATGGGCCTGGCGTTCGTGATGATGGTCCCGGCGATCATCGCCGCGGAAAAGCGCGGCAAGATGAAGCCGGTGCTGCTGGGTGCGATTGGTCTTATCCTGATCGGACAGTTACTTCTCGGCATCGCACCGCATACCATTCTGACTGTGGCAGCGATTCTGTTCGTCTACTTTCTCGGCTTCAATATTCTCGAGGCTTCGCAGCCTTCGCTGGTGTCGAAGCTGGCGCCGGGCACCCGCAAGGGCGCGGCGGCCGGCGTTTACAACACCACGCAGTCGATCGGCCTTGCAATGGGCGGTGTGATCGGCGGCTGGCTTCTGAAAGTGGATGGACAGAGCGCCGTGTTTTTTGCATGCTCAGGGCTTGTCGCTTGCTGGCTTATAATCGCGGCCAGCATGAAACAGCCGCCACGCAAGGCATAGAGCTTTTACGGCACGAATTTACAAGGCGGCGGTCAATCGGGGCGCAGCGGCGCGCTTTCCGTTCACTGACACAGGCGGCTGGGGCGCGAAGCGCCATCGGCGCCGCGTCGCCTGCAACGGAATCAACAGGAGAAACTCATGGCATCCGTGAACAAGGTCATTCTCGTCGGCAATCTGGGTGCCGATCCGGAAGTCCGTTATCTGCCGAGCGGCGACGCAGTGGCGAACATTCGCCTTGCCACGACCGATCGCTACAAGGACAAGCAGTCGGGCGAATTCAAGGAAATGACGGAATGGCACCGCATTTCGTTCTTCGGGCGCCTTGCTGAAATTGTGTCGGAATACCTGAAGAAGGGCTCCGCGGTGTATATCGAAGGCCGCATCCGCACGCGCAAGTATCAGGCGCAGGACGGCACCGACCGTTACTCGACAGAAATCGTCGCTGAACAGATGCAGATGCTCGGTGGCCGCGGCGGCGCGGGCGGCGCCGGTGGTGGCGATGACGGCGGTTATAGCCGTGGTGAGTCGATGGAGCGCGGCGGTGGCGGTGGTGGCCGCATGTCGGGCGGTGGCGGCGGTGGTGCTGGCCGTGCGTCGGGCGGCGGTGGCGGCGGTCAGAGCCGTCCGAGCGCGCCGGCCGGCGGCGGGTTCGATGAGATGGATGACGATATTCCGTTCTGACGGGTACTTTTAGGAAAGTGTAGTTATCTCGCCCGTAACCCTTGTGGTTGCGGGCTTTTTTATTATTTACATTTTTTATGTGGCCTTGTATCGTGCTGCGAACCGGGCACTTTAAAAATGTAAATAAATGGCCGAACGCTACACCGTCAGGAACACCGTTTTTGAGTCAGGCGAGCGCTTCCCGCTGCTGGTAGACGTCCGCACTGGCGTGCCGTTGTTCGACCCCACGGTCTTCGTCCTCAGTGAGTTCCGGGCGCGCAATCGGGCGAGCGCCACCATTGAGCAGGTGCTGCGCGCGCTGAAGGTGTTCCTGCTTTTCTGCGACCAGCATCGAATCGACTTGGCCAGGCGCATGCTGGAAGGACAACTGCTGGAACTGGGCGAACTCGATGCACTCGTGCAACTGTGCCGTCTTCCGATGTCGGATATCGAGGCGCAGGTCGATGCGTGTACGACCGCGTCCGGGCGAGCGGCCGTTTCCATCGAAAGCTACCGGGCTAGGGCGAACAGAAGCCTTCCAGAAGTCGCTGGCGATTCCGCTGGTGTGCGGATACGGTACATCCGGCAGTTCATTGGCTGGCTAGCCGACCGGCGTTTGCTGAGTCTGAGCGCCCGCCATCCCTCGCGCGCGGTACTTCTCAATGCCAGGGACATTCTGGTCGCCGGCTTGGCTGCTCGAATTCCGACAGGCAAAAGCCGCAACAAAACGCATAGCCGCAGGGCGCTCGACGACGCCGCACAGGAACGTCTCTGGCAAGTTGTCGATATCAATTCGCCGGAGAATCCGTGGCAAGGCCGGCACGCCAGAGTGCGCAACGAACTCATCGTGCGCTGGTTCATGGGCCTTGGCGTTCGGCGCGGTGAACTACTTGGCGTAAAGGTCAACGACGTGAACTTCCGGGCGAACGAAGTGTTTATCGCCCGACGCGCCGATGACCCCAGCGACCCGCGCGTTCATCAGCCCAATGCCAAGACGGCCGACCGTCTTCTACCTATCAGTGACGATTTGGCGCGTCGGACGCGGCATTACATTCTGGAGGAACGACGCCGCTTCCCCGAAGCACGGAGGCATGCGTTTCTGTTCGTGGCCAACGGTGGAGCGCCGCTCTCGTTGCGAGGGCTGAACAAGATATTCAGCGTGCTCAGCGCAAAGCATCCTGAGCTGATGGGTGTCTTCCCGCACCTGTTCCGCCACACGAATAACTACAACTTCTCGAAGAACGCTGACGAGCAGGGCATGGACCCGGAAAAGGAAAAGAAGACCCGGTCGCACCTGATGGGCTGGTCGGAGACGTCGGGCACGGCCGAAACCTATACCCGACGGGAAATCGAGCGGAAGGCGCGCGTGGCCTCGCTGCAACTGCAGAACAAGATGGTGAAACCACACAATGAGAACGAGTAACGGTGTTGATTTGCCGGTCGTTGTGCCATATGCCGGTACCCTGCCAGTCAGTGTTAAGACTCGTGGGGGCGCAATATTCGACCCCCGTGACGACGAGTGGGCACTGCGAGAGCCCACCTTCAGCGCAAAACTCCAATTCGGCACATTGCCTGAACTCGGAAGCCACTTCGAGTTGGCGTTCCGGTCGACACTCGTTTGGTACGCTCAGAATCAGTCGCTGCCACATTTGAGGAACATGTTCTATCGGGCGCGCCATCTGTTTGGATTTGTCGCCGAAACGAGCAAAGCCCCTCTGGTCGCGATTTCAAGTGTGGACCTCCTGAACTACAGGTCGCATATTGGACCGGATAATGAATGGTATTTGGGTACCGTCTCAGGCTTCTTGAAGCGTTGGCGGCTGCTTGGTTATACCGGCGTCACATCAGATGCCGACATGCTCTTGGACCAGATTCGGCTGAAAGGTAACCCTAAGGGAGTAGACGTAGCCACGTTGGACCCTGTGAATGGGCCGTTCACGGCACTGGAACTGGAGGCGCTGCAAACGGCACTCAACGCCGCCTATGCCCAGCGTGACGTCGGCATGGAAGCGTATGTGTTGTGCTGGCTGCTGATGATGCTGGGTCAGCGGCCGACGCAGTACGCGGCGTTGAAAGTCCGCGATGTTGTTGTTGTTCATGAAAAGGACGGCTCAACGACTTATTCACTCCGGATGCCAAGGGCGAAGAGGCGTGACAGTGACGCGCGAGGCGAATTCAGGGACCGCGTGCTGACTCCCGAGATTGGGGCGCTGGTAGCCAGACATGCTCACGAGGTCCAGACGCGTTTCGCCGGCTTGCTCGAGGCCCCCCTGGACGCCCCGCTGTTTCCCGGAGAGAAAGTGGACGGAGCGATTGCTGGGTTTGACTATCACCAGACATCTGGTCAAATCGGGAGAAAGATTAATTCGGTGATGAGGGTGCTCGAGGTCATCTCGGAGCGCACCGGTGACATCATCCATATCGGGCCAAAGAGGTTTCGCCAGACGGTAGGCACTCGTGCAGCCGAAGAAGGCCATGGCGAGCTGGTGATAGCCGAGCTGCTCGACCATTCCGACACGCAAAACGTCGGCGTGTACGTACAGTCTACGCCGGCTATTGTTGAACGCATCGACCGCGCAGTCGCGATGCAGCTCGCTCCGCTCGCGCAGGCGTTTGCCGGCAAGCTCATCAACGGTCCGTCCGAGGCCACGAGGAGCGACGACCCGGCGAGCCAGATACGGGCACCCGGGGTAACCGGCAAATTCGAGGCGATATCCAGCTGTGGCAAACACGGCTTCTGCGGGTTCCTGAAACCTATCGCTTGCTACACCTGCAACAGTTTTGAACCGTGGCTCGATGGCCCGCATGAGACGGTCTTGGAGTATCTAATTGCAGAGCGGGAGCGTTTGATGGCGGCCGGCGATGCGCGAATCGCGTCAATTAACGACCGTACCATCCTGGCTGTTGCCGAGGTCGTACAGCTCTGCGAGGCTGCTCGCGATGAAAGGAGCGCGTCCAATGACTAACCTCGTTACGTTTGTGCCGCAGGCCGACCTCGATGCGCAGGCCAATCTGGCGGCCCTCATCGACCTGTGCAGGACCAAGCTCACGATATTCGGCCAGTCGCTCGACTTTGAGGCTGACTCCTGGGACGTGTCCGACACAATCAAGCTTGCAGGAAAGGTTAAGACGCTGCGGCTGGTATTCAGCGACCTCGATACGTGCAACAACCCGGTGCGCGTCATGATGCGCGAACCGTTCAAGTCCTTCGCGAAGTCCTACATGCGATACCAGCATGGCATGAACCCGACGCACGACGTAGGAAAGCGCATCCTTGCCCTCAGGGCACTCGAAGCTGCACTACTGGAGACTGGAACAGCAGACCCGGTGCGGATTAATAGTCACGTTCTAAACCGCGCTGCTCAGCGTCTCGGTGAGCGAACCGCACCGACCACCGCATACAGGACCGCCGGTCAACTCGAAAAAATCGCCAACTTCCTGTGCGACAACTGTTTGACCGCTATACCAACCCGATGGCGGAATCCCCTGAAGCGGCCCAGCGATGCGGTCAGGGTTGGCAAGGAGGCTGACCAGCGCCGGTTGGCCAAGATGCCGAGCCAGGCGGCGCTTGACGCGCTCCCAAATGTCTTCCGGATGGCTACTGCACCGGCAGACGTCCTTGTCTCGTCGTTCACCGCAATACTCTGCTCGGCTCCGGACCGTATCAGCGAACTGCTATGCCTTCCGGTCGATTGCGAAGTGCGGCAGAAACGTGAGGGCTCCGATGAAGATGCCTACGGTCTGAGATGGTGGCCTGCGAAGGGGGCCCCGCCAATGGTCAAGTGGATTATTCCGTCGATGGGTGGCGTCGTCGAGGAGGCGGTCAGCAAAATCCGCAAGCTCACCGATGAGGCGCGTGAAGTTGCCCACTGGTACGAAAAGAACCCGGACCAACTTTACCTGCCTGAAGATATTGAGCACTTCCGAACGAGAGAATGGCTCAGTATGGCCGACATTGCAGAAATCGTCTTTGCTGACCCGACGGACGAGAGTTCGCCACGCGGATGGTGCGAAACCAACCGAGTCCCCAGGCATTCTATGGGTGGGAAGAACTACGTCCGTTTCTCCGATGTGCAGACCGCGGTGATTCGACGACTGCCTCGGGGATTTCCCGTCGCTGATGAGAAAACGGGCCTTAAATACAGTGACGCGCTCTTCGTGATTCAGCGCAATGCGCTGCACGCGTCGCGAGGGCGCATCCGCTGCGTCATTGAAAGGCTGACGGATTCGCATATTCACCCTCGATTAGGCGCTGGGGCGACCAAGGGTATCCAGTCCATCTTCGACCGTTGCGGCTTCTACGAGCCGGACGGCAGTCCGATTCGCGTCCATACTCATCAATTCCGCCACTACCTGAACACACTCGCGCAGGCTGGTGGTCTGAGCCAGCTTGACATAGCCAAGTGGTCCGGCCGGAAGGACGTGCGGCAGAACCGCTACTACGACCATGAGACGCCCGAGGCCGTCGTCGCGCGCATCCGGACTGCAGTCGGCGACGACACGCGTATGTTTGGTCCGCTGGCCACTGGACACCGCGCAGTATTCATCACCCGGGACGAATTCGCTCGGCTGAAGGTGCCGACGGCACACACGACGGACTTCGGCTACTGCATCCATGACTATGTGATGTCGCCGTGCCAGATGCACCGAGATTGCCTCAACTGCGGCGAACAGGTTTGCGTGAAGGGCGAGTCGGATAAGGAAAATCGCATCCGACAGGCCCATGCCGAGGCGACGCGGTTGCTGGCGATGGCGGAGCAGGCGGACGCCGAGGGTGAACTTGGCGCGGGCGAATGGGCCGAGCACCATCGGGTGCAACTCGCCCGGATAACGGCGCTGCTCGACATTCTGGATGACCCCTTTGTTCCGCTCGGTGCCGTCATCCAGTTGATGCCTGCAGACATTCCGTCCCGGCTTGAGCAGGCGGCGCAAGCGCGTGCATTGCTGCCGTCGCGCGCAGGTGGAGACTCCGCACCGACATTTGAGGAGGCAGCATGACCCGGGTCAGAGAGAAGAACCTTGATGACTCGGTCGTCGCCAAAATTGTAGAAGTGCTTGATGGCTGGAGCGGCAGGTTGACCTGGGAAGCGCTTATCGAAGCAGTCGAGAGGCGCGAGGGCCTTAGATACACGCGGCAGGCGCTTCACCGTCACGAGCGAATCCGGCTGGCCTTTGCGGTGCGGAAGAAGGCCCTGTCGGGAGAGGATGCACAGCCCCGGGAGGCAACGTCGCCGGAGTTGCAAGTCGCCTTGGACCGGGTAGCCAGGCTGGAAGCGGAAAACCGGCGGCTTGTGGCCGAGAACAATGCCCTGCTGGAGCAGTTTGCTCGCTGGGCCTACAACGCCCACACTCGAAACCTGACCAACGAGTTCTTGAACAATCCACTTCCTGCCGTGGACCGTGAACAAAGCAAGCAGTCGCGCTCGACACGGAAGCCAACGGTGGCCAGCAAGACTCCTCGATGAGAGGGGCCGGTCATTGCAGCATAGGAGTCTGTGGATAACTTGTCGCTGCGCTCCCCCACGCCCCCCTGAAAAGCGGTTGAGAGATATCGCTGACCGAAAAGCGAAGAAACAAAGCAAGAGCCCGGCTACGCCGGGCTGACCAAAAACGTAACTAAAAAACCTGTAGCTCGCGAATTTATGTACATCTGCTATGACTCTGTAGCAATGAAGGCATTATTCATAAAGGACTTCAGGCGCTATTTACATTAAAAAGTGCCCAGAACCGTTCTAATCCGTCCCAGACCGCAAGCGTCGACGAACGAACACAAAAACACCCCGCCATCGAGCGGGGTGTTTTTTTACATGCCGACGTTCCGGCCGAATCGCAAAGGCAAATTACGTGTAAAGCGCCAGGCGCCGGGCCTCAAGCCACCCCGCCATTCGCCCGCAAAACCTGTCCATTTACCCACGCGCCATCCGTCCCTGCGAGAAACGCGACCACGGAAGCAATATCCTCCGGCTGTCCCAAACGTTGCAGCGGCGGCATCTTCGCGAACGTCTGAATCTGCTCTTCCGTCTTGCCGTCCAGGAACAGCGAAGTCGCCACCGGCCCCGGCGCCACGGCATTGACCGTGATGTTCCGCCCACGCAGTTCCTTCGCGAACACGTGCGTGAACGATTCGACGGCCGCCTTGGTCGCGTTGTAGATCGCGTAGCCCGGCATGTTCAACGCGAGTGTCGTGCTCGAAAAGTTGACGATGCGTCCGCCGTTGTTCATCCGCGTCGCTGCTTCGCGCAGCGTGTTGAACGTGCCGCGGACGTTGATATCGAAGGTTTGCGCGAAGAGTGCGTCGCTGGTTTCGGCGAGCGGCACCGTCTTCAGGATGCCCGCGTTGTTGACGAGCACGTCGACCTTGCCGAGCTGCTGTTCCGTCGCTTCGAACATGCGGCGCACGTCGTCGGCGTTCGAGACGTCCGCTTTCACCGCAATCGCCGCTGCGCCCTGCGCCTTCAATTCGGCGACGAGCGCATCCGCTTCCTTCGAGCTTGCCGCGTAGTTCACGACGACCGCAAACCCGTCGCTGGCGAGCCGACGCGCGATTGCCGCGCCGATACCCCGCGACGCGCCCGTGACGATCGCAACCTGTGCATTCTTGACGTTGTTCATGATCCGATTCCTTGAAGTGGTGAGTGGGTGAGAAGGATGATCGGATATCTCGACGCAGAGATAATCAGCCGAAAGTTGGTATCATCATTCCATTCACTTCAATAATTGCGCGGAAGCCAGCCGCCGCGCACCGCCATGGACCGTTTTCAGGAAATGCAGGTGTTCGTCCGCATCGCCGAGCGGCAGAGCTTCACGCGTGCCGCGGACGATCTGCAGATTCCGCGCGCCACCGTCACGAACCTGATGAAGCGGATGGAGCAACGGCTCGGCACGCGGCTGCTCGAACGCACGACGCGCACCGTGCGCCTCACGCACGACGGCGAAGCGTACTACCGCCGCTGCGTACGTCTGCTTGCGGACATGGAAGAAGCGGAAGGTTCGTTTCGCGACGCCGCGCCAAAAGGTCTGCTGCGCGTGAATCTGCAAGGCACGCTCGCGCGGCATTTCATCGTGCCCGCGCTGCCGGATTTTCTGGCGCGCTATCCGGGCATCGAGTTGCATATCGGCGAAGACGACCGCCTGGTCGATCTGGTGCGCGAGGGTGTCGATTGCGTGCTGCGCGCGGGGAATCTGCAGGATTCGTCGATGGTCGGGCGGCGCGTTGCGCGGCTCGAACAGGTGACGGTCGCGAGCCCGGCGTATCTGGACCGGCACGGCGTACCCGGCGATCTCGCCGCGCTCACCACGCATCGCGCCGTCAATTACATGTCGAGCGCGACGGGCAACGCGCTGCCGCTCGAATTCACCGTCGATGAACGCATCGTCGAGGTGAATCTGGAGGCGGTCGTTTCCGTGACGGGCACCGATCTGTACACGGGTGCGTCCGTCGCTGGGCTCGGTCTCGTGCAGGTGCCGCGCTATCGCGTGGAAAGCGAACTCGCCGCGGGCAGCCTCGTTGTCGTGCTGGCGCAATTCCCGCCGCCGCCGATGCCCGTCACCGTGCTCTATCCGCAAAGCCGTCAGTTGTCGTCGCGCGTGCGGGTGTTCGCACAATGGCTGCGCGAGATCTTCGACGCGGCGGGCGGGCTGAAGGTCGGCTGAAGGTCGGCCGATAACCGGCTAGTGGTCGCCTGAGGGTCGCGCTAAAGCGCGGTCGAGATGCGCGAGCGCATCGCGCATCGGCAGGCTGGAGGACACGATCGGGCCCGTCAGCGGCGTGTCGAGATCGACGATCACAAACACGGCCGATGCAATCGACACCGCGCCCAGCATGATCATCACGAGCGCCAGCGCATTGCGAGGCGCGACGATGCCGAAGCATAGAAAGATGATCATCAGCCAGAAGGTGAGCGTGGTGAGAAAGGGCTTCGAGATCGAGCTATGCGCTTCTTCGATCAACGTCCAGCGCGCCTGGATCACGCGCTCGAAACGCGCGATGCATTCCGCCTGCGTGTGCTGCTGGTAGCTGTCGATGGGCTGCAGCTTGCGCACTGCGACGAACGATTCGTTCAGCATTTCGCCGAGCCCGATGCCTTCGAGCTTGTCGTGGTTCAGATCGCTCTTGAACCTTGGATAATCGCCCGACGGCGGGTTCTCCCCGGGCCACGTCGCGGCGATCGCCGCAGCG
The DNA here is from genome assembly GCF_046534875.1 of Paraburkholderia sp. SIMBA_054. Taxonomy (NCBI): domain Bacteria; kingdom Pseudomonadati; phylum Pseudomonadota; class Betaproteobacteria; order Burkholderiales; family Burkholderiaceae; genus Paraburkholderia; species Paraburkholderia sp. SIMBA_054. Next base: position 204,827 of record NZ_JAWRXV010000005.1, on the reverse strand, counting down.
GTGTACGAGCGCAGCAGCGTGCGCGGGTATTGCGCCTCGGGACCGTACTGGCGCAGCGCCATGTCGAGCTGGATCAGCTCGGCGGCATAAGAGCGGAAGTCGTTGCCGACGGTATCGAAGCTGCTTTTCGCGGATGCCGTGAGCAAGCCCAGCACCAGCGCCGCGAACGTCACGAGCATCGTCATCACGAGCTGGATCAGCTGAAGCGTCTCGTGCCTGCGATGCTCTTCAGGCAGATAAGCCTTGCCGAAAAAGCCGACGCCTGTTCCCGCCAGAAGCAGGGCGAACACCACGAGCGCTGACAAGGTCTCTTGCATGAGCATGGTCCGCGTAGCCGTCGCTTCGCTACTGTCCAACAACTTCGAAGCGCGGGCAAGTGTCGATCGGAATCGTTAAATCACGTACGCCAAACCCAAATAGCGAGAAGAAATATTTAGCAAGGCGACGAATGTCTATGCGCCAGATCAATTCGCGAGCGTTTCAGCCGAAAGCGACCTTACAAGCCATAAAGTTTTCTTCGAATCAGCCGTAACTGAGTGGTGCGTTTGCTTAACTTTTAATCGGGTTGCGGACCTTGCCGATGGGCCTGGGCGCAGCAAGCTTGCCGTGGAAACGGAAGATTCCCGTCAGGCGGCCATAGGAGACATGCTTCATGTTGAAAGGTCTTTCGATTCGCGCATACCTCACGTTGATGGTCGTGCTGTTCGGCGTGGTATTGCTGATCGGCGCGGCGGCGGGGCTGTTATCGCTGCGTGAGAGCAATGCGTCGCTGCAACAGATGTACACCGTCGATACGCCCGCCGTGGCGGATCTCGAAGGCAGCGCTGGCCAGCTACTGCGTCTGCGTCTCGCATTGGCAACCTACTCCTCGCTGATCGAACTGAACGATCAGGAAGGCGCCGACGCCGTGCTGAAGCGTTTCGATACGTACCAGAAGGTGTCGAATGAACGCCTCGCGCATTACATCAGCAAGGCCAGCAACGACGCCGACGAACAGCGTCTCATCAAGGATATGCAGGACAAGCGCGATGCATTCCTGCACGAAGGCGCCGAGCCTGCGCTCGCCGCGCTCAAGTCCGGCGACAAGGCGGCCTTCCAGCAACTTCAGGCGCACAAGCTGTCGCCGCTTTACAGCGCGTATGAAAAGGCGATGCTGACGCTCGAAAAACTGCAGCTCGATCACGCCGAGCAACGGTACCAGGAAGCACAGCAACTGTTCTACACGATCAGTGTCGCGGTCGCGATCGGCATGGCGGCTACGCTGATTTTCGCGTGGCTCGGACGCATGATGATGGTCCGCGCAATCGTGCATCCCGTCGATGCCACCATCGATCAGTTCCAGCGCATCGCGAACGGCGACCTGACGGGCCGTATCGACAACGTTAGCGACAACGAAATGGGACGTCTCGCGGCCGCGCTGCGCAAGATGCAGGAGTCGCTGATCGCGACGGTGAACACCGTGCGTCACGGCACTGATTCGATCGATACGGGCGTGAGCGAAATCGCCGCAGGCAATACGAACCTGTCGCAACGCACGGAAGAGCAGGCCGCGTCGCTGGAAGAAACGGCGGCGAGCATCGAGGAGCTCACGTCGACCGTCAAGCAGACGGCCGATAACGCCAAGCAGGCGAGTTCGCTCGCGCAGGGCGCATCGACGCTCGCAGCGCAGGGCGGCGATCTCACGCAGCAGGTGGTCGGCACGATGCAGAAGATCGTCGACGACTCGCGGCGTATTGCGGATATCGTCGGCGTGATCGAAGGCATCGCGTTTCAGACCAACATTCTCGCGTTGAACGCGGCTGTCGAGGCGGCGCGCGCAGGCGAGCAGGGCCGCGGCTTTGCGGTGGTGGCGAGCGAGGTGCGCTCGCTTGCGCAGCGTAGCGCGGCAGCGGCGAAGGAGATCAAAGGTCTGATCGGCGAATCGAACGAGCGCGTGACGGCGGGCGCGGACCTCGTGCAGCGCTCAGGTTCGACGATGACGGACATCGTCGATGCAATCGCGCGTGTCAGCGCGATCATGAGCGAGATCGCCGAGGCCGCAACCGAGCAGAGCACGGGCATCGATCAGGTGAATCTCGCCGTCGCGCAGATGGATGAAGTGACGCAGCAGAACGCGGCGCTCGTCGAGCAGGCGGCGGCAGCGGCAAGTTCGCTCGAAGAGCAGGCGCGCCGGCTGACGACAGCGGTGGCCGTGTTCAGGACGGATAGCGGGCAGGCGTCGGCGTCGCGGGGTGCTGCGCGCCGGGTTGTGACGCAGAAGCAGGGAGTGGCGATGCAAATGGAGGCGGTGGAAGCGGTTTGATGCACAGCGCAGTTCGTACCTCATGCATCGCGCGATTGATGTTGGCGATTCAGGCTGGAGCGCCAACGAACGAAGGATGTTCGTGGGCATCGAAAGATCGATCCACGCCATATGAAAAAGCCGCGCGGGAGCGCGGCTTTTTCGCTTCCAGGAAGCAATTTTCAGATGTGAAAGACGCGCATCGCGACGAACGTCGAGAGCCAATGCACGACTATCGCTATCGCAATGCATTTTGCTACGAGTGGAAAGTTGCTGCGTCTTGCGCATAGCAAATATCCTAGCCCTGCGAAGAGAACCGGCGGGGCAAGCAGATATAAGGCGAACTCGGCAAACACTTGCGTCGTGATAGGGCAAGTGTCTAATCCGCCCCGCACTCACCAGCGCGCGGGATACATAGCCGGGCATACGCGTCACACAACCGGGTATCGATTGAGGACCACGCAAAGACACTGAGCAAGCCTATGAAAGCAAACCCGAAGGTCCCGAGGAATCGGTGCATTATTTGATTTGCCAAAACAGAATCTGCTTCGCGTTCCGAAGGTCGGACCAGCCGAAATCCGTTCCCGGAAAGAAGGACTGTCCGCCAAAATAGCGGCTAATCGTTGCAACGGCATCCGGCGCGCTGCTAATTGTCAGGCGTGCTCCATTCCAGAGGTCGATGTGGCCGCCGCTTGCATTGGAAGTCGTTTCACCTGCGCGCGTCCAATAACGGGAAAACTCAACGATACCCGTGCGCCCTTTCACCTTCGATTCCCAATCTGAGCCAGTAATATCTTCGGCCTTTGGAAGTCCCGCAAACGGCTGCAACTTCAGCCATTCTCCCAATTCGTCGGCGCGAGTGGCCGTGGCTTTGCCGTCGAGGATAATCCGCCCGATTGATGGTCGATCCGACAGAGGCCGGACGAGTTTTTCCGAAAACGACTTCATCTCGATGCCGACACGATGAAACATCACACTCATGCGGATTGCGCACTGATCCTTGTACACTGAATTGTTGTAAGGATTTCCCGATGGATAGTTGTCCCACAACTCCTGGAAGGTGACCACGCGCAGCTGCACGTCCTTGATGGAGCCTGTTTGGAATTCGTCCTGACAATGGTTCTGCTGTTCGGCATTATTCAATTCCTTGTTCTCTAGCCAGCGCTTCGTCGCCCCAGTAGATGTGATAGTCCGCCCCAGTGTTGGTCGCAACGCGTGGCAGGTCGCCACCTTCGGCGACGCGGCCCGAGAAAGCTCTCCCGTCTGCCGTTTCGATGAAGTAGGAGTAGAAATCGAGCGCCATGCGGGCGACGGCATGAACCTGTTCATCACACGTTGTCGAGTTTGTTGGCGCCGTGAACGAGACATTGCTTGTCGTCGTTGCGTCGGCGCCGCTCGTGTGCAGAAGCGAGGAAGCTCCACTGGCAAGTACATGGTTTTTCCCACATGGACACAGTACCCGGTCCATATGCTTCACCATCGGCTTCCCGTTTTCCATCCAGTCCCGGGCGCTGCCCAGGATCGGAAACAGTCCTTTGCAATTCCCGCACGTTGCCCGGTCGTGATACAGAGCGAATGCTTGTCCGTTGTCTGCATACCATGTTGACGAACCGCCCATGACGCGGCCTTTGGTCGTCGTCGTGTCGCCTTTTGCGACGAGTCTCGACGTTGTCATGCGACCTCCCGAGATTTCCTGCGCGTATCGGCGGACGCACTGACTCTCGGAGCTACGAGAATAATTTTGTTGTACTTGTTTCTACGCATCGATTTGTCTCCACGTAGGCCAAATAGCCACGGATGAAGTGGTCTAACGAGGATAACCGGCGCTTGCCCCTGATTATGTAAAAGAAAGTCAAGAGTTCGGGCTCGACGTCGAGTTGGCGCACATGAATGCGGCGGGCATGAATTCCCGTCAGTCTGGTGAAGTAGTGTTGGCTATGCCTTGAGATCGCGCCCCCGTGCATTCGGTCGGTTCGTATAAAAACGCAAAACGGCGGTGCAAGCCTTCAGGCTTGCACCGCCGTTTGTCTTCCAGCGTCACGCTCTAAGGCTGCCTTTCAGCGTAATACTTCGCGACCCCGTCGATCTCCTCAGGCGTCATATTCCGCGCGACGTTGCGCATCTGTTCGTTGATGTCGTTGTGACGGTCGCCGTCCGCGAACGCGCGCAGTTGCGCCGCCATATACACCGACGATTGCCCGCCAAGCCATGGCGCGGCGCCCTTGCGGTCACGATCGCCATGACAGGCCGCGCAAGGCGCGATGTTGCGCATCGGCGAGCCTTCGTTGACGAACTTGCGGATGGTCGCGTCTTCGGTCGTGGCCTGTTCGACGGCGGCGGGGCGCGGCAGCGTCGAATAGTAATTCGCGAGATCGTGCAGATCGCGGTCGTTCAACTGCGCGATGATGGGCGGCATAATCGCGTTCGCGCGCTGGCCGCTCTGGTAGTCGCGCAATTGCTTATAGACCACGTCCGCATATTGCCCCGCGAGCACGGGCGCTGTGACCTGGATCAGGCTTTCGACGCCATGACACATCGAGCAGTTCTGCGCGAGCGTCGCGCCACGTCCGATCGACTCGGCGCTGGGACGCGTGCGGCCCCACGGCGGCAGAGGCGGCAGCACGAGCACGTTGCTCGGCGCGGGGCCGGCGACGTTGTCGCTTTGCGTGAACCACGTCGACGGCGCGCCCGCTGCGCTGCAGATCGTCGCCCATAAGCCGCGCTGCGTGAAGTCGGGATGCTTCGACGGCAGCCAGATAAAGCCGATCAGAGCCGCCACGATCGCAATCGCGATCACGCCGCCGACGCTGGTCGTGAACCATCGGTTGCTGAAGCTGAAGACGCGTTCTTCGCTCATGACCGCGCTCCCACCGATACGGCCGGCACCGAAGTCTGCTGCAAGCCGAGTAGTTGCGCGATGGGTACGCTGTAGTTGACGATCGTCAGTCCGATCATCAGCGCGACCCACAGGCCAAAGCTGTTCAACGCAGCGGGCACGCGTTCGACGGGATGCACGGGTGCGCTGAAGCGGAACTGCTTCGGCTGCTCGATAACGCCGAACTGCGCCTTCGCGAGAATGTAGAGAAACAGGAACCCGGAGATCACCAGAATCAACCCGCCGAATGCCGACACGGCAACCCAGACAGCTTGCGGCGCAATCGCGGGATTGCTGTAGTCGTAGTACGCCATGCGGCGCGGCGCGCCCAGCAAACCGACGTAGTGCCACGGCAGCGTGACGACCATCATGCCGATGAACCACAGCCACAACTGCCAGCGGATCAGCCGCAGTGAGCCGATCGCGCGGCCCGTCAGTTGCGGCCACAACTCATACGCGATCGCGAAGTACATGATGACGATGGCGCCGCCGAAGATCAGATGGAAGTGCCCCGTGACCCACTGCGTGTTGTGGATGGTCTCGTTCAGCTGATAGCTCATGTTGATGAGCCCGCCCGCGCCGCCGAAGCCGAGCATGATGAACGAGAACGCGATGACGAGCATCATCGGGTTGTCCCACGGCAACGCCTTCAGCCAGCCGAATGCGCCCTTGCCGCCGCGCAGCCGCCCGGCAATTTCCACCGATGCACAGATCGTGAACACGGTGAGCAGCGTCGGCACCGACACCATGCCCGTGAACACCGCGTGAACGAACTTGAAGCCCGCACCGACCTGCGGATCGGCGAACAGGTGGTGAATGCCGATCGGCATCGCGAACACGAGGAACAGGATGAACGACACGCGCGCCATCGAATCGCTGTAGAGCCTGCCGCCAATCGCGCGCGGCACCAGCGTGTAGTACGCGATATACGACGGCACCAGCCAGAAATAGACGATCGCGTGCAGCGTCCACGAGAACAGCACGCGCGCGAGGCCCGCGTCGATGGTCGATTTCAGGCCGAGCGCGACGGGCAGAATCTGGAACAGGATTTCGAGCGCGGCGCCCACGGCCGTCCATGCCCACAGATACGCGCCCGCCACGTTCGCGTACATCGCGAGCGGCACCGGTTTGCCGGGATTTGCGCGCTTCCAGACGTGCAGGTTGACGCCCATCAGCGCGACCCAGATCCACGAGCCGACCACCACGAGCACGACGCCGAGGTAATAGAACGGGCTGCCGATCATCGGCGGATAGAACGTGAAGAGCACCGACGCCTGGCCGGCCGCAACGGGCACCATCGCCATCACCGCGCCGACCACGAGCAGGATGAACCCGGCCCACGCCCACTTCAGGCCGACGAGCACCTGTTGCAGCGCCAGTTCGACGATCGCATAGCCGAAGCCCATTGCGACGAGCGTGGGCAGTACGTAGGCCATGACTGTGCCGTGCGCCGTCACCGAGCGGTAGTACAGCTCCGGGTCACCGATCCACGGATGCAGCGGACTGCGCACGAGCATCTGCCATGCGCCCAGCAGCAGCGCGATTCCGAACGCGATGAACGCGAGCCAGAAATGCGCGAGAACGAGTCGCTTAGCGTGAAACACAGCTGAGCCTCCGATGTTGTTTTGCCTGTTCGAAGAAGGCAGCCTTGTCGATCACCTTCACGTGCGCCCACATCGTCTGATGGCCGAAGCCGCAGAACTCGTGGCAGGGCATCAGGTGATCGGCGGGTTTGTCGAAGGAGGAGGAAAACGTCGCGACGTAGCCGGGCACGACCATCGAGTTGATGTTCGTGTCCGTGACGAGCAGGCCGTGCACGACGTCGGCGCTCGTCGTGCGGAAGGTGACGTCGGTGCCGGCGGGCACCAGCAGGCACTGCGGCGTGAACGAGTATTGCTGCGCGATGAAGCGCACAACGACGGTCCCGTCGGGATCGACGCCCGTGCCAAGATTGCTTTCGACGAACTCACCCGACATCTGCAGCCGCGACGGGTCAACGGTTTCGACGCGCGACGGCGGCATCATGGCCTGGTGCAGCCCGGAGTACACGACGACCACGAGCATGAACAGGACGATCGCGATGACGAAGTAGGCCCAGCGCTTTTCGGAGCGCTCGGCGACGCCATGGCCGTTATCCGGGGAATGGGAAGGTTGGGTCGACATGATCAGTGAATGACGCCGCGCGGCAGAAACACGAAAAAGTAGAAGCCGATCCAGATCGCCAGCACCACCACGGCCGCGACGCCCGCGACCGCGATCGCGCCGTGCGGACCTTGCGCGACGATGCGTTCGACTTCGTCGTCCGAAGCGTTGCCGTAGTGGTCGCCGGAGTGATCGTTAGGGTCCATCTGCCATATCTCCGAGGACAGGGTTCATGCAAATGATGTGGGCTAGTGCAACGGCGCCTTGCGCAGTTCGTTGACCTGCTTCGCCGTCACGGGCAAACCGTGGTTGCCCCACGCAGTGCGGATGTACGTGACGACGGCGGCGAGATCGTTGTCGTTCAGTTCCTGCGCAAAGGGCGGCATGCCATACGGCTCGGGATTGCGCCGCGTGCCGGGCGGGAAGCCGCCGTTCAGCACGATGCGAATCGGGTTGACGGCCGAGTCCATTTCGATCGACTGATTGTGCGCGAGCGGCGGATAGTGCTGCAGATGGCCTTCGCCGTGCTCGCCATGACAGGTCGCGCACTTCTGCATGTAGATGCGCTGGCCGTTCTCGAACACGGCCGGCTTCACGGTCGCCGACGGGCCCGTCTTGCGGCCGGGATCGTTGTCGGGCAGCGTCTTCAGATAGACGGCCATCGCCTTCACGTCGTCATCGGTCATGTATTGCAGACTGTGATACGTGACCTCGGCCATCGGGCCGTAGACCGCGCCGCGATCCGAGATGCCCGCTTGCAACAGATCGACGATGTCCTTGATGCTCCAGTCACCGAGACCGCCGTCCTTGTCGGACGTGAGCGACGGCGCGTACCAGTTCTGCACCGGGATCAGGCCGCCCGCGAACTGCTCGCTCTTCGACGAGCCGCCGAGCAGATTGATCTTTGTGTGGCACATCGAACAGTGGCCGAGTCCTTCCACCAGATACGCGCCGCGATTCCATTCGACCGAACGGCTCGGGTTCGGCTGGTACTCGCCTTCGCGGAAATACAGCGAGCGCCAGCCGATCAGCAGCTCGCGCTGATTGAACGGGAAGCGCAGTTCCAGCTTGCGGCTCGGTTGATGCACGGGTTCCACTGACTGCAGATACGCGAAGATCGCGTTGGAGTCTTCGCGCGTGACTTTGGTGTAGGCCGCAATCGGCATCACGGGATAGATCAGCTTGCCGTCGGGACTTTTGCCCGTGCGCATCATCTTGAAGAACTCGTCGGCTGTCCATTTGCCGATGCCGTACTCCTTGTCGGAGCTGATGTTCGGCGTGAAGAACGTGCCGAACGGCGTCTCCATCGCGAGGCCGCCGCCAAACGTCTTGCCGCGCGGCGCCGTGTGGCAGGCGACGCAGTCGCCCGCGCGCGCAAGATACTCGCCCCGCTTGACGATCTCGGGGCGAGTGTCTGGGCCCGCAGGCGCCGTGGTTTCTGCTGCATGCGCGGTGGCGACGAGCGGCGAGCGCGGCGCGAGCGCGACGAGCGTGAACATGGCGCCCACGGCGAGCGACACGGTGATGCGGCGCGCGACACGCGCGGCGCGTGGCAGGCGATACACGGAGCTGATCGACAAGGAGCTAAAGGAGAGAGTCTTCATTCCGGTTGGCTCCCACATGCGAGCGGCAGCTTGCCGGGCAATCGCGGCACGGGACGCGGATCGGCGGGACGCGGCTGGCGCGCGAGCCAGCTCGATACGGCGGTGATGTCCTTGTCGCTCAGCTTCACGGCGATGGTGTGCATGCAGTCGGGCGCGACCGCGTGACGCGTGCCCGAGCGCCACGTACCCATCTGTCCGGCGATATAGCTCGCATGCAGACCGAGCAGTCCGGGGATGCCAGGTTGCTGTCCCGTCAACCGCTCGCCATGGCAGGCGGCGCACGCCGGAATGCCGCGCTTCGTGTCGCCTTGCATGACGACCTGCTTGCCGTAATCGAGCGTCGCTTGCGGCACCGGGTTGGTGTCGGGATTCGGATACGGCGGCTGCAGATCGGCAAAATACTGGCTGATCTTGCGCAGGTACTCGTCGGGGAGAAACGCGAGCAGATAACCCATCGGCGGATAGGTGCGGCCGCCGTCGCGAAATGCCGTCAACTGGTTGAACAGATACTCGGCGGGCTTGCCCGCGATACGCGGAAAGTAATCGTTGTTGCGCCCCTGGCCCTGCGCGCCGTGACAGGTCGTGCAGGCGTGCATTTTCTCGTCCATCGCCGACGGCGCGGGTGCGTCGTTCGACGCCGCGAATGACGCTCGCGCGCAAAGGGCGCACAGCAGCAAAAGGATCGAAGAGCCGATGGTTCTGCGATGCACGACTGGCCTCGTAGGGAAATAGGGTTTGTAGGTATCGTTGTGTTGCACCCTTGGGAAGAGACGCATTGCGCTCTTCTCTTTTGCTTCTCTACCGCGGCCGCATCAGCGACCCATGACATGCGAATGATTGCTGCTCTTACATGCGCGATGCGCGGCGCCGACAGTCTAGTCAAGTCCGCAAAAGCATGCAGATGAGGGTACGGATTGACGCGCGCGCATGCTTCGCGCTTGCCTTCGATCAGGCAAACGCATTGATACATTAAGGCATCACGATGACGGTGACGTTGCAATCATCATAGATGGCAATTGGTCGCGTTTCAACGCAGCAAAAACAGTTGCAGTAATTGTCGTGTCAACTAAGCACTTGTGCAGATACTGCAATCGCATTCACGCGAGCAGGCGCATGAACGCTTCGCGCGCATCGCTGACGCGTGCGCTTTCGCCGGGACGTCCGGGCAGCAGATGAAATTCGACGGCTGGCAACTGAGGGAGGCCGATCGTCGGCGGACACGGCACCATGCCCGAGCCGATCGACGATTCATTCAGACACGAGATACCAAGCCCCGCCTTCAACGCCAGTTGAAGACCCGCCATGCCCGATGCCGAATGCGATATCAGATACGACACCTTGTTCTCGTCGAGCAACCTGACGACGAAGCGCTGCAGCTGACAAGTGGACGGCAGCAGCACGAGATGGAAAGGCGTGGCGACGTGTCGCGGATCGGCGTCGGCGGACATGGCCCACACCAGCTTCTCGCGCCGCACGACGGTGCTCGCCTCGTGCGGCCTGTTGGATGCCGCGCGCTTCGTGTCCGGCGCGACGATGCGCAGCGACAGGCCGATATCGAACGTGGTGTCGTTTTCGACGCTGCTGTCGATCACCGCGCTCGGCAGCACGGTCACATGCAGACGCAGCCGCGGATGCTGCTCCGAGAATATTTTCAGCACGCGCGCGACGTCGTGCGGCCGGTAGTAGTCGGTGATCGCGATGCGCAGTTCGCCGTCGAGCGAGCGGCCTTGCAGATCTTCGAATGCCGCTTCGCTCATCGCCAGAATGCGGCGCGCATGGTCGAGCAGCTTCGCGCCTGCGGGCGTCGGGGTGACGCCCTGCTTGCCGCGCAGGAACAGCGGCTGGCCCGCGCGCTCTTCGAGCTTCTTCAACTGCTCGCTCGCCGACGACTGCGACAGGAACACGCGTTCCGCGCCCGCCGACACGCTGCCCGCTTCCGCGACGGCAACGAAGGTGCGCAACTGTGCAAGGTCGAACGCACGCTGGATCATGTTTCGGATTCTCCGATGGATGACATCCTATTTTCCCGCTTTTCCGATTGATCGTCCAATCCTACGATAGCCGTCAACCGATACAACTGGAGGCGATCGTGGGACAGGGATCTGGAATGGGCGGCAATCACCGCTGGAAGGTGCTGGGCGTCGGCTTTGCCGCGAACGCGAGCTTCTCGGCCGCTTTTTCGGGCATTCCGACGACGGCGATTTTTCTGCGCAACGGCTATCACATCGGCAACGGCGGGCTGGGCCTCGTGCTCGGCATGCTGGGGCTCGGCATTGCCATCAGCGAATTGCCGTGGGGATTGCTCACCGACCGTTGGGGTGACCGGCGCGTGCTGCTGCTCGGCCTTCTGACGACGGCGGCCGCGCTTACCGCGATGGCAGGCTTCGTGGTGCCGAACGGCGCCGATGCGCCGGGCATCGTGCCGCTCGCGCTCGGATTGCTGGCTGTCGGGCTGCTGGGCGGCAGCGTCAACGGATCGAGCGGGCGCGCGGTGATGGCGTGGTTTCGCGAAGGCGAGCGCGGCCTCGCGATGAGCATCCGGCAGACGGCCGTGCCCGCAGGCGGCGGGTTGGGCGCGCTGGCGTTGCCGTCGCTTGCCGCGCATTTCGGCTTTGTGGCCGTGTATGGCGTGCTCGCCGTGCTGTGCACGGTGACCGCGTGGTTCGCGTGGTGCTGGCTGCACGAGCCGCCCGTAGCGGCTGCGTCGGGCGGGCAGCATGCAGCTGGCGGCGAGCTCGCTGCTTCGCCTGCCGAGCCTGCCGCGCCCGCCACGCCCCATTCGCCGCTGCGCGATGCCGGCGTGTGGCGTGTCGCGCTGGGCATCGGCGTGCTGTGCGTGCCGCAACTGGCCGTCGTGACGTTCGCGACGGTCTTTCTGCACGACTTCGGCCATGCAGGCGTGTTGGAGATCAGCGGGACAATGGTCGCCGTGCAGGCGGGCGCCGCCGTCGCGCGCGTGTGGAGCGGGCGCTGGACGGACCGGCACGGCAACCGGCGCCAGTACATGCGCGCCTGCAGCGTGCTGACGGCGCTGCTGTTCGCGACGCTCGCGTTGATTGCCGCGGGCGCCAACGGCGCGCACGGCGCGATCGCGGTCGTGCTGGCGGCGATGGTGGTGCTCGGCGGCGTGAGCGCGTCCGCATGGCACGGCGTCGCCTACACGGAACTTGCGACGCTCGCGGGCACGCGCCGCGCGGGTACCGCGCTGGCGATGGGCAACACGTGCGCGTTCATGACCCTGTTCGTCACACCGCTTGCCATTCCGCCGCTGCTCGCGGCGACCTCGTGGCCGGCCGTGTGGGCAATCGCGAGCGTGTGCGCGCTGATTGCGCTGCCCGTCTTCCCGCGGCCCGTGCGCACGGCGCGGTATGCGTCGAGAGCCAGGGCGTGATCGCGTCGACACTTTTTTGAACATCTCTGTTGGCGTCCGGTCATGAGCCGGACGCCTTTTTTTATTTTGGTGTTATTTCTTCAAGGTGAAATTAATCGAATTCACCCTATGGCTGGAAATCGATGTGATGCGTCTGATATTTCCGTCATGAAAGTAGGAATTATTTTAGAGGTTGATTTTTATGGGTTTCGGTTTCTAAGCGGGTTCTTCTCTCAAGAGCATATTGCACGACAGTGACTCTGTGGCGTACCTCGTATTCACTGCAAATCTAAGATGCATTGGCGCGATTTTGCGAGAGCGGGCCCAGTGCGCCGACTGCCTCTGCGCGCCAGCATCCTGCCCGTTGTGGTTTCCTAACATGCCTTTGGAAATTTCGGAAATAGTGCGATGAAAATGGTTAAGCACTATCTCAATGGAAGTGTCTGAAATCGGTAATTACTCAACGAAACTTGTAGTTTGTCTTTGAATCGGCCATTGATTCGGAACTCTCTGATATTCCATTTTTGCCGCAAATGTTTTGATTCATATTGTCGGAACATGATTCGTTATATGTCGCGAGCGTTGTCGTAAAGCGGACTCGTTTCGACGTTGCTGCGAAATGAGCGTTTCGACATCGACAAACACAAACCAATAACAAGGCGGCAATAGTGAATCTTCGAATCATGCTGGCAGACGATCATCCGTTTGTTCTGCTCGGTATCCGGGCCACGCTCGTGGCGCACGGAGGATTCACGATCGTCGGCGAGGCGACGAGCCCTTCGTCGCTCGTTCAACTGATGGGTAAGACCTCATGCGATGTGCTGGTCACGGACTTGACCATGCCGGATGCTTCGGGTGACGCGGATGACGGGCTGCGGCTCATCCGGCGCATCCGGGGCGGCTGGCCCGAGGTGCGCATCGTCGTGCTGACCAGTCTGACCAACGCTGCCATTCTCCGGTCGATCGTGTCCGACGGCGTGATCGGCATGCTCAACAAGAGCGAATCGATGGACGAGCTGGCCGCGGCTATCCGCGCGGCGGGCGCAGGCCGTTCCTACGTCAGCCAGTCAATCCTGCTGACGCTCGCAGAAGCGAGCGGTGAGCCGCTTGGGATGTCGCCCATGCGCAATCTTTCCCCGCGCCAGGCCGAAGTGATCCGCATGTTCGTGCGCGGCAAGTCGATCTCCGAAATCGCCCGCGACCTCGGGCGGGATGTCCGGACGGTCAGCCGGCAAAAGCGCGACGCAATGGCGAAGCTGGGCGTCAGCAATGATCCGGGGCTTTTTGCGTTCGTGCGAGCGTATGGTCTTGTGCAGAAAGTTGCGTAGGATAACTAATCAAATTTCATCGCTAAATGATTCTTCCAAATTCAGATAAGTCTTATGTCGGGGAGCGGTTGAATGTCTGATCCTCAGCCGGCTAAGGGCTCGCCGAATCAATACCAAGCTACAGAGCACAGGGAGCGACCACGCGTGAATATCAGAAAGGATGTGACACTGCCAATCCGCACCATCATCGCCGACGACCATCCGCTGGTCCTACTCGCGATGGAGAATCTGATGTCGGGGTTTCCAAATATCGAGATCGTTGGGAAGGCAACGGACTCATCGGAGTTGTTCGCCGAGGCGCAGCGTGTCAAATGCGAGCTTGTCGTCATGGATCTGTACATGCCCGGTGGCGCATATGGCGACGGCGTCGATATGGTTCGACAGTTCAAGGAACGTCATCCCGACGTCGTGGTCGTGGTGCTGACCATGGAAATCGCGGCGGATTCCCTGCAAAAGGTGATTTCGCTGGGCGTGGGTGCGGTCGTCAGCAAGCGCGACCGTATCGATCTGATTCATGTGGCGATCATCACCGCGTTGGCGCGCGAATGCTATGTCGGTCCCGCCATTCGCGCGTTGCTCGCCGACGCTACGTTGTCGCGCCGGATCGACTATGTCCGACAGGTTCTTTCGCGACGCGAGCTCGAAGTGTTGACGCACTATGCGACCGGGCGCGGAGTGACCGAAATTGCGCTGAGGCTCGGTCGTAGCGTCAAGACGATCAGCGCACAGAAATGTACTGCAATGCGCAAGCTGTCGCTGCAGAGCGATGCCGATCTGTTCCGGTTCGCCGTCGAACACGGTCTGGTGCCTGACGATCCATCAAGTGGCCCAGGCGGGTCGGGCAAAAGAGGCTGACGCAGCGAAGCTGCGACCCTGGCGAAGTGACCGTCCTCGAGGGGAACGCGCTGTACGGTGACGGTCCGTCAACAAGATCACAACAAGATGGAAAACAAGATTCGCGTCATCGTCGCCGACGATCACGTGTGCGTGCGCATGGGCGTCAGGTGTTTGCTGGAACAGATCGCACATGTGTCGGTGGCGGGCGAAGCAGCGAGCACGCAGGCACTCGCCGAACTGCTCGATGCGTGCGCATGCGACGTCGTCGTAACGGATATTGGCATGCCGGGCATCGACGGAGAAAGCAACGCGATCCAGTTCCTGCGGCGGCTGCTGCATCACACGCCTCAGTTGCCGGTTGTCGTGCTCACCATGATCCATCAGCCGTCGATCCTGATGGGGCTGCTGCAGCATGGCGTTGCCGCGATCGTCGACAAGCGCGATATCACCGCATCGCTGGTTCACGCGATCGACGCCGCGCTGACTGGCCAGGGTTATTTGTCAGATCACGCGCGCGCCGCCATTGCGAAGGCGGGCACACCGCAACCGCGGGCAGGCGTGATGAGCGCGGGCGAATGGAAAGTCTTCACGATGTACGTGAGCGGCCTGACGATCGGCCAGATTGCCACCAAGCTGAACCGCAGCGCGAAGACGATCAGCACGCAGAAGCGCAATGCGATGCGCAAGCTGGGGCTCGAGACGGAGGCCGATGTAATCGACTATGCCTGCCAGATCGGCCTCACCTGAATGATTTCGGAGTTGTCCGATTCTCTATCTCGTTCAACGGAACAACAATCTTCTGTTGGACTCCCGGATCGCGGGGGAGCGGCGCCAACACCATTGATTTGCCATGCAAATCAATCGACACCAGGCGCGAGCATGTAAATCGTCTCAAAAAAGTTGTCGGGACGAGCCGTTACGGGAGGATGCATGTCAGGGCTGGGAAAGCGATTGGTTGTCGAAGGTGCCGGGACGGCGTGGCTCGTGTTCGTTGGGTGCGGCACGGCCGTGCTCAACACCGGCGCGCAAGGTAATAGCGTTTTAGCTGTGCCGCTCGCATTCGGTCTCGCGCTGGCTACAGCGACTTACGTACTCGGGCGCTTCTCCGGCGCTCACTTCAATCCCGCCGTCACCGTCGGTTACGTGACCGCGCAGCGGTTTCCCGTCCGCGATCTCGCGCCCTATATCGCAGCGCAGGTGCTTGGTGCGCTCGCGGGCACGGCGCTGCTCGTCTACATCGCCAGCGGCCGTCCCGGCTTCGAACTCGCAGCGAGTGAATTCAGCGCGAACGGATATGGCGACCATTCTCCCGACGACTATCAGCTTCATTCCGCGCTGGCCGTCGAAATCACCATGTCGTTTGCGTTCGTGCTGGCGCGCATGCTCGTGTCCAACGGCCAATCGGCGAACCTGATCGATCCGCTCGTGGCAGGCGTGTGGCTGATGCTGAGTTACGTCGTCGCGACGCCCATCACCAACGGATCGTTGAATCCCGCGCGTTCGACTGGCCCGGCTCTGTTTGTCGGCGACTGGGCGCTCGACCAGTTGTGGCTCTTCTGGGCGGCTCCGCTGGCGGGCGGCATGCTCGCCGGCTTGCTCCATTCGCGACTGTTCGGCGACCCGGGCGATATCTTCGCGCGGCCGCCCCGCGAGAGCCGGCATGGCGAGTCGGCGTGAGCGTACGCACATGTACTGTTCGCGCATCTCCGCTCATTCCCGTGTTCGTTCCACACATCGCGCCTGGCTGATCGGCGTCCGCCTGGCGCTGAAGGCAAGCCTTGCGTTGCTGTTGATACTGCTGAGCGGTCAGCAGGCCAATGCCGCGCTCGGCGCGCGTCCACAAGCGTTTCCTCCCAAACTGATAGTCGGCGTGCTCGCCAGCGGCTGGTCGCCTTTCGAGATGTTTCAGGAAGGCCGGTTCACCGGGCTGAGCGTCGACTATCTGCGCGCCGTCGTTGGGCCGGACGTCGAGATCACGACGAAGTCGTTTCCAGACCTGAACCAGCTGCTCGCCGCGGCGTGCGCGAATCGCGTCGATGTGCTGATGAGCATCGCCCGCACGCCGGAGCGCGAGCATTGCCTGTCATTCTCGGTGCCGTATTTCCGCGGATCGACTTCCGTCGTGACGCGGGCGAGCAATGCGATGGCTTTGTCCGGCGAGGCCCAGGTGCAAAGCGCGCGCGTCGCCATCGAGCGCGGGTTCGCGCTCGGCGCCGTCCTGCGCGAGCGATTCCCTCGAGCACATATCGATAGCTTCACCGACACGCTTGCCGCGTTGCGCGCAATCAAGCGGGGTGACGACGACGCCTATTTCGGTTTTACGCCTGCCGTGCGGCATTATCTAGCGGATCCGGAATTCCGTGACCTGAGTATCGCGTTCGAGGAGACGGGGCAGGCGAGCGAGATGCGCTTCGCCGTGCCCGCCGGGAAAAGCGACCTGCGCGACAAGTTGGACCGCGGGCTGTCCGCGCTGCGACCGGACGACGAAGCCGCAATCCGGGCGCGCTGGATCGGCGGCAGCTTCGAAGCGCGGCCCGCATCGGCGGCGTCCAATCTCGTGCTGAGCCGTGAAGAGCAGGCGTGGCTCAGGTCGCTTCCGCCGCTCTCTGTTGGTTTCGACGCCGACTGGGCGCCGTTCAGCACGCTCGACGACCTCGGCCGTCCCTCGGGCATCGCCGCCGACTATCTCGACTATCTGGGCCGCACGCTCGGCCTCTCGTTCCACCGCGCGCCGGCGAAGGACTGGACGACCACGATTGCCGATTTCAACCGCGGCAACGTCCCGCTGCTCGCGACTGCCACGCGCAATGATCCCCAACTGGAGCATGCGACATTCACCCGCGCGTACGAAACGTATCCGCTTGTCATCGTCGCGCGCGAAGCCGAACCTGCTGCGCGCGGCCTCAACGATTTTGCTGCGCGCCGCATCGTGGTGTCGATGCATAGCCAAGGGGCGTTGCCATTCGAGTTGTATGGCGTCGTCGCGACGCACGCGACGGTCGCGCCAAATCTCGATGCGGCGCTGAAACTGCTGGCCGCCGGCGGCGCCGACGCGCTGGTTGGCAACGTCGCCGAAATCGATGCTGCGCTGACACGGGAATATGCGGGCGTGCTGAAAGTGGTCGGCGTAGTGCGCGAGCCAGATCCTGTCGGCTTCGCGGTTCGTGACGACCTCGCGACGCTGGCGGGACTGATCGACCGCGCGCTGCTCGCGATGCCTGCTTCGGAGCGCCAGCGCATCCGTCAGAAATGGGTGACAGGCGACGCACCGCCGCAAGGCGGCTGGAGCGTGACGGCACTGCGGCTGCTGCCTGTGCTGATCGGCATCGGCGTCGTGCTGCTGCTGACGTTGCGAGCGTACGTGTTGCTGCAGCGCGAAGTCACGCGGCGCGAGCGCACCGAGCGCGAACTCGAATCGCAACTGAACTTCCAGCAGACGATGATGGAAATGGTCCCGTATCCGCTCGTCGCAAAGGATCTGCAAGGGCGCTACATCGGCGTCAACCGGGCTTATGAACAAGCGACGGGCCTCAGGCGCGAAGCCGTGATCGGCCGCACGAGCGCGGACGTTCATGCCTGGGGCGAGGACAACAGCTTGCGTCTCGAGCAGTTGACACGCGAGGCGCTGCAAAGCGGCTTGGCCACACAGATCGAACTGGAGTTCGAAGACAGTCAGTACGACAGCCGGCACGGTCTCTTTTGCGTGTGCGTCTGCAACGGCGTCGACGGTACGCCGCTGTGCGTGCTCGGCACGCTCGTCGACATTACGGATATCCGTCGCGCCGAAATGCTGGCAAACGAAACACAGCGGCGCCTCGTCGACGTAACCAGCTCGTTGCCGGCCGTGGTGTTCCAGTTGCGCCGCGGGCTCGATGGCCAGTACACGTTCCCCTATGTGGGCGGCGATACCAAACAGTTGCTGGGTTACGACAGTGCCGTTCTGATGCGGCGCGCCACGCTCAATTTCGGCACCATTTGCGCGGACGACCGTCCCGGCGTCGTCGCCGCACTCGAGCGGTCCGCCGAAATGTCGGAGCCGCTGCACCTGGAGTTTCGGATCGATGGTCCCGGCGAGCAGCGCTGGGTTCGCGCGGAGCTCGTGCCGCGTCGCGAGCAGAGTGACGCGACCGTCTGGAGCGGCTATTGGGTCGACGCGAGCATCGAACGGCTGCGCGCCGACGAACTGGCGCGCGCGCGATCTGGCCGAAGCGGCGTCGCGCGCAAAAGACGATTTCCTCGCGATGATGAGTCACGAAATCCGTACGCCGATGAATGGCGTGCTCGGACTTGTCGAAGTCCTGGAGCGCACCCGGCTCGATGCCGACCAGGGCGAGATGCTCGGGATGATTCACGAATCGGCGGGTGCGCTGCTGCAGATTCTCGACGACCTGCTCGATTATTCGAAGATCGAGGCGGGACGACTGACCATCGAATCCGAGCCGATCGACCTGCGTGATCTGGTCGATACGGCGGTTGGCCTGTTGGCGGGGCGTGCGCATGAGAAAGGTCTCAAAGTGCGCGTTGATATCGATCCGCAGGTCGCCGCAACGCTGCGCGGCGACAGCGTACGCCTGCGACAAATCCTGTTCAATCTGCTCGGCAACGCGATCAAATTCACGCCGCGGGGCGAGGTCGATGTGAACGTGAAGGTAGTCGAGGAGAGCAAGGCGGGACAAACGGTCGAGATAACCGTCGTCGATACGGGTATCGGTATCGCGCCTGAAGTCCAGGCTCGCCTGTTCGAGCCTTTCGTGCAGGCGGAATCGTCGACCACGCGGCGCTTCGGCGGCACGGGCCTCGGGCTGACGATCTGCCGCAAACTGATCGCGTTGATGGGCGGCGCGCTGTCGTTGTCGAGCACGCCTGGTGAAGGCACGCACATGACGCTGCGGTTGCGGATGCCGCTCGAAATGCAGCACTACACGGCGGGCGGATTGCGCGGCAAGCGCGGCGTCGTCGCGACGCCGGATGCGTGCGTCGCGAGGGCGCTTGCGCACTTCGGCGCGGCGCTTGGCATCGAGCTGCGTTGCGCCGGTGCCGACCTTGTCGAGTTGCGCGATCCGCGAGCGCTGCGAGGTGTGGACCTTGTGTTCGTCGGCGACGGCGTCGAGCTGCCGCCGGCCGTCGCGCAGTCCGGCGCGAAAATTATCAGCCTGACCGAGAAGCCGAAGCCGACGGGCTATCGGATCGTTGATAACGCCGTGCGCGTGAGCATCAACCCGATCTCGTGGCGTGGCTTGAGCGCGGCGTGCGCGGCCGCGTTGACGGGCCTTTCGCCGACGCCTGCGCGTCATCCCGGCGCCGCCGAAGCCGCCGCCGCGCCGCCGGATCGGGAGCGCGCGATTGCGAGCGGGCGCCTCGTGCTCGTCGCCGAAGATCATCCCGTCAATCAGGAACTGATCCGTCATCAACTGGCGCTGCTCGGTTTCGCGTGCGATGTCGTCAATGACGGCGCCGAGGCACTTGAAGCACTCGATGCGACACCGTACGGCTTCCTGATTACCGACTGTCACATGCCGATCATGTCCGGCTACGAACTGGCGCGATCCGTGCGCGAAAGCGAGCAACTGACGGGCGAGCACCTGCCGATACTCGGGATCACCGCGAACACTGCGCCCGAAGATCTGAAGGCATGTCGCGAGGCAGGCATGGACGATTGCCTCGTCAAACCGACGCGCCTCGCCACCTTGCGTGAATATCTGAGCCGCTGGTTCGGCGCGGACAGCGCGCGGCCCGCCACGCAAGGCGACGCGACGGCTGCTGTCGTCCCCGATGCGGGACCTGCGAACGTCGGCAGCATCGCATTCGTTCCCGTCGATCTCAGCCAGTTGACGCAGATCTGGGGCAGTGAGTCGACGGTCAAGTCGCTGCTCGATGCATTCGTGTCGGCCGTGCGCGACGATCTGCGCGCGTTGCCGCCGCTGCTGAACGACCTCGATGTCCCGGCGTTGCGTCAATGGCATCATCGCGTCGCCGGCGCGGTGGGTGTGTTGCAGTATCCGCCGCTGCTCGGCGCGCTCGAACAGTACCGGCAGCACTTGACTTCGGCGCCGTCGGACACACTGCGCAGCGAGGGCATTGCGCTCGTGCGCACGTGCAATACGATGCTCGACGGCATCGAAGAGCAGGCGGCGCTGCTCGCCTGACTTCCCGTTCCTTCTCCTGCTTCGCAACGCTTTGCACCGCTGCGCGTGCGTCACGCGCAGCGCTCCGAATTACACTAGTATGTGCTGGCGCATGAGACGGCGTCCGCTTACGCACTGCGCGTGACGCGACGCCGATCCTGAGCGCAAAGACTCGGAGAGAACGATGATTGCAATTCGAAAGCTGAGCATGGTTGCTGTCTTGTGGGCGCTGGCGTCGGGTGTCGCGCTGGCGGATACGGTGGAATTGAAGGCCGACCTCGAGCCGTCGAGTGAAGTGCCACCGCGCGTGAGTCACGGACATGGCGCACTGAACGCCACGTTCGATACTTCGACGAACACACTCAAGTGGACAGCGACTTACGAGAGCCTGTCGGGACCCGTGACGATGGCGCACTTCCACGGTCCTGCACCCGTCGGGCAGAACGCCAAGGTGCAGGTGCCCATCGACAAGAACGCGCTGGCCACTCCTATCAAAGGTTCCGCGACGCTGACAGAGCAACAGGTCACCGACCTGATGGGCGGTCAGTGGTACTTCAACGTTCACACCGCGCAGAATCCGACGGGTGAAATTCGCGGCCAGGTGTTGCCGGCGAATTAAACGAAGCACGCAATCGAACACGATGGCCGGAACCGTCAGCGGCGGTTCCGGCCATTTTTCTTTTCAAGCGGCGCGCGCCTGTCCACGTCGCCAATAGAAGCCGCCTTCGATTGAAGCGCGTCGAAAGCCACGTACCATGGCGATTCAACCCGCGATGGAGAGTGCCCCGATGAGTTGGCAAAGCGCCTTGGCATGCTGGTTCCTGCGCCGTCAGTTTCATCCGCAGACGCGGCATCCGACGATCAGCGCCGAACGCGCGCGCAGGATGACGGCGAAGCGCGCGTACACGCCGCGTGTGCCGTCGGGCTGGACGCTGGATGAGCGCTATGGCGAGCACGACTGGCCGTTGCGCGGCGAATGGCTGACGCGCGTCGACGGCAGGCACACGGCGACGATCCTCTATCTGCATGGCGGCGGGTATTACTTCTGCTCGCCGCAGACGCATCGCGCGGCGTCCTTTGGTCTCGCATCGCGCAGCGGCGCGCGCGTGTTCTCGCTCGATTACCGGCTCGCGCCCGAGAACCCGTTTCCCGCCGCGCTCGACGATGTATTGGCCGCGTACCGTAGCTTGCTCGAAGACGGCACGAAGCCCGACTCGATCGTGCTCGCAGGCGATTCGGCGGGCGGCGGCCTCGCGCTCGCGACGCTCGTCGCGTTGCGCGATGCGGGTGAGCCGTTGCCGGCAGGCGCGATCCTGTTTTCGCCGTGGACCGATCTCGCGGCGACGGGCGCGTCGCTGCAAACCAACGACGGCATCGATCCGATGTTTCACGGTCCTTCCATCGCGCGGGCCGCGAGGCTGTATCTCGGCGACACGCCGGCTACCCATCCGTACGCATCGCCGCTCTTCGCAGACCTGAAGGGTCTGCCGCCGCTCTTCATGCAGGTGAGCAGCACAGAAGTCCTGCTGGACGATTCGCGCCGCGTCGCGGACAAGGCGCGCGCAGCGGGCGTCGATATCGACTTCGAGATCTGGCGCAAGATGCCGCACGTGTGGCAGCTCTGGGCGCCGTTCATTCCCGAAGCGCGCCGCGCGCTCGATCTCGCCGCGCGTTTCGTCGCGCGCGTGACGAGCGAGCCGCGCGACGTTCATCCGGCGAGCGAAAGGTCGATCGCCTGATAAGCGGCCTGCACGGCGTCCATGCCGTACTGGCGTTCGAGCCGGCGCACGGTGAAGTGACCGTGCGCGACCTGCTGGAAGTGGTCGATGAACACGGTGTTGACCATCGCGCCGAGCACCGCGCCGATCGCCGGAATCGACTTCGCGGCGATCTGCTCGCTCACCTGCACCGAGAAGCGCGCCGCGATCGTGTTCAACAGCCGCAGCAGCGCCGCCGAGCCGTGCGTCGTGAAACCCTTCGTCGCGATCTCCGACGACGCTTTCGATACCGCCTGCGCCAACGCGCCTCGCATGATGAAATAGCCGTAATCGGCGTCGTCGTCGGCTTTCGACGTGCCGCCCATCCCTAGCACTGTCAGACATTGAAGTTGCGTATCGACGGAAGTCAGATCCTCGCCCTCGCTGCGAGCGATATCGCAGATCGAGCGGAACATCAGCGTGGTCGTGACAGGCAGCTCGACGGGCAGCGCGAACAGCCCGAATGCGCCACCCGCCGCGCCCGTCGTCGCGACCGCGAACTTGTGCAGCAGATTGCTCGGCCGGTCGCTGACGCCGAGCGGCGCGCCGGCCATCGGACGCCCGAGCGTGCGCAGCGCGATCTGCAGACATTTGCGCAGCGCAAGTTGGGTCGCGTCGTTGACCTTGTCGCTGGCGATCGACGGCATGCGCGAAATCAGTTTTTCCATCGGCGAGCCGACGATGCTGGCGAGCTTCATCGCCAGCGCCGGGCTTTCAAGCTCGTGTTTGGCGCGGCGCAGGGCCGCGAGGTCGTCCGCGGAAAGCGGCGGGGCGGCGAGCATAGTCGGTTCCATGAATCTCCCTGAATTTCGGAATTTTTAGAAGCGTCGGATGAAACGGGTCTGATGAAACGGCCGCAATCGACGCACCCGGATTAGAACCATTCAGCATGGTATGATTCCATATCGTTGACGCGTCAACTGTTGCTCTATCAAAAATGGCCGTGCATACCGCCGCCCACCACTCGAGTGGGCAAGTCTTACCGTTCCGGGAGTCGCTACTGGCGATGCTCGGCGTCTCTTTCGTCTCGATGCTCGTCGCGCTCGACCAGACCGTGGTCGGCACCGCGCTGCCGACCATCGTCGCGGATCTCAAGGGCTTCGAACTTTACGCGTGGGTCGCGACGTCGTATCTGCTGACGTCGGTGATTACCGTGCCGATCTTCGGGCGCCTCGGCGATTACTACGGGCGCAAGCCGTTCGTCATTGCATCGATCGTCGTGTTCACGGCGGCTTCCGTGCTCTGCGGCGCGGCCAACAACATGCTGTTCCTGGTGATCGCGCGCGGCTTGCAGGGCATCGGCGGCGGCATGCTGGTCGGCACCGCGTTCGCCTGCATCCCCGATCTGTTTCCCGATTCCGTGGTCCGGCTGCGTTGGCAGGTACTGATGAGCACGGCGTTCGGCATTGCGAATGCCATCGGTCCGTCGCTCGGCGGCTTTCTCACGCAGTACTACGGCTGGCGCTCGGTGTTCTACGTGAATCTGCCCGTCGGCTTGTTGTCGCTGTTTTTCGTGTGGCGTTATCTGCCGCACCTGCGGCATGTCGTTCATAAAGGCAAGATGCGGCTCGACTGGCCAGGCGCGCTGCTGATCGCGCTGTCGCTCGGCAGCTTGCAGATGTTCGTCGAATTGCTGCCGAAGCACGGCGTCACGGCTTCGGCGCTTGCGTTGCTGGTCGTGAGCGTCGCGTGCGCGATTGCGTTGTGGAAGTGGGAAAAGCGCTTCCCGCAAGCGATTCTGCCCATCGACATGTTCCGCAACAAGAGCCTGTCCGCGCTATTCGTGCTGGCCGTGCTCGGCGGTTTCGCGATGTTCTCGCTGCTGTTCTACGCGCCGCTGCTGTTTCAGGGCGGCTTCGGCATGACGCCGAACGAGGCCGGACTCGTGATCACGCCGCTCGTCGTGTTCATCACGATCGGCAGTATTGCGAATGGGCGCATCGTGTCGCGCGTGCCGAACCCGAATGTGATGCTGTTCATCGGCTTTGCGCTATTCGCGGCAGCGTCGCTCGGCGTGGTGATTGCGACGCGCTCGATGCCGCACTGGCTGCTGATGCTGTTCATGACCTTCGGCGGCCTTGGCCTCGGCTTCGTGCTGCCGAATCTCACCGTGTTCGCGCAGCAGACGGCGGGCCGCGAGCATCTCGGCATCGCGACGGCGCTGCTGCAATCGCTGCGGATGATCGGCGGGATGATCGGCACGGCGCTGACGGGCACGCTCGTCACGCATATGTATGCGAGTGGCGTGCGCAGCGCGCTCGACGGCGATCAGGCGAGCCAATGGTTCGCCGATCTCGGCGATCCGCAGATCCTCGTGAACCGCGACGCGCAGCACACACTTTTGAGCGAACTCGCGAAGGCAGGGCACAATGGTGCCGTGCTGCTGGAGTCGGCGCGCGAGTCGCTGGTGGGCGCGATCCATATCGGCCTGATGCTCGGCGCGCTGGTGTCGCTGTTCGCGATCTGGCAGAGCCGGCGCGTGCCACCCGTCAAACTGCGCAAGCAGATCGAGCCGGTCATCCACGCGGATTGACGGGAATGTAAGCGCTTTTGAATCGAAGATAGATCATGGAAGAACAGGACCGCGTCGCTATCCTGCATCAGTTTGGACGCACGTACCGCGCGTTCATGTCGGCGTTCGAAGGCCGCGTCGGGCATCCGATGCCGCGCTGGCGCATTCTGCTCGCGTTGTACGAGCAGGCGGGCGAGTCGTCGCAGAAGAAGCTGGTCGAACGCTTGCGTATCGATCCGGGCGCGCTGACGCGGCAACTGAAGTCGCTCGAAGCGATGGGCTGGATCTCGCGCAGCATGGACGAGCGCGACAACCGCATCACGAATGTGAAGCTCACGGCGGAAGGCCGCGCCGCGATCGAAACGAGCTTGCCGAACCGCAATGCGTTTCTGCACGACACGATGGCCGCCTTGCCCGACGATGTGCTAGCTGGCCTGTCGAGCGCGCTGACGATGCTCGAAGCGCGCATCGGCGAAGTAGCCGCGTCTGCGGCGACGGATGTGGAAGCGACGCAAACCGGACGCTGAGCCAATAAAAAAACGGCGCTGTGTCGTGAGACGCAGCGCCGCTTCGATCGAAGAACAATCAGAAGAACGTTTCGATCACTTCCGTCACGCGATACGACGGATCGACCACCAGCACCTGACGCCACTTGTCGAACGTCAGGCACGGATGCGAGATATCGAACGCGATCATGTCGCCGACTTTCAGATCGGCGCCTGCGGGAATCCGCAGATAGGCGTGCTGATCCATCAAGCCGAAAATTTCCCAACCTTCATCGGCGGCGACATCGCGTGGCGCCTGCGTGCCCGGACGATAGTGCTTCGCGGGTTCGGGGTAGCCGGCGTCGAACGCCGAGTCACGCTTGCCGAGGCCGATGATCGCGCGATCCGGTTCGGGAATGGACTGCACATACGCCCACAGATGCAGCGCGGGCAACAACCCTTCGCCCATGCGCTTTGCGACAGGATTGCGCTTGAAGATATCCGTCTGCGCCTTGCGATAGATGCCGACGTCATGCGTCAGATAGCAGCCCGGGCGCAGCACGATCTCGATGCGGTCTTTGCGCGACGCTTTCGAGAATTCTTCCGCGACCACGTCGTACCACGCCGAACCCGCACCCGACAGCACGGCCGGCGTGCGAGCGAAGCGACCCTGGTCCGACAGTTCGAGCGTGAGCTTCACGGCGCTGCGCAGGAAGTCGCGCACTTCCTGTTCTTCCTTCAACACGCCTTCATACAGTTCGATGCCCGCGAGCTTCAACGAATCCGGGTAACGCGCGATCGCATCGAGCACGGCATGGGTTTGCGCGTCATCGCGCACACCTGTGCGACCGCCAGGCACGCCGAGTTCCACCAGCACCTGCAACTGCTTCTTTACCGAGCCGAAGAAGTTGCCAAGCTGCTCGACGCCTTCAACGGAATCCACGAGACAGAAGAACTCGAAGTCCGGATCGCTCAGCAGTTCCGCGATCATCAGCATGTTGCGCTTGCCGACCAGCTGGTTCGCCATCAACACGCGCGATACGCCGCCGTGATACGCGGCGCGCACCTGATGTGCCGTCGCAAGCGTGATGCCCCACGCGCCCGTTTCGATCTGGCGGCGGAACAGTTGCGGCGCCATCGTCGTCTTGCCGTGCGGCGCGAGCTTCACGCCGTACTCGGCGACGAACGTCTGCATCCATTTCAGGTTGTGCTCGATACGGTCCGCATACAGAACGGCGGCGGGCAGACTCACGTCTTCGTCGAGCAGATTCCATTCGAGACGCGGCGCGTCCGTCAGTTGGATGCTCGCGCCCGGTACGTTGCCCAAGCCCTTGCTATAAGGGTCGATCGTGGCTCCCTGATAGTTTGTAACTTTCATGTCATCCTGCTCCATCGGCCAGTTAAATCGAATCGAAGTTGACTTTCGTATGTTACCGAAAGTACGATGTTTGATGAAATGTTATTTAGTACCACGCGTGCGCCGAGCAATGTTACCGGCGGCGCGTGGTGCTTGCGAGCCATGAATTCCACCGCCGAACCCGTTGCTTTCGACATTGTCGCCCGCATTGCAGAATGCGCGCCCGAATTGCGCTCGGCTGAGCGCAAGGTCGCGGCGCTGATTCTCGACGATCTGACGGGCGCATCGCGGGCGAGCATCGGCGCGTTGGCCGAGCGGGCACAAGTGAGCGTCGCAACGGTTACGCGCTTCGCGAAAGCGGTTGGCTGCCGTGACGTGCGCGAACTCAAGCTGCGGCTCGCGCAGGCGGCTGCCGTCGGTCAGCGGTTCCTGCAGCCTGGCGCGCAGGCCGATACGCCCGAGCCATTGGCGACGCGCGTGTTCGACGAGCTGCAGACGGCGCTCACGCACAATCATCAGTTGCTGTGTCAGGCGCCTGTGGCGCAGGCCGCCGCCGCGCTGCGCGAAGCGCGCATGATTTACGTGTTCGGCATGGGCGGAGGCTCGACGGCGCTTGCCGATGAAATGCGCTTTCGGCTCGTGCGACTGGGGCGGCCCGTTGCGACGTATCAGGACGGTTTGCTGCAGCGCATGGTTGCATCGACGGTCTCGCGCGATACCGTGGTGATCGCGCTCTCGACGACAGGGCGCGTGCCGGAAATGGTCGACAGCTGCAAGATCGCGCGCAGCTATGGCGCGACGCTCATCACGTTGACGGCGCCCGCGTCGCCGCTTGCGAAGATGGCCGACTGGGTGATTCCCATCGTCGCGTTCGAAACCGATTTCATCTACAAGCCGTCGTCGTCGCGTTACGCGATGATGATGGCGCTCGACGTGCTCGTCACCGAACTGGCCGTGAGCCTCGGCGACGAGAGCCGCGAACTGCTGCGCCGCATGAAGCATGCGCTCGATGCGCATCGCGGCGGCGGCGACCGACAACCGCTAGGAGATTGATCCATGCATTCGCACCCCGAAGCCGCTGATACGCTGATCGTCGGCGCGCAACTGTATGACGGCACGGGCGCGCCGCCTGCCGAACGCGACGTCGCGTTGCGCAACGGCAGGATTGCCGCGATCGGCAACCTGTCGAACTGGCTGGCCGAAGAGGTGATCGAGGCGAACGGCCGCGCGCTCGCGCCGGGCTTCATCGACGTGCACACGCACGACGACACGCACGTGATCCGTTCGCCGCAAATGCTGCCGAAGATCACGCAGGGCGTGACGACGGTGATCGTCGGCAATTGCGGGATCAGCGCGTCGCCCGTGTCGCTCAAGGGCGATCCACCCGATCCGATGAACCTGCTCGGCCCGCGCGATGCGTTTCAGTATCCGACGTTCGCCGCCTATGTCGATGCCGTGAATGAAGCGAAGCCGTCCGTGAATGTCGGCGCGTTGATCGGACATACGGCGTTGCGCAACAACCATATGGACCGGCTCGACCGCGCGGCGACGCACGAGGAAATCGACGGGATGCGCGTGCAGCTCGAAGAGGCGCTCTTGAATGGCGCGCTGGGGTTGAGTTCAGGGCTCGCGTATAGCTCCGCGTTCGCCGCGCCGACGGAAGAAGTGATGGCACTCGCCGAGCCGCTCGCGGTGGCGGGCGCGTTGTACACGACGCACATGCGCACCGAGTTCGATGCGATTCTCGATGCGATGGACGAGGCGTACCGTATCGGCAAGCACGCGCGCGTGCCTGTCATCATCTCGCACCTGAAATGCGCGGGGCCGTCGAACTGGGGGCGCAGTGTCGAGG
The DNA here is from genome assembly GCF_046534875.1 of Paraburkholderia sp. SIMBA_054. Classification (NCBI taxonomy): domain Bacteria; kingdom Pseudomonadati; phylum Pseudomonadota; class Betaproteobacteria; order Burkholderiales; family Burkholderiaceae; genus Paraburkholderia; species Paraburkholderia sp. SIMBA_054. Next base: position 176,302 of record NZ_JAWRXV010000005.1, on the reverse strand, counting down.
TCCTGGCGTCGCTGGAAGGCGCACGGCAGTTTCATCCTGTCGGCTGCGACTGTTATCCGTACAACCGCAGTTCGTCGACGCTCGACGTGAAGCAGGTGACGGGCGATATCGACATCACGATCACGTGGTCGACGCCGCATCCCGAGATGGCGGGCAAGTTGGTGAAGGAGATCGCGGCGGAATGGGGTGTGCCGCAGCAGGAAGCGGCGAAGCGGCTGCAACCGGCGGGCGCCGTTTATCACAACATGTCCGAGGACGATGTGCGGCGCATCCTTTCGCATCCGGCGACGATGGTCGGCTCCGATGGCCTGCCGAACGATCCGCTGCCGCATCCGCGTTTGTGGGGCGCGTTTCCGCGCGTGCTGGGCCACTATGCGCGCGATCAGCAGTTGATTCCGCTGGAAGAGGCGATTCGCAAGATGACGAGTTTGTCTGCGCGGCGCTTTGGGTTAAAGGAGCGTGGCGAGGTGCACATCGGCTATCACGCCGATCTCGTGTTGTTCGACCCGGCGCGCGTGCGCGACGCGGCGACGTTCGACAAGCCGCAGCAGGCGGCCGACGGCATCGACGCGGTGTGGGTGAATGGCGTGCTGTCGTATCTCGATGGCAAGCCGACGGGCGAGCGCGCGGGCAGGTTTGTGGCGCGTGGGGCGACGGCGGCGTCGCGGGCTGAGCTTACGCAGGGTTTCTGAATTTTTGCATTCGCATTGGGTGCGGACGCGCTTACGTTACAGGAGTTGAACGATGAAGCGTTATGGCGTTGAAGGTGGCAAAGGTACGGGCGGTCAGGTGATGCCGTTTGCGCGTGCGGTCGAGGCGGATGGCTGGCTGTTCGTGTCGGGGCAGACGCCGATGGAAAACGGCGAAGTGATCAATGGCGGGATCGTTGAGCAGTCGCACAAGACCATTCAAAACGTGCTGGCAATTTTGACCGAGGCCGGGTATGGGCCTGAGCACGTCGTGCGGTGTGGGGTGTGGCTCGATGATCCGCGGGATTTTGCTTCCTTTAACAAGGTGTTCAAGGAGTACTTTGGGGCGAATCCGCCTGCGCGGGCATGTGTGGTGTCGTCGATGGTTATCGACTGTAAAGTTGAGGTTGACTGCGTCGCTTATAAGAAGCCTGCGGTGTAAGGTTTTTTTGCTTGCGGCGCGGGGTGGTTTGCTTGCCTTTGTGCTGGCATCCGCGATTCGTTAGCTTGCTTCAAGCGTTGCCCCTGTGCGGGGCGGCACCTACTTTTCTTTGCCGCCGCAAAGAAAAGTAGGCAAAAGAAAGCGGCTAACACCGCCAATATTTCTTCTTGCCTGAGGGCCCCCAACCGGTCCTACGCTTCACACGGCAACGTCCTTGTTCGCCTGCGTTGCCAGCGCGCTGAATGAGCGCCTCACCTGCTTCAAATTCCTATACACGGGCCAGCGGCAGCGAATGGTATGTGCCGCCCAGGTGGCAAACTGTGTGTAGGTTGTCGCGTCGTATAGCCTGGCGCTCTTACATGGTGGAGCGCGCGCTATCGGTCGGAAGTGAGGCGTGTGTGTCTCTACGGCCTACACACAGTTTGCCACCTGGGCGGCGGCGGAATATCCGGCACGGCGTGCCGCAACGCGGGCGCGTGGAGCAGGTGAGGCGCTCGTTCGATGCGCTGGCAACGAGCATGAGTCACGTGATTGCCGTGTGAAGCGTAGGAACCTTTGGGGGCCCTCAGGCAAACACAAGAACTGGCGGTGTTAGCCGCTTTCTTTTGCCTACTTTTCTTTGCGGCGGTGTACAGACTGGAGACATAGCTGACAGGTGTACAGGGACATGACTGACACTTTCGGGTAATCAAACGCCCGGATTCCAACCATGCCCTGGGATGCAAAAGACACCATGAATCTCCGCGAAGACTTCGTGCGCGATGCCGCCACGCAGGCGGTGCCGTTCAGCGAGTTGTGCCGCAAATACAAGATCACCCGTCAGACGGGCTACAAGTGGCTTGGACGCCATAAGAGCGAAGGCGTCGACGGACTGGCCGACCGCTCCCGCCGCCCGCATCACAGCCCCACACGCTCACCGGAGCACATCGAAGCGCTGGTGCTGGACCTGCGCTGCCAGCACGGCTGGGGCGGACGCAAGATCGCACAGCGCCTGCGCGATCTGGGCCAGACCGAGGTGCCCGCGCCTGCCACCATCACCGAGATCCTGCGGCGCCACGGGCTGATCGACGAACACGCGTCGCGACAGCGCCAGCACTGGCAACGCTTCGAGCACGAGCATCCGAACTCGCTGTGGCAGATGGACTTCAAGGGCGACTTCCCGACCCTGGAGAGCGGGCGCTGCGCGCCGCTGACGGTCATCGACGATCACTCGCGCTACAACATCGTGCTGAGCGCCTGCTCGCGCACCACCACGCAGGTCGTGCAGGAAGCGCTCGAGCAGGCGTTCCGCTGCTACGGGCTACCCTCGCGCATCAACACCGACAACGGCGCGCCGTGGGGCTCGCCCAGCGCGCCGGGACAGCTCACCGAGCTCGCCGTCTGGCTGATCCGGCTGGGTATCCATGTGAGCTACAGCAGGCCGTATCACCCGCAGACCAATGGCAAGGACGAACGGTTTCACCGCTCGCTGAAGGCCGAAGTGCTGCAGCGGCACGCCTTCAGCACGCACGAGCACGTGCAGCAGGAACTGGATCGCTGGCGGCAGGTGTACAACACCGAGCGTCCACACGAGGCACTCGGGATGGCCACGCCGGTCACCCGCTACGCGTGCAGCCTGAGCAGGATGCCCGATCGCCTCCCGGAGCCCGAATACGAGTCCGGCGATGAAGTTTTACTGGTCAACTCAAGCGGCGTGGTGCGCTTCCGGGGCGAGAAACTGAAGCTCTCGATTGCGCTCAAGGGCTTGCATGTGGCAGCCCGCCCGAGCGAGGACGAAGACGGGGTGATCGAGTTCTGGTTCGCCCATCAGCGTGTCGAAAAACTTGACCTGAAGGAGCCCAAACCCTGACCATCATGTGTCAGCGATGTCCCTGTACATGTGTCAACGATGTCTCCAGTCTGTACACGGCGGCAAAGAAAAGTAGTTGCCGCCCCGCACAGGGGCAACGCGTGAAGCAAGCTAACGAATCGCGGATGCCAGCGCAAAGGCAAGCAAACCACCCCGCGTCGCAGACAAAAAACCAACTCACTGCCTTGCGGTACGCAAATTATCCGGCATCGGCAGATTAAAGTTAGTACGGAAAGGATTGATATCCAGCCCACCGCGCCGCGTATAGCGCGCATAAACAGCCAGCTTCACAGGCCGACAAACCTTGAGCACATCAAGAAAGATCTTCTCGACACACTGCTCATGAAACCCAGTGTGGTTTCGATAAGAAATAATGTACCGCAGCAGCCCAGCCTGATCGATCTGCGGCCCCACGTAGTGGATCTGCACCGAACCCCAATCAGGCTGCCCCGTCACCGGACAATTCGACTTCAAAAGATTGGAGAACAGCGTCTCCTCAACAGGCGCCTCATCAAGCGCAGCCTTGAGCAACCCAGCATCCGGCAGATAAACATCGGTATCCAGATCGAGCCGATCCAGCGAAGTCCCTTCAAACTCATCCATCGCGAGCTTGGAAAACTCCGCCGGCGGATAAAGATGCAACGACACGGACGACCCACACGCAGCAGAAACATCCCGCTTGATCGTGTCGCGAACCGTCTCGATCGAATCGAACGAAGTCTGCGCAAACGAGCCGAGATACAGCTTGAACGACTTCGACTCGACGATATTCGGCGACTCCGCCGGAATATAAAAAGTGGCAATCGCAATCTGCGGCTTGCCGCGCGCATTCAGCCACGATAGCTCATACGCGTTCCAGATGTCCGTGCCGAAAAACGGCAACGTCGCGCCAATACCGATCTGCTCGCGCGCATTCTTCCGCGCGATCGGAAAGAGCAGCGATGCGTCGTACTGTTCGGTGTAGCTGGACGGTTTGCCCAGCGGTGATTGTTCGGGTGTCATGATGCGTTCACGATGCCACTCAATACATGCCCGATCGCTGTCACGTCACGGGCCGACTCGCAGTGGCGAATTTGGTCGTCGAAGAAAAAGTCCGGCTCGAACTCGCGCAAAAACGCGCTCTTGTCCAGCCCGCCAAGAAACATCGCTTCGTCGATTTCGATGTTCCAGGCCATCAATGTGCGTATCGCGCGCTCGTGCGCAGGCGCCGAACGCGCGGTCACCAGCGCAGTGCGAATGTGCATCGGCGCTGCTTCGTCAGCCAGCGTCTGCAGTCGATGCAGCGCTTTCAACAAAGGCTTCAGCGGTCCATCGGCAAGCGGCAAATCCTTGTTGTCGATCTCGTGACCGACGAACGCGCCCAAGCCGTCCTTCTGAAACACGCGCTCCGCTTCGTCGGAAAACAGCACGGCGTCGCCGTCGAACGCAATGCGGATTTCGTCCGGATACTTGCTCGCCATTTTCGCCGATTCAGGCAACACGCGTGCAGCGGGAAATCCGGCGGCCAAAGCATCGCGCACGTCGTCCTGATTCGCCGACAGAAACAGCGACGCATTCAGCGGCTTCAGATACGCGAACGGCGCGCGGCCGCGCGTGAACACGCCGCGCTCGATCGCCAGGCCATGTTCGCGGCACGAACTGAAGGCGCGCAAGCCGCTAATGGGATCGCTGCGCGACAGAATCACCACTTCCACGCAGTGCGCGCCCGTATTCAGCGCAAGCAGCTTGCGAATCAGTGGAAACGCGACGCCCGGCTTGGCCGGCACGTTCAGCCGCTCGCGCTGCAGCGCTTCGTAGTCGCGCAGATTGCCATCCTCGTACACGCGGTTTTCTTCCTCGAAATCGAACAGCGCGCGCGAGGAGATCGCCACTACCAGTTTGTCGTCGAGCGAAAAGGCCATGCGCGTGCTTCGTTATCCAAGGAACAGTCGATACACCGGGTTCAATGTCTCTTCCCAATACGGATAGCCGAGCGTCGCGAGGAAGCGCGCGAATTCCGAATCTTCCGCCGACGGCACCTGAATGCCGACGAGGATCGAACTGTAGTCCGCGCCCTGGTTCCGGTAATGGAAGAGGCTGATGTTCCAGTTCGGCGCCATCGAGGACAGGAACTTCATCAGCGCGCCCGGCCGCTCGGGAAACTCGAAGCGGAACAGGCGTTCGTCGTGCGCGAGCGGCGAGCGTCCGCCGACCATGTAGCGAATGTGCTGCTTCGACAGTTCATCGCCCGTCAGATCGACGGTGGCGAAGTTGTGCGCCTCGAACGCGCCCGCGATCTGCGCGGACTCGCTACGATTGCGAGTCTGCACGCCGACAAAGATATGGGCCGACGCCGAATCGGCAATACGGTAGTTGAACTCGGTGACGCTGCGCGTGCCGACCAGTTCGCAAAAACGCTTGAAGCTGCCGCGCTCTTCGGGAATCGTCACCGCGAACACAGCCTCGCGCGCCTCGCCGACTTCCGCGCGCTCCGCGACGAAGCGCATGCGGTCGAAATTCATGTTCGCACCGGACGTGATGGCGATCAGCGTCTGGTTTTCGATGCCTTCACGTTCCGCGTACTGCTTCGCGCCCGCGACGGCCAGCGAGCCGGCCGGTTCCAGCACGCTGCGGGTGTCCTGGAAGACATCCTTGATCGCCGCGCACAGTGCGTCGGTGTCCACGGTCAGCACTTCGTCGAGATATTCCTGGCACAGGCGGAACGTTTCTTCGCCGACCAGCTTGACGGCCGTACCGTCCGAAAACAGACCGACTTCGTTCAGCGTCACGCGCTTGCCCGCCTTCAGCGATTGCGCCATCGCGCACGAATCGTCGGTTTGCACGCCGATCACCTTGATCTCCGGCCGCACCGATTTCACGTACGCCGCGATGCCAGCAGCGAGACCGCCGCCGCCGATGGGCACGAAGATCGCGTGAATGGGCGCCTGATGCTGGCTCAGCACTTCCATCGCAACCGTGCCCTGGCCGGCGATCACGTATTCGTCGTCGAACGGATGGACGAAGGTCAGGCCGTGTTGCTCCTGCAGCTTGACGGCGTGCGCATAGGCGTCGCTGAACGATTCGCCCGACTGCACGACTTCGACGGTCGGGCCGCCATGTGTGCGCACGGCATCGACCTTCACCTGCGGCGTCGTCACGGGAACCACGATGATCGCCTTCACGCCCATACGCGCCGCCGACAACGCGACGCCTTGCGCATGGTTGCCCGCCGAAGCCGTAATCACGCCGCGCGCGAGGGCGTCGGCGGGAATGTGCGCCATCTTGTTGTAGGCGCCGCGCAGCTTGAACGAGAAGACAGGCTGATTGTCTTCGCGCTTCAGGTAAATCGGGTTGCGCAGCCGTGCGGACAGATTCCGCGCATGTTCGAGTTCGGTCTCACGCGCGACGTCGTAGACGCGGGCGGTGAGGATTTTCTTCAGGTAGTCGTGGGAAGCCATGCGGGTCACGCGCGATGCGCTATTTCGGACGGGAAAGGATCAATGATAGCGCCAACCGTCTGTCCGGACGTGGCTGATCCGGGATTTGTCCGATTGCATTCGCTTTATCGGCAAGCTTGGCCAGCCGACCGGACGGTCGAAAAATCGGGCTCAGCGTGGGCACGGATGCGATGCATTTTGGGTGCGTCGCCGCCTGGCAATTTCGTGGCGAATTCTGTCAAGCGAACGCGCAAAGGCTTGTCGCGCTTACATTCGAGCGTCAACGCGCAATAGGATCATGCGGTAGAATCCTATTTTGGAACAAGGATCGGAAGATGCACTGGCAGCCTCGGATCGCCCATTTGATGCCCGTACCGCGCGAGTCTCGTCCCGCGGCGCAGCGGCACGTGCGGCATGCACGATCGTGTAGCTGCCTCTGATCGCCGCGAGGCGACCGGCCACCCACGTTCCAGCCATATCCCCGGCGATCCCGGGCGCTGGCCTGCCGGTTGCGGCTTCGCACACTAGAAAGATTTCCAGCATTGCGCCCCACGCGCACTGTCAGCGGGCCTCAACGATGAGCGCACGCCGCTGACCTACCGAGTCGTCCAAACATGAACGCACCTCAAGTTTTCGATCCGCACGGCGCCGCCGCCAACGTCGCCGCCGACGCCGAACCGCGTCTGCGCGAAATCCCGTACAACTACACGTCGTTCTCCGACCGCGAAATCGTCATCCGTCTGCTCGGCGACGAAGCGTGGGCCGCCCTCGACGAGCTGCGCGCGGAACGCCGCACCGGCCGCTCGGCGCGCATGCTGTACGAAGTGCTCGGCGACATCTGGGTCGTACGCCGCAATCCTTACCTGCAAGACGACCTGCTCGACAACCCGAAGCGCCGCGCGCTGCTGATCGAAGCGCTGAATCACCGTCTGACCGAAATCGAAAAGCGCCGCCGCGCCGACCTCGTCGAGCACGGCGACGATGCGGGCGTCGATCGCGCGGCGCGTGTCGAAACGCTGGTCGCCGCCGCGCGCCGCGCCGTCGACGCGTTTGCGGGCGAGTTCGAGAAGATGGCCGACCTGCGCCGCCGCTCGACCAAAGTGCTGGGCCGCCAGACGCAGAAGGACAACATCCGTTTCGACGGCCTCGCGCGCGTCTCGCATGTGACGGACGCGACCGACTGGCGCGTCGAATACCCGTTCGTCGTGCTGACGCCGGACACGGAAGCCGAAATCGCCGGTCTCATCAAGGCGTGCTTCGAACTCGGTCTGACCGTGATTCCGCGCGGGGGCGGCACGGGCTACACGGGCGGCGCAGTGCCGCTTACGCCGTTTTCGGCCGTCATCAACACCGAGAAGCTCGAACAACTCGGCGCGGTCGAATTGACGGAGCTGCCCGGCGTCGCGCACAAGGTGCCGACGATCTTCTCCGGCGCAGGCGTCGTCACGCGCCGTGTGACGGAAGCGGCCGAACAGGCGGGCTATGTGTTCGCCGTCGATCCGACGTCTCTGGACGCATCGTGCATCGGCGGTAACGTCGCGATGAACGCGGGCGGCAAGAAGGCCGTGCTGTGGGGCACGGCGCTCGACAACCTCGCGTGGTGGCGCATGGTCGACCCGGAAGGGAACTGGCTCGAAGTCACGCGCCTCGATCACAACCTCGGCAAGATTCACGACATTCCCGTCGCGCGCTTCGAACTCAAGTGGTTCGATGGCGAATACGCGCCGGGCGAAAAGCTGCTGCGCACGGAAATGCTCGACATCGAAGGCCGGCGCTTTCGTAAGGAAGGTCTCGGCAAGGACGTCACGGATAAATTCCTCGCCGGTCTGCCGGGCATCCAGAAGGAAGGCTGCGATGGCCTGATCACGTCGGCGCGCTGGGTGCTGCACAAGATGCCTGCGCATACGCGCACCGTTTGCCTCGAGTTCTTCGGCCAGGCGCGCGAGGCGATTCCGAGCATCGTCGAAATCAAGGACTATCTGTTCGAAACGTCGAAGCGGGGCGGCGCGATTCTCGCGGGCCTCGAACACCTCGACGAGCGTTATCTGCGCGCTGTCGGCTACGCGACCAAGAGCAAGCGCAACTCGTTTCCGAAGATGGTGCTGATCGGCGATATCGTCGGGGATGATGCGGACGCCGTCGCGACGGCGACGTCGGAAGTGATCCGCATGGCCAACGGCAAGAGCGGCGAAGGCTTTGTCGCCGTGAGCGCCGAGGCACGCAAGCGCTTCTGGCTCGATCGCAGCCGCACGGCCGCGATCGCGAAGCACACCAACGCGTTCAAGATCAACGAAGACGTCGTGATTCCGCTCAATCGCATGGGCGAGTACACGGACGGCATCGAGCGCATCAACATCGAACTGTCGATCAAGAACAAGCTGCAACTGATCGACGCGCTCGAAGTGTTCTTCAAGAGCGGCAAGCTGCCGCTCGGCAAGAGCGACGACGCGAACGAAATTCCGAGCGCAGAATTGCTCGAAGATCGCGTGCAGCAGGCGCTCGAACTGCTCGGCCATGTGAAGAAGCGCTGGGAATTCCTGCGCGACAAGCTCGATTTGTCGTTGCGTGAAGCGCAGCACTATCTGGTGGGGCTCGGCTATGCGGGGCTCGCGGAGAAATTCGCGGATCGCGTTGACGATCAGCCGGACGCGAACGTATTCCATATCGTCCAGGACCGCACGGTGCGCGTGTCGTGGAAGCAGGAAATCCGCGCGGAACTGCGCCAGATTTTCAACGGCGGCGAGTTCAAGCCGATCCTCGACGAAGCGCAGGCTATTCATAAGAAGGTGCTGCGCGGCCGCGTGTTCGTTGCGCTCCACATGCACGCGGGCGACGGCAACGTTCATACGAACATCCCCGTCAACTCCGACAACTACGAGATGCTGCAGGACGCGCATCACGCGGTGGCGCGCATCATGAAGCTCGCGCGTTCGCTGGATGGCGTGATTTCCGGCGAGCACGGCATCGGCATCACGAAGCTCGAATTCCTCACGGAAGACGAGATCGGCGAATTCCGCGCGTACAAGCAGCGCATCGATCCGCATGGCCGCTTCAACAAGGGCAAGCTGCTCGAAGGCGCGGATTTGCGCAACGCGTACACGCCGTCGTTCGGGCTGATGGGTTATGAATCGCTGATCATGCAGCAGTCCGATATCGGCGCGATCGCCGATTCGGTGAAGGACTGCCTGCGTTGCGGCAAGTGCAAGCCCGTCTGCGCGACGCACGTGCCGCGCGCGAACCTGCTGTACAGCCCGCGCAACAAGATTCTCGCCACGTCGCTGCTGGTCGAGGCGTTCCTGTATGAAGAGCAGACGCGCCGCGGCGTGTCGATCAAGCATTGGGACGAGTTCAACGATGTCGCCGATCACTGCACCGTGTGCCACAAGTGCGTGACGCCGTGCCCGGTGAAGATCGACTTCGGCGACGTCACGATGAACATGCGCAACCTGCTGCGCAAGATGGGCAAGAAGAAGTTCAACGCGGGCAACGCGGCGGGCATGTTCTTCCTCAACGCGACCAATCCGCAGACCATCAATCTCGCGCGCACCGCGATGATGGGCGTCGGCTACAAGGCGCAGCGCCTCGGCAACGAGGTGCTGAAGAAGTTCGTCAAGAAGCAGACGGCGCATCCGCCCGCGACGACGGGCAAGCCGCCCGTGGTCGAGCAGGTGATCCACTTCGTCAACAAGAAGATGCCGGGCAACCTGCCGAAGAAAACGGCGCGCGCACTGCTCGATATCGAGGACAACAAGATCGTCCCGATCATCCGCAATCCGAAGGCCACGACCGTCGATTCGGAAGCGGTGTTCTACTTCCCCGGATGCGGTTCCGAGCGCCTGTTCTCGCAGGTCGGTCTCGCCACCCAGGCAATGCTATGGGAAGCGGGCGTGCAGACGGTGCTGCCGCCGGGTTATCTGTGCTGCGGCTACCCGCAGCGCGGCTCGGGCCAGTTCGACAAGGCCGAGCAGATCGTCACGGATAACCGTGTGCTGTTCCACCGTGTCGCGAACACGCTGAACTATCTCGACATCAAGACCGTGGTCGTGTCATGCGGCACGTGCTACGACCAGCTGGCTGGCTACGAATTCGAGAAGATCTTCCCGGGCTGCCGGATCATCGACATCCACGAATTCCTGCTGGAGAAGGGCATCAAGCTCGAGGGCGTGAAGGGCATGCGCTACATGTACCACGACCCGTGCCACACGCCGATCAAGACGATGGACCCGGTCAAGCTGGTCAACGAACTGATGGGCGCCGAGAAGAACGACGGCTACAAGATCGAGAAGAACGATCGTTGCTGTGGCGAGTCGGGCACGCTGGCAGTCACGCGTCCGGATATTTCGACGCAGGTGCGCTTCCGTAAGGAAGAGGAAATCCGCAAGGGTGCAGCGAAGCTGCGCGGCATTCCCGTTGTCGCCGATGCGGGCGCGAATGCGCAGCCGGGTTCGGTGGTGAAGGCGGGTGACGGCCCGCAACCGAACGGCGTGGACGGCGCAAGCGGCGCAGCGCCCGACGTCAAGATCCTGACAAGCTGCCCGTCCTGTCTGCAAGGCCTGTCGCGCTACAACGAAGACGCGAATATCGAAGCGGACTATATCGTTGTCGAAATCGCGCGACACGTGCTCGGCGAGAACTGGATGGCCGACTATGTGCAGCGCGCGAACAATGGCGGAATCGAGCGCGTGCTGGTCTAATGGCACGATATAAGGCTCCGTTCGAGGACGACGATGGACTGTATCTTCTGCCGTGAGGACGGCGGCGATGTACTGTGGCAGGACGACACGCTGCGTGTCGTCCTCGCCGACGAACATGACTACCCCGGTTTTTGCCGCGTGATCTGGAACAGGCATGTCGCCGAGTTCTCCGATCTGGGCGACGGCGAGCGCGACCGTGTGATGCGCGCGGTGTATGCCGTCGAGCGCGCGATCCGGCGCATCCTGCAACCCGTCAAGGTGAATCTGGCGAGTCTCGGCAACCAGGTGCCGCACGTGCACTGGCATGTGATTCCCCGGTTTTCCAACGACGCGCATTTCCCGCTGCCCATCTGGGCGCCGCGCCAGCGCACGGTTTCCGAGGCGATGCTGTCGCAGCGCCGCGCGCAGGCCACGTTGCTGCGCGAAGCGGTACGCGGCGAAATCGAACACGCTCTCGCCTGAGGTCATCATGAGTGGATTGAAACCCGACACGCCGGTGCCCGCCGGCGTCGTCGTTCATGCCGTGTCGCGCGTGCTCGAATTGCAGTACGCGGACGGCAAGAGTTACCGCGTGCCGTTCGAGCTGATGCGCGTCTATTCGCCGTCGGCGGAAGTGCGCGGCCACGGCCCGGGTCAGGAAACGTTGCAGACAGGCAAGCGCGAAGTGTCGATCACGGCGCTAGAAGGCGTCGGCAACTATGCGCTGCAGCCGACTTTCTCCGACGGCCATAACACGGGCATCTATTCGTGGGACCTGCTGTGGGACCTCGCGACCCGGCAGGACGAACTCTGGGCCGACTATTTCGACAAACTTAAGGCGGCAGGCGTCGACCGGGACGCGCCGATGCCCGTATCCGGCCCTGCGCACGGCCACAGACACTGATACGATGCCCGCCTTCCCGTCGCTTGATGCGGCGCAACAATTTCATAGAATACGCGAAAGGACGAAGCGCGATGACCAAAACCCACTTCGGCTATCAGACAGTCGACGAACAGGAAAAAGCGAAGAAAGTGGCCGGCGTGTTCCACTCGGTCGCCTCCAACTATGACCTGATGAACGACCTGATGTCGGGCGGGATGCACCGCGCGTGGAAGGCATTCACGATCGCGCAGGCCAATGTGCGGCCCGGCTACCGGGTGCTCGACATCGCGGGCGGCACGGGCGATCTGTCGAAGACCTTCGCGAAGCAGGCGGGCGAGACGGGCGAAGTGTGGCACACGGACATCAACGAATCGATGCTGCGCGTGGGCCGTGACCGCCTGATCGACAAGGGCATCATCACCCCGACGCTGCTCTGCGACGCCGAAAAAATCCCCTTTCCGGACAACTACTTCGACGTGGTGACGGTGGCATTCGGCTTGCGCAATATGACGCACAAGGACGCCGCGCTTGCGGAAATGCGCCGTGTGTTGAAACCGGCCGGGCGCGTGCTCGTGCTGGAGTTCTCGAAAGTGTGGGACCCACTCAAGAAGGCGTACGACGTCTATTCTTTTAAGGTGCTGCCGTGGCTCGGCGAGCGCTTCGCGAAGGACGCCGAGAGCTACCGCTACCTGGCTGAATCGATCCGTATGCATCCGGATCAGGAAACTTTGAAGACGATCATGGAACAAGCAGGCCTTGAAGCCGTCAAATATTACAATTTGTCAGCTGGCGTGGTAGCCTTACATGTGGGGACGAAATACTAATGTCCCTAACTTCTCGTTTTTAAAAGGAAATTGCAGAAATGTCTGATTCGAATCTGTCGTCTCGTTGTAAGGTTAAGGGGGCATGGGCGAGGAGAATCGGACTGATCGCGATGGTCGGCCTGATTTCGATCGGCACGCTGGCCTCGCTCGACGCCGAAGCGAAACGCATGGGCGGCGGCCGCAGTATCGGGCGTCAGTCGAACATCACCCAGCCGTCACAGCAGTCGGCGCCTTCGCAGTCGCCGGGCGCGCCGTCGCAGGCGATGCAGCAGCAGCGTCCCGCCACGCCGCCGCCCACGCCGGCCGCGCAGCCTAACCGCTCGCGCTGGCTCGGGCCGATCGCCGGTCTCGCGGCGGGTCTCGGCATTGCGGCGCTGCTGTCGCACTTCGGTCTTGGCGAAGCGTTCGCCGGCATGATGTCGAACCTGATCGTGATCGCGCTGATCGCGTTTGTCGCCGTCTGGCTGATCCGCAAGTTCCTCGGCCGCAAGCGCGACGCGCAGACGCCGGCGTACGCGGGCGGCGCGCCGACGCTGAACGCGGGCGGCACGGGTTACGCGCAGGAGCCGCGCTACACGGCGCCGCCGGCTGGTTCGTACCTCGGGCCGCAAGGCAACCCGCTGACGACGCCTGAAGTCGCAGCCGCGCCGGTTGTTCCGGCAGGCTTCGATACGGAAGCGTTCCTGCGCAACTCGAAGGTCTACTTCGTGCGTCTGCAGGCTGCGTGGGACGCGGGCAACATGGACGACATCCGCGAGTTCACGACACCCGAAATGTTCGCCGAAGTGAAGGTCGACCTGAGCTCGCGCGGCGCCGAAAAGAACCAGACGGACGTCGTGAAGCTGGACGCCGATCTGCTGGGCGTCGAAGATCGCGGCAGCGAATATCTCGCGAGCGTGCGCTTCCACGGCCTGATCCGCGAAACGTCGGGCAGTGCGGCGGAGTCGTTCGAGGAAATCTGGAATCTGTCGAAGCGCAACGGCGAAGGCTGGTTGCTCGCAGGCATCCAGCAAGCGAATCATCACTGATCCCGTAAAGGATTAGCCGTTCGGCAGAGCCAGGCTCGAAGCGAACGGACGTTACAATGGGAACCCGCGTCGGCAGTCGCCGGCGCGGGTTTTCTCTTTCCACTGCCGATGACCCTTGCCGCCAAGCCCTTCGCTGCTGCCGTCAACCATCTGCTCGCTCGCGAAACGTGGGCGCGCGAACGTCTCACCCCGTACGCCGGCAAGATTGCGCGGCTGTCCTGTCCTCCCGTCACACTGATCCTGCTGGTGCAGCCGGACGGCTATCTGAGCGCCGTCGACGAAAGCGAAGCGCACAACACATTCGACGTCACCGTCTCCGTGCCGCCGGACGCCGTCCCCGTATTCCTGCAAGGCGGCCAGGCGGCCGTGATGAAGCACGTGAAGATCGAAGGCGACGCCGAGTTCGCCACGGTCATCGCAAAGCTCGCCGAGCATCTGCGCTGGGAGCCGGAAGAGGATCTGGCGAAGCTGATCGGCGACGGGCCAGCGTGGCGGATCGCGTCGGTGGCGCGCACGGTCGGCGATCATGCGCTGCGCACGGGCCGTAATCTGGTCGAATCGGTAGCCGAATATCTGTTGGACGAAAACCCGCAGCTCGTGCGCCGCACCGCGCTCGACGACTTCAACGTCGAGCTGGCGCGCGCCCGCGACGCGCTCGCGCGCGTCGAAAAGCGCATCGAGCGTCTCGAACAGAAGGTCGAAGCCCGCGGCGCCAATGCGCCGGGCGGCGCCGCCACGTCGCGCGGCACGCGCTAGTCACCGGGCTCAACCATGCGTTTTCTGCGTTTCCTCAAGATTTTCTTTACCGTCATCCGCTTCGGGCTGGACGAGATGATGCTGAGCCGCATCAACGACCGCCGCGTGCGGATGTTGCTGCGTATCACCACGATCGGCCGGAAGTTCGACCAGCCGCCGGGCGTGCGGCTGCGTCTTGCGCTCGAAAGTCTCGGGCCGATTTTCGTGAAGTTCGGCCAGGTGCTGTCAACGCGCCGCGACCTCCTGCGTCCCGACATCGCCAGCGAGCTTGCCAAGCTGCAGGACCAGGTGCCGCCGTTCGATTCGGCGGTGGCGATCGCGATCATCGAAAAGTCGCTCGGCGCGCCCGTCGATACGATCTTCGACGACTTCGAGCGCGTACCCGTGGCGAGCGCGTCGATTGCGCAGGTTCACTTCGCGACCTTGAAGACGGGCCAGCACGCCGGTAAGCAGGTCGCCGTGAAGGTGCTGCGGCCGAACATGCTGCCTGTGATCGATTCCGATCTCGCGCTGCTGCGCGACATCGCCGTGTGGGCGGAGCGTCTGTGGGCGGACGGCAAGCGCCTGAAGCCGCGCGAAGTGGTCGCGGAATTCGACAAGTATCTGCACGACGAGCTCGACCTGATGCGCGAAGCCGCGAACGGCAGCCAGCTGCGGCGTAACTTCGCGGGCCTCGATCTGCTGCTCGTGCCGGAGATGTACTGGGAGTACTGCACGGCGAACGTGCTCGTGATGGAACGGATGGTCGGCGTGCCGATCAGCCAGGTCGATACGCTGCGGGCGGCGGGCGTCGATATTCCGAAGCTCGCGCGCGAGGGCGTCGAGATTTTCTTCACGCAGGTGTTCCGCGACGGCTTTTTCCACGCGGACATGCACCCAGGCAACATTCAGGTCAGTCTCGATCCGGTGCACTTCGGCCGGTATATCGCGCTGGATTTCGGCATCATCGGCGCGCTGTCGGACTTCGATAAGAACTATCTCGCGCAGAACTTTCTCGCGTTCTTCAAGCGTGACTATCACCGCGTTGCGACGCTGCATCTGGAGTCTGGCTGGGTGCCGCCCACGACGCGCGTCGAAGAACTGGAAAGCGCGATCCGCGCGGTCTGCGAGCCGTATTTCGATCGCGCGCTGAAAGACATTTCTCTTGGCCAGGTGCTGATGCGGCTCTTCTCGACGTCGCGCCGCTTCAACGTGGAAATCCAGCCGCAACTCGTGCTGCTGCAGAAGACGATGCTGAACGTCGAAGGGCTGGGCCGTTCACTCGATCCCGAACTCGACTTGTGGAAGACCGCGAAGCCGTATCTGGAACGCTGGATGAACGAGCAGATCGGCGCGAAAGGCTGGTACGAGCGGCTGAAGATCGAGGCGCCGCAGTGGAGCAAGACGCTGCCGCAACTGCCGCGGCTGATCCATCACATGCTGGCGCAGCGTCACGACGCGCAGCAGCGTGGTATCAACGACGAAACCATCCGCCAGATTCTGCTGGAGCAAAAGCGCACGAACCGGCTGCTGCAAGGTCTGCTGATGTTCGGCGTGGCCGTGGGCGTCGGTGCCGTGCTGGCGCGCGCATGGCTCGCCATCGCTTACGGCGGCTATTGAACACGTTTCACGAGATCTATCGATGAGCGATCCCAAGCCGAATGTTTCTCCCGCGCCGCCAGCTTTCGAAAGCCGCGATCCGAACGCGCCCGGCTTCTGGGACGAACGCTTCGAACGCGGTTTCACGCCGTGGGATCAGGCGGGCGTGCCGTCGGCGTTCAAGGCGTTCGTCGAGCGGCACGCGCCGATGCCGGTGCTCATCCCCGGCTGCGGCAGCGCGTACGAAGCGTGGTGGCTCGCCGAGAAAGGCTGGACGCTTCGGGCGATCGACTTTGCGGCCCATGCTGTCGAAGCCGCGCGCGCTCAACTAGGCGCGCATGCGAGCCTCGTCGAACAAGCGGATTTCTTCACGTACACGCCGCCATTCGAGCCGGGCTGGATCTACGAGCGGGCATTTTTGTGCGCGCTCCCGCCGTCGCGGCGCGGGGACTGGCTGGCGCGCATGGCTGAACTCTTGCCCGCGGGCGGATTGCTCGCTGGCTTCTTTTTCATCGGCGAGGGCTCGCCGAAAGGCTCGCCAAAAGGCCCGCCGTTCATCATCGAGCGCGCCGAACTCGACGCGCTGCTGTCGGCCCATTTCGAGTTGCTGGAAGACGAACCCGTCGACGACTCGATCCCCGTCTTCGCCGGACGCGAGCGCTGGCTGACCTTGCGTCGGCGCGGTGCATAGACGCGGCAAGGGCTTGATTCCCGACTCCGCCGACCTCATCTAAAGTGTGGCGGCTGCGTCGGCCGTTCCACCCCGAATTCCGGGGCGTGCCATTGTTTGCGGCTATAATTCAAGGCTTTGGTGCGACACGCACGCTCGTGTCCGGGTAGTCCCAACGTAAGGGACATCGACTAGCGGTAAAGGAGGCGTCAGTACGAGCTTGACCGACCGCGAAGGTGCCACGCGGAGCATCGGGAAGGGGCGCGAGTCCCTCGACGCAACTGCTCAGAAGTGGGGCATCTGTTTTAGCGAAGCGGGACCGGTAGTGGTATGCCGGATCTCGTTCCGACGAGGCTCGGTATGTCACATTATCTGAGACCTCGCATTGCATTGACCTGATTACCGTTAGGTCTCCGCCCTGTCAGCGGCTTCACCTCCGCCGACTGGGTGGGGTGTTGTATGCATTTTCCTGCGCCCTCCACGGCAAGGGATTTCGCGAACCGACATGAGCGTATAGCTCGGTGTGTCATTGTCCGCTCTGAACCCTCGGGTGCAGATAGAGGACCTGCTGTACGACCAGCAGTAGCTTAAGAGGACATGCGTCACTGGCAACGGTGGGGTATGAAGCTTCTCTGACAATAGGTCCCGGGTTAACCGGTGGGTGCGAATCGTGAGATTAGCGCCTGGATTCTCCCAGCAGCGAGGGGGTTGAGACCTTAAGCTGGCTGATATGGCTAACGTATGTGAACTGCTGATAAACCTCGTAAGAATTGTGGTGCTGAAGCTGCTACGGCATCAACCAAAAGGTGTGTGGTTGGATAACTCGCTCAAAGCTCGGGTTACGTCGTCGTTAAACCACCGGGGGAGAGGCAGAGCCTAAGTCAGTCGTGTGACGTGCCGGGAACGTGGTAAGCCTGTACGGTTGCCCGCGCATTCTGGCGGGCAGGCGAACCGCAAGGGACGCTGTGGATTGTGCAGGTATGGGAGGACGGAGCAAGCGAATGCCGGGCTGTAATGGTCCGGATAGGGATTGAAACATCATCCCACGCGAAAGCGGGCAGACTTCCGTCTGGTCTACCGTCGCAAGACGGCTGACTACCCTCTGTGACTTGGTTAGATGCGGGTGCGTCCGCCCGTATTGAGTTGTTTGTCCGAGACGTGGGCGCTTGCGCACACGTTGAGGTTTTTCTTGTTCCCCAGCGGGGTGTGTCTTCCCCGCTGGGGGAGATGCGCCTTCTACCGGGGACCTAATCCAAGGTAGGAGAGCAGCATGAGAGTATCTGGTCGAAAGACTGGGTCTGCGCTTTCCCACGTGCCTGACAACTGGTACGCCGTAGATTGGCGTCGGGTAGAAAGGAACGTGAGAGGGATGCAGATTCGAATTGCGAAGGCGACGCGGGAAGGCGACTGGCGCCGGGTGAAAGCCCTGCAACGGATGTTGACCCGCACGTTGTCCGCAAAGTTGTGTGCGGTGCGACGTGTTACGCAGAACCAGGGTGCACGAACGGCTGGTGTCGATTGTGAACTTTGGGACTCGCCTGAGAGCCGGTGGGCAGCCATCGGCAAGTTGAAGCGGCGCGGATATAAGTCTCTGCCCTTACGGAGAGTCTTTATCCCAAAGGCCAATGGGAAAGAACGCCCTCTGGGCATTCCGACCATGCGGGACAGGGCGATGCAAGCCCTGCATCTGCTGGCCCTTGAGCCTGTGGCTGAGTCGACGAGCGACCCGAATTCGTATGGATTCAGGATCAACCGCTCTACGGCTGACGCCATGGCCCAGATACGTGTTTGCACGTCCCGGAAGGATTCGTCCCGATGGGTACTGGAAGCCGATATCCAAGGGTTCTTTGACAACATCAATCACGACTGGCTGATTAACCATGTCCCAATGGACAGGGAAATCCTGCGGAAGTGGTTGAAAGCTGGCCTGATTTATCAGGGTCAGCTTCAGGCGACTGAGGCCGGTACGCCTCAGGGAGGGATCATCTCCCCAACGCTGGCAAATGTGACGCTGAACGGGCTGGAACGGGACCTGATAACACACCTGCGTGTGAAGTTCGGAATCGGGAAGGCGAAGGGCCTGAAAGTCAACGTGGTGCGATATGCGGACGACTTCGTGATCACTGGTGTCTCGAAAGAGATACTGGAGCAGGAAGTCAGGCCTTGGGTGGAAGCATTCCTCGCTGCTAGAGGTTTGCAGCTCTCGGAGCAGAAAACGCAGATCACGCATATAGATGACGGGTTCGATTTCCTTGGGTGGCATTTTCGGAAGTACTCGGGAACGCTCCTCATCAAGCCGAGTCGGAAGAACGCGCATGCGTTTTACCGCAAGGTGGCGGATACGATCAGCAGCAACAAGACGGTCACGCAAGCGAATCTGATTCGCCTGTTGAACCCAATGTTGCGCGGATGGGCGCAGTATCACCATCGCGTCTCAGCCAAGCAGACGTACAGCCGCATGGAGTATCTGATCTTTGGCAGGCTCTGGCGGTGGTCTAAGCGAAGGCACCCAAAGAAGACAACCGCGTGGGTGAGAACGAAGTACTTTCACTCGGTTGGGAGTCGGCAGTGGGTGTTTGGTGTCCCTGTGGTTCGTGAGGATGGTACGAGGACGATACAAGAGTTGTACTCGCTAAGTGGTACAACTATCCGGTACCCCACCAAGATTCAAGGCGAATTCAACCCCTTTGATCCAACGTGGGAGCAATACAGCGAGAAGTTGCGACAGGATCGCATGTGGGACTTAATGCGCTACCGGAAGCAATGGGCGCGGTTGTACATGTCACAGAGTGGGCTTTGCGCACACTGCGGCTGCGCCTTGACTGAGGAAACGGGCTGGCATGACCATCATCTTGAATATCGGATGCATGGCGGCTCTGACGCTCTGTCAAATCGTGTATTGCTACACCCTCATTGCCATCAGCAGGTTCATGCCCGTGGTACGGTTGTAACTAAGCCGGTCCTGCACTAGCAGGACTTTGTTTTGTAGGCTCGAGCTGTATGCGGGGAAACTCGCACGTACAGTTCCTAGGGGGCCCCTTTTCCGAGAGGAAAGGGGGCTACCCTACCAAGCGTTCAAAGAGTTTTCAGTAGGGACAAGGTCATGCCGATCTACGCTTATCGTTGCGAGTCATGCGGCTTCGCGAAGGACGTGCTCCAGAAAATGAGCGACGCCCCGTTGACGCAATGCCCGGAGTGCGGAACCGATGCTTTCCGCAAACAGGTCACCGCCGCCGGCTTCCAGCTGAAGGGTTCGGGCTGGTACGTCACGGACTTCCGCGGCGGCAATTCGGGCAACAAGTCGGGCGACGCTGCCAGCAATGCCCCGGACGCGTCGGCGTCCAAAACGGACAGCAAGCCGGAGGCGACGGGTTCGTCCGACAGCGCAGCCTCCACGACTACGCCGGCTGCCGCGCCGACACCGGCAGCGGCGCCCGCTCCCGCGAGCGGCTCGGGCACCTAGCAGTTTCGCCACCTCAGGGTGACGTAGACGCCGCGCAATGCAGTCGCGCGGATTTCTGGCGGTATACATGACGACGAAAAAGACGACGCTCAAATCGGTGTTCCTGACTGGCCTGCTGGTGCTGGTGCCTCTTGCCATCACGCTGTGGGTGCTCGGCCTGATCATCGGCACGATGGATCAGACGCTGCTGCTGCTGCCCCGTTCGTGGCAACCGGAGCGGATGCTCGGCTTCCGCCTGCCGGGTCTCGGCGCCGTGTTGACGCTCGCTTTCATTTTTGTTGTCGGTCTATTGACGCAGAACTTCGTCGGGCAGAAGCTGGTCGGCTGGTGGGAACTGATCGTCGCGCGCATTCCCGTCGTCGGCCCGATCTACACCAGCGTCAAGCAGGTGTCCGACACGCTGCTGTCGTCGAGCGGTAATGCGTTTCGCAAGGCGCTGCTGATCGAATACCCGCGTAAAGGCTCCTACACCATCGGGTTTCTGACGGGCATCCCCGGCGGCGACGTCGTCAACCATCTCAAGGAAGAGCACGTCAGCGTGTATGTGCCGACCACGCCGAACCCGACGTCCGGCTTCTTCCTGATGGTGCCGAAAAGCGAAGTGATCGAGCTCGACATGAGCGTCGACGCCGCACTCAAGTACATCGTCTCGATGGGCGTCGTTGCTCCGCCCGCGAATCAGCCGGCGCCGGAGCGCCGCACGACCGTCGAGCCACCGCTGTAATGCCGGTTCGCGCCGCCGGCCATGCCGTGCGGCGCGCGCCGTTCAACCAATGCAAAACGAAAGACAAACATCATGTCGATGAGATCTGAATACTGCGGTCTGGTGACCGAACACCTGCTGGGTCAAACTGTGTCGCTGTGCGGCTGGGTGAGCCGGCGCCGCGACCATGGCGGCGTTATCTTCATCGACCTGCGCGACCGCGAAGGCCTCGTTCAGGTCGTCTGCGACCCGGACCGCGCTGAGATGTTCAAGACGGCCGAAGGCGTGCGCAACGAATTCTGCGTCCAGGTGAAGGGCGTCGTGCGCAACCGTCCGGAAGGCACGACCAACGCCAGCCTGACGAGCGGCAAGATCGAAGTGCTGTGCCACGAGCTGAACGTGCTGAACGCGTCGGTCACGCCGCCGTTCCAGCTCGACGACGACAACCTGTCGGAAACCACGCGCCTCACGCACCGCGTGCTGGACCTGCGTCGTCCGCAGATGCAACACAACCTGCGCCTGCGTTATCGCGTGACGATGGAAGTGCGCAAGTACCTGGATTCGCGCGGCTTCATCGACATCGAAACGCCGATGCTGACCAAGAGCACGCCGGAAGGCGCGCGCGACTACCTCGTGCCGTCGCGTACCAACCCGGGCCAGTTCTTCGCTCTGCCGCAGTCGCCGCAGCTGTTCAAGCAGCTGTTGATGGTCGCGAACTTCGACCGTTACTACCAGATCGTCAAGTGCTTCCGCGACGAAGACCTGCGCGCCGACCGTCAGCCGGAATTCACGCAGATCGACTGCGAAACGTCGTTCCTGGGCGAGCAGGAAATCCGTGATCTGTTCGAAGACATGACGCGTCATGTGTTCAAGGAAACGATCGGCGTCGAACTGGACGCGAAGTTCGCCGTGATGCCGTACTCGGAAGCGATGCGCCGTTTCGGTTCGGACAAGCCGGACCTGCGCGTCAAGCTCGAGTTCACCGAACTGACGGACGCAATGAAGGACGTCGACTTCAAGGTGTTCAGCACGCCCGCGAACACGAAGGACGGCCGCGTCGCGGCGCTGCGCGTGCCGAAGGGCAGCGAGCTGTCGCGTGGCGACATTGACAGCTACACGGAATTCGTGCGTATCTACGGCGCGAAGGGTCTGGCGTGGATCAAGATCAACGAAGTGGCGAAGGGCCGTGACGGCCTGCAAAGCCCGATCGTCAAGAACCTGCACGATGCGGCCATCTCGGCGATCATCGAGCGCACGGGCGCGCAGGACGGCGACATCATTTTCTTCGCGGCGGATCGTGCGAAGGTCGTCAACGACAGCCTCGGCGCGCTGCGTCTGAAGATCGGCCATTCGGAGTTCGGCAAGGCCAACGGTCTGGTCGAGAAGGGCTGGAAGCCGCTGTGGGTCGTCGATTTCCCGATGTTCGAATACGACGAGGAAGAAAACCGCTACGTCGCCGCGCACCATCCGTTCACGAGCCCGAAGGACGAGCACCTCGAGTATCTGGAAACGGACCCGGGCCGCTGCCTCGCAAAGGCTTATGACATCGTGCTGAACGGTTGGGAAATCGGCGGCGGTTCGGTGCGTATCTTCCAGGAAGACGTGCAGAGCAAGGTGTTCCGCGCGCTGAAGATCGGCGCGGAAGAAGCGCGTCTGAAGTTCGGCTTCCTGCTGGACGCGCTGCAGTACGGCGCGCCGCCGCACGGCGGTATCGCGTTCGGTCTGGACCGCATCGTCACGATGATGGCGGGCGCAGACTCGATCCGTGACGTGATCGCGTTCCCGAAGACGCAGCGCGCGCAGGATCTGCTCACGCAGGCGCCGAGCGAAGTCGACGAGCGTCAGTTGCGCGAACTGCACATCCGCCTGCGTCAGCCCGAGCAGAAAGCGTAAATGTGACCGTTTGCGCGGTTGCGTCGTTAAAACAACGACGTGCCCGCGAAACCACTAGCGAAAAAGGCGCGTTATGCGCCTTTTTCGCTTTTTGCGTTACAGTCGTTGTAAGCTCTGCCGTCCGACATGCAATCGCGCGGTCCAGTCAGTAAAACCGCGCCCCGCTTTATCACCATGCCGAAACCGCCGAAGATTCCGGAATCCGTACTCGTCGTCATTCATACGCCCGATCTCGACGTGCTGCTCATCGAACGAGCCGACCGGGAGGCGTTCTGGCAATCCGTGACGGGTTCGAAGGATCACATCGACGAACCGATCGGCGAGACGGCTATCCGCGAAGTGGCGGAAGAGACGGGCATCGTGATTGGCGGCGAGGTCGTGCCGCGTGAGGCGCTCGTCGACTGGCATCACCATATCGACTTCGAAATTTTCCCGACCTGGCGTCACCGTTATGCGGAAGGCGTCACGCTCAACACCGAGCACTGGTTCAGCCTGCAGGTGCCGCAGCGTCTCGAAGTGACGCTGGCGCCGCTCGAGCACACCGCGCATCTGTGGCTGCCCTGGCAAGAGGCGGCCGAGCGCTGCTTCTCGTGGTCCAACCGCGACGCGATCCTGCAACTGCCGCAACGCGTGAAGGAGCGTTGCCGATGAGCGGCGGCGACGGCCGCCGCTTCGACCGGCTGACACAGCATTTGCCCGGCCGGCGCTACTGGTCCAGGTATCGCTTTTGTTCCGGCAACTCGGTGCGCCTGTTCACGGCGGGCGAGACGTACTTTGCTGCGCTGATCGAACGGATCGACGCGGCGAAAAGCAACGTCGCGCTGGAAACCTACATCTTTTGCGACGACGCCTCCGGCCGTCCCGTCTCCGACGCGCTGGTCCGCGCCGCCACGCGCGGCGTGCGCGTGCGCGTGATCACCGACGGTGTCGGCACCGAACGCCTGCCGATGTTCAACGACTGGCAGGCCGCGGGCATCGAGCATCGCATCTATAACCCGCATATCTTCGGGCGATTCGGCTTCTCGCGTACGCACCGCAAGCTCGCCGTCGTCGACGACGAATTCGGGTATTGCGGCGGCATCAATGTCGTCGACGACTACGATCAGAACGGCACGCGTCTGCCTTACGCGCGCTGGGACTTCGCCGTCGAGCTGGAAGGCCCCGTCGTGGCCGACGTGCTCGAAGCCTTCGACGTGCAGTGGGAGCGCATCCGCATCGGCCATCGTCCGGCGCTCGTGCCGCCGCCCGTCGGTGGCGCGACGCCTCAGGCCGCGACTGAACGCTTCGTGCGCGTGCGCCGCAGCGCCCGTACGGCCGACATGCGCGCGATGGCCGAGCCGTGCGTCGCGTTCGTCGCACGCGACAACTTCGTCAACCGGCGCGCAATCGAAAAGGCGTATCTCACCGCGATCGGACAGGCGCGCTCCGAAGTGCTGCTGGCCAATCCGTACTTCATGCCCGGACGCAAGCTGCGGCGCGCGCTGATCTACGCGGCGCAACGCGGCATCGACGTGCGTCTCGTGATCGGCAGGAAGGAATTCGCGATGCTCGATTACGCGGTGCCGTTCCTGTATCGGACGTTGCTGAAGGCGGGCGTGAAGATCGCCGAATACGAAAAGACGATGCTGCACGGCAAGGTCGCCGTGGTCGATTCGAACTGGGGCACGGTCGGCTCGTCGAATCTCGACGCGCTGAGCCTGATGCTGAACAACGAGGCGAACGTCGTGCTCGTGCTGCACCCTGAGATCGACCAGTTGCGCACCGCGATCGTCGCCGCGTTCGACGAGGGGCGCCGCATCGACGAGAAGCACTATGCGGCGCGTCCCGCCGGCGAGCGTCTGCTGAACTGGTTTGCGTACAACACCTACCGGCTCGCGATGAAGCTGCTGACGGTGGGCGGCTACGATTAAGAGGCGATACAGAAAAAGGCAGACAAAAGCCTATTCATAATAATCAATAATCGGAGACATCTCAGATCAGTTCTGGCAAATGATTCTAAAAATTCCGCATCCTCTTATAGGCGAATGACGGAAAATCAGAACGTGTTAGAAACCCGTTTCTAATAAAGTCCTTGTCTCGCGGACGGTCGCCCACAATAATGGTACGACCGTTCGATTTTTCTTTCGGTCAAATCAGACGGTACACAGCTATGCGAAAAGGCGAACAAACGCGAGCCGCGATTCTCGATGCAGCACTTGATCTGGCAAGCCGCGACGGACTGGAAGGTCTGACGATCGGTCTGCTTGCCGAGCGCATGCAGATGAGCAAGAGCGGAGTGTTCGCGCATTTCGGGTCGCGCGAAGACCTGCAGGTCGAAGTGGTGCGCGAATATCACCGTCGTTTCGAGGACGAGGTGTTTTTCCCGAGTCTGCGCGAACCCCGAGGCTTGCCGCGCTTGCGCGCGATGATCTCGCGCTGGATCGAGAAGCGCATCCAGGAAGTGACGACTGGGTGTATCTACATCAGCGGCGCGGTCGAGTATGACGATCGCGCGGACAGCGCGGTGCGCGAGCAACTGGTCGCGAGCGTCACGATGTGGCGCGCGGCGCTTACGCGAGCCATTTCGCAGGCAATGGACGAAGGGCATCTGCGCGCGGACACCGATCCGCAACTGATGCTTTTCGAACTGTATAGCTTCACGCTCGGCTTGCATCATGACGCACGCTTCCTGCATCTGCCCGATGCCGTGCGCCTGACGTGGGCCGCGCTGGAAAAACTGATTGTTTCGTATCAGAGCGAGAGCGCAAGCCGCTAGCGGAGCTGGGTGGGTCCTCATCGGATGGATCCAGACGGCGCGGAGGCTGGCAGCGGAGCTCGAGCCAACACCTTTGGATTGATTGGAGAGACTCATGGGACAGTACGCCGCGCCGTTGCGCGACATGCAATTCGTATTGCACGAGCTGCTGAACGTCGAAGCCGAGATCAAACAGATGCCGAAGCACGCTGATCTCGATGCCGACACGATCAACCAGGTGCTCGAGGAAGCCGGCAAATTCTGCTCGGAAGTGCTGTTCCCGCTGAACCAGAGCGGCGATCAGGAAGGCTGCAAATACGAAGGCGATGGCGTCGTCACCACGCCGAAGGGCTTCAGGCAAGCGTACCGGCAATACGTCGAGGCGGGCTGGCCCGCGCTCGGCTGCGATCCCGACTTCGGCGGCCAGGGCCTGCCCGCGTTCGTCAACAACGCGGTGTACGAAATGCTGAACTCGGCGAACCAGGCCTGGGCGATGTACCCCGGCCTGTCGCACGGCGCCTACGAGTGCCTGCATGCGCACGGCACGCCGGAGCTGCAGCAGGCCTATCTGCCGAAGCTCGTGTCGGGCGAATGGACGGGCACGATGTGCCTGACCGAGCCGCATTGCGGCACCGACCTCGGCATCCTGCGCACGAAGGCCGAGCCGAATAGCGACGGCTCGTACGCGATCAGCGGCACCAAGATCTTCATTTCCAGCGGCGAGCACGATCTCGCCGAGAACATCGTTCACCTCGTGCTGGCGCGCCTGCCGGATGCGCCGCAAGGCACGAAGGGCATTTCGCTGTTTGTCGTGCCGAAGTTCATACCCGACGCGAACGGCAACCCCGGCGAGCGCAATGGCGCGAAGTGCGGCTCGATCGAACACAAGATGGGCATTCACGGCAACGCGACGTGCGTGATCAATCTCGACAGCGCTAAGGGCTGGCTGGTCGGCGAGCCGAACAAGGGCCTCAACGCGATGTTCGTGATGATGAACGCGGCGCGCCTGGGCGTCGGCATGCAGGGTCTGGGGCTGACGGAAGTCGCGTATCAGAACTCGCTCGTCTACGCGAAGGAGCGTTTGCAGATGCGCTCGTTGACGGGCCCGAAGGCGCCCGAGAAGGCCGCCGATCCGATCATCGTCCATCCCGACGTGCGCCGCATGCTGCTCACGCAGAAGGCCTACGCGGAAGGCGCGCGCGCCTTCACGTACTGGGCCGCGCTGAACATCGACAAGGAGCTGTCGCACGCCGATGAATCCGTGCGCAAGGACGCCGCCGACCTCGTCGCGCTGCTCACGCCCGTCATCAAGGCCTTCCTGACGGACAACGCGTTCGAAGGCACGAACATGGGCATGCAGATCTACGGCGGCCACGGCTTCATCGCCGAGTGGGGCATGGAGCAATACGTGCGCGACGCGCGCATCAACATGATCTACGAAGGCACGAACTCGATTCAGTCGCTCGATCTGCTGGGCCGCAAGGTGCTCGGCGACATGGGTGCGAAGCTCAAGAAGTTCGGCAAGCTGGTGACCGACTTCGTCGAGGAAGAAGGCATCAAGCCGGAGATGCAGGAGTTCGTCAATCCGCTCGCGGATATCGGCGACAAGGTGCAGAAGCTGACGATGGAAATCGGCATGAAGGCAATGCAGAACCCGGACGAAGTCGGCGCCGCGGCCGTGCCGTATCTGCGCACGGTCGGCCACCTGGTGTTCTCGTACTTCTGGGCCCGCATGGCGCGCATCGCGCTCGACAACGAAGCATCCGGTGATCCGTTCTACAAGTCGAAGCTCGCCACCGCGCGCTTTTACTTCGCGAAGTTGCTGCCCGAAACGGCCTCGACGATTCGCGCCGCGCGCGCCGGCTCGAAGACGTTGATGGAAGTCGACGAAGCGCTGTTCTAAAGCCATCGCGAGGCGGCGCACGACAGTCATGCGCCGCCGCCACACTCACACACATACGCCGCGCGCCGCCCATCTAAGCCCGCGCGCGGTGACTCGCGACACCGCATAACGCCCCGGAGGAACGACGTGAGCAATCTGATCATTCGCAAGGTCGCCGTACTCGGCGCCGGCGTGATGGGCGCGCAGATCGCTGCGCACCTGATCAACGCGAAGGTGCCCGTGCTGCTGTTCGACCTGCCAGCCAAAGAAGGCCCGAAGAACGGCATCGCACTGAAGGCGATCGAAAACCTGAAGAAGCTGTCGCCCGCGCCGTTTGGCGTGAAGGACGACGCGCAATACATCCAGCCCGCCAACTACGACGACGACATCGAGAAGCTCGCCGAATGCGACGTGGTGATCGAGGCGATCGCCGAGCGGATGGACTGGAAGCACGACCTGTACAAGAAGGTCTCGCCGCACATCGGCCGAAACGCGATCTTCGCGAGCAACACATCGGGCCTGTCGATCACCGAACTGTCGAACGGGTTCTCCGACGAACTGAAGGCGCGCTTTTGCGGCGTGCACTTCTTCAACCCGCCGCGCTACATGCATCTGGTCGAGCTGATCCCGACCACGGCGACGCGCCCGGAAATCCTCGATCAACTCGAAACCTTCCTGACGAGCGTGGTCGGCAAGGGCGTGGTGCGCGCGAAGGACACGCCGAACTTCATCGCGAACCGCGTCGGCATTTTCTCGATTCTCGCGGTGATCAAGGAAGCCGAGAAGTTCGGTCTGCGCTTCGATGAAGTCGACGATCTGACGGGCAGCCGCCTCGGCCGCGCGAAGTCGGCGACGTTCCGCACGGCGGACGTGGTCGGTCTCGACACGATGGCGCACGTCATCAAGACGATGCAGGACAACCTCACCGACGACCCGTTCTTCCCGGTCTATGAAACGCCTGCCGTACTCGCCGGATTGGTGAAGCAAGGGGCGCTCGGCCAGAAGACGGGCGCGGGCTTCTACAAGAAGGAAGGCAAGGCGATCAAGGTGCTCGACGCGAAGACGGGCAGCTATGTCGATGGCGGTGCGAAGGCGGATGAGCTGGTCGGCCGCATTCTCAAGCGTCCGCCCGCCGAACGCCTGAAGCTGTTGCGCGAATCGCAGCATCCGCAGGCGCAGTTCCTGTGGGCGATCTTCCGCGACGTGTTCCATTACATCGGCGTGCATCTGGAGTCGATCGCCGACAACGCGCGCGACGTCGATCTCGCGATCCGCTGGGGCTTCGGCTGGAACGAAGGTCCGTTCGAGGGCTGGCAGACGGCGGGCTGGAAGCAGATCGCCGAGTGGGTGCAGGAAGACATCGCGGCAGGCAAGGCGTTGTCGAACGCGCCGCTGCCCGTGTGGGTGCTGGAAGGTGCTGTCGCCGAAAAGGGCGGCGTGCATACGAACGAAGGCTCGTGGTCGCCGGCTGAAAAGCGCTTCGTGCCGCGCTCGTCGCTGTCCGTGTACGACAGGCAAGTGTTCCGCGCGCCGCTCGCAGGCGAAACAGGCGCCGATCCGAAGACGTACGGTAAGACTGTGTTCGAGACGGATGCCGTGCGCGCATGGGTCGACGATCGCGCGGGCGAGAACGACGTGTTGATCGTGTCGTTCAAGAGCAAGCTGAACACGATTGGACCGTCGGTGATCGACGGCATCACGCAGGCGATCGATGTCGCCGAGAAGGACTACAAGGCCGTCGTCATCTGGCAACCGACGTCGCTGAAACTCGGCGCGCCGGGCGGCCCGTTCTCGGCGGGCGCGAATCTCGAAGAAGCGATGCCCGCTTTCATGATGGGCGGCGCGAAGGGCATCGAGCCGTTCGTGAAGAAGTTCCAGCAAGGCATGCTGCGCGTGAAGTATTCGAACGTGCCCGTGGTCGCGGCCGTGTCGGGCATCGCGCTCGGCGGCGGGTGCGAGCTGGTGTTGCATAGCGCGAAGCGCGTCGCGCATGTCGAGAGCTATATCGGTCTGGTCGAAGTGGGCGTCGGCCTCGTGCCGGCGGGTGGCGGGCTGAAGGAAGCGGCGTTGCGTGCCGCCGAGGCCGCGACGCAAGTCGGCGCGACCAACGATCTGCTCAAGTTCTTGCAGAAGTCGTTCGAGAACGCGGCGATGGCGAAGGTCTCCGGCTCGGCGCTCGAAGCCCGCGCGATGGGCTACCTGAAGCCGTCTGACACGATCGTCTTCAACGTCTTCGAACTGCTCGACACCGCGAAGAAAGAAGCGCGCGCGCTGGCCGCCGCGGGCTATCGTCCGCCGCTGCGCGTGACGCAGGTGCCTGTCGCCGGACGCTCGGCGATTTCGACGATCAAGGCGTCGCTCGTCAACATGCGCGATGGTCGCTTCATTAGTGAGCACGATTACCTGATCGCGAGCCGCATCGCGGAAGCGGTGTGCGGCGGCGACGTCGAAGCGGGCAGTCTCGTCGATGAAGAATGGCTGCTGGCGCTGGAGCGTCGCGCGTTTGTCGAGTTGCTCGGCACGCAGAAGACGCAGGAACGGATCATGGGCATGCTGCAGACGGGCAAGCCGGTGCGCAACTGATCGATTCGCCATAGGACCAGATTAAGCGCTGAAGCGCTAACTCTGATCGACATGCCATGGGACCAGAGTAAGGCGCTAAACCGCCAACTCTGGTCGACAGGAGAACCTCAAAAATGACCAAGCAATTGCAGGACGCATATATCGTCGCCGCGAGCCGCACACCGATCGGCAAGGCGCCGCGCGGGATGTTCAGGAACACGCGCCCGGACGAACTGCTGGTGCACGCGATCCGCTCGGCTGTCGCGCAGGTGCCGGGCCTCGACACATCGCTGATCGAAGACGCGATTGTCGGCTGCGCGATTCCCGAAGCCGAGCAAGGTTTGAACGTGGCGCGCATGGGCGCGTTGCTGTCCGGCTTGCCGAACACGGTCGGCGGCGTGACGGTGAACCGCTTCTGCGCATCGGGCGTAACGGCGCTCGCGATGGCGGCGGATCGCATTCGCGTCGGCGAATCGGACGTGCTGATCGCGGGCGGTTGCGAATCGATGAGCATGGTGCCGATGATGGGCAACAAGCCGTCGCTGTCGCCGCATATTTTCGATCGCAATGAAGACGTCGGTATTGCGTACGGGATGGGCCTGACGGCCGAGAAGGTTGCGGAGCGCTGGAAGGTGAGCCGCGAGCAGCAGGACCAGTTTTCGGTCGAATCGCATCGCAAGGCGGTTGCTGCGCAACAGGCGGGCGAGTTCGACGACGAGATCGCGGCCTACACGATCACCGAGCGTTTCCCCGATCTCGCGACGGGCGAAGTGAAGGTGAAGACGCGTGAGGTGAGGCTCGATGAAGGTCCGCGCGCGGATACGTCGATGGAAGGGCTTGCGAAGTTGCGCACGGTGTTTGCGAACAAGGGTTCGGTGACGGCGGGAAATAGTTCGCAGACGTCGGATGGGGCGGGCGCGTTGATCGTGGTGTCGGAGAAGATTCTCAAGCAGTTCAATCTGACGCCGTTGGCCAGGTTTGTCAGCTTCGCTGTGCGCGGTGTGCCGCCGGAGATCATGGGGATCGGGCCGAAGGAAGCGATTCCGGCGGCGCTGAAGGCCGCAGGGCTCAAGCAGGACGATATCGACTGGATCGAGCTGAATGAGGCTTTCGCCGCGCAGTCTCTGGCTGTTATCAACGATCTTGGGCTCGATCCGGCGAAGATTAATCCGCTTGGCGGGGCTATTGCGTTGGGGCACCCGCTGGGGGCGACTGGGGCGATTCGTGCCTCTACCGTTGTTCATGGCCTGCGGCGGCGGAATTTGAAGTACGGGATGGTCACGATGTGTGTGGGCACCGGTATGGGTGCGGCTGGGATTATTGAGCGGGTTTGAGTGGTGTGGGGTTTTGCTTGCGGGCCGCTGGTGTATTAGCGGTTCGCATTTGGTTTCGCTGGCATCGGCGATACGGTGTTCGCTGCGCAAAGCTGTTTGGTTTTTGGGTGTTTGCGCTGGCATCCGCGCATTGCGTTCGTGCTTCAGGCGTCGCCCCTGTGCGGGGCGGCACCTACTTTTCTTTGCCGCCGCAAAGAAAAGTAGGCAAAAGAAAGCGGCTAACACCGCCAGCCAGTGTTGCTATCCACGGGCCCCCAACGTCCCCGACCTTCACACGGCAGTGTCCTTGTTTGCGTGCGTTGCCAACGCTTCGAATGAACGCCTCACCCACTTCAAACGCCGGTACATGGGCTAGCGGCGGCGAATGGTTTGCGCCGCCCAGGTGGCAAACTGTGTGTAGGTTGTCGCGGCGTATAAATCGGCGCTCTTACAGGGTGGGACGCTTGCCCTGTCGGTCCGGAGTGAGGCGTGCGGAGCACCTGGGGCCTACACACAGTTTGCCACCTGGGCGGCCGTGGAATATCTGGTACGGCACGCTGCGACGCGGGTGTGTGAGGCGGGTGATGCGTTGGATTGGAGCGTTGGCAACGAACGCGAACAGGAAAGTTGCCGTGTGAAGTGAGGGACCGGTTGGGGGCCCTCAGGCAGGAAGAAGAACTGGCGGTGTTAGCCGCTTTCTTTTGCCTACTTTTCTTTGCGGCGGCAAAGAAAAGTAGGTGCCGCCCCGCACAGGGGCGACGCTTGAAGCACGAAGGCAAAGCGCGGATGCCAGCGCAACCTCAAGCAAACCACACCAGCGTGCGCAGCAAACCCCTTAACCCGGACGCCAGGCGAAAAGGCGAACGGCATCGCAAATGCCAACCGCAGAAGCGCAAAAACATGGAGGAGTGACAAATGGACATCGAAATCACCCGCACGCACGACGTGCTAACAATCGCCTTCGCCCGCCCAGAAAAGAAAAACGCGATCACGGCAGCGATGTACCAAACGATGGCCGACGCGCTGGTCGAAGCGCAACAAGACCCGGCCACCCGCGCGGTGCTCATCCGCGGAAGCGCGGGAATCTTCAGCGCCGGCAACGACCTGGAAGACTTCATGAAGCAACCACCCGTCAGCGACGACGCACCGGTCTTCCAGTTCCTGCGCGCAATCAGCTCAGCGGAAAAACCACTAGTGGCATCAGTGGCCGGCGCAGCCGTAGGAATCGGCACAACGCTGCTGCTGCACTGCGACCTGGTCTACGCCGCCGACACAGCAACCTTCTCACTGCCGTTCGCACAACTGGGCCTGTGCCCGGAAGCCGCATCGTCGCTGCTGCTGCAGCGCGTCGCTGGCTATCAAGGGGCAGCGGAAAAGCTGATGCTCGGCGAACCGTTCGACGCCAAAGAAGCGCAACGCATGGGCTTCGTGAACCGGATCCTGCCTGCGGCAGAAGTGGACGCGTTCGCGCTGCAGCAGGCGCAAAAACTGGCCGCCTTGCCCGCATCGTCGCTCCGCGTGACCAAGCAACTAATGAAACGCGCCGCGCAGCACGAAATCCAGACCCAAATGACCGACGAAGCCGTGCACTTCGCCAAGATGCTGCTCGCACCCGAAGCAAAGGAAGCGTTCAAGGCGTTCTTCGAGAAGCGCAAACCAGACTTCCGCCAGTTCAGCTAAACGGGAAACGAGGCGGCCGCGTCAGACAGTGTCGTAATCGACGTAGCCCGCTTCGCGACAGAAGCTCACCAGCCGCACGCCCGCTTCGCGTGCAATCGTAATCGCCAGCGACGACGGCGCCGAAATCGTCGCGACCATCGGAATGTCGACGCGCGCCGCCTTGCGCACCAGTTCGTAGCTCGCGCGGCTCGACAGAAAGACGAAGCCTTCCTTCGTATCGACGCGATCCAGCGACAGCCGCCCGATCAGCTTGTCGAGCGCGTTGTGACGCCCCACGTCCTCGAACGCATAGTGGATCGCGCCCGTCGCGTCGCACCACGCGGCGGCGTGCAGGCCGCCCGTCATCTTCGTGAGCGCCTGGTGCGCGGGCAGTTCCTTCGCGGCGCGAGCGATTGCATCGGGCGCCAGGCGCTGCAAAAAGCCCGTGTCGGGCACGCGTTCCGGCGCCAGATCGAGCAGATCAATGCTCTCGATTCCGCACACGCCGCAACCCGTGCGGCCCGACAGCGCGCGGCGCTTCTCCTTCAGCGCGACGAACGCCTGCTGCACGACGGTCAATTGCACTTCCGCATGCGGCAATTTGCCGTCGCGGAACTCGACCTCGATGTCCTGAATGTGCGCGCCGCGCTCGACAATCCCTTCCGAAATCGCGAAACCCACCGCGAATTCTTCGAGGTCGCGCGGCGTGCACATCATCACCGCGTGCGAAATGCCGTTGAAGACGAGCGCGACGGGCCACTCCTGGCCGACATGATCGGCGACGCTCTCGACCGCGCCGCCGCGGTGCCGGCGCACCGCCTGCTCAACGATGCCCGGTTGTTCGCCCGTTTCCAGTTCGTTCACCTGCTGACTCCTGCACGAATGCTGCGACCCGGCTTAGGGCCGCCGCGCCGCCAATATGGTTCTAAAATACCTCAGACCGGCATAGCGCGTTGCCCGCCGAACAAGAGGAATCTGTCATGGGACTCAATGATGCGCCCCTGCTGTTCAACTTCGAGGTTGAATCTTCGGAGAATCTGAAATTCATACCGATGGTCGTCCGATTCAATCTCGACCGTTTCGGGCTGCGGATCTCGCTCGAACAATGGCAGATGCTGCCGCACGAAGACCGCGTGCTGCTGGCGCGCTTTCCCGTCGAAGACGACACTGCGATCGAGCCGAACTTCGATCACGCCCTCTTCGAGATGATGCGCACGCACGCGAATATCGAGCCCGAATGGTTCACGCCCGAGGATAACCCGGCATGGCGCGACACTGCAGTCGTGCCGGATACCGTTCTGAATCAGGCCCAGCTCGCCAGTCTGATGGCGCCGAGCGCCACGCAGTGGGCGCGGCTCGAGCCGTTTCAGCGCTACGTGCTCGCCAAACTGTCGCGCAAGACGGCGAGCAACCATGATTTCCTGCCGGCAATGAAGGAATTTGGCCTCGCCAGCTGAATCTGGCGCAAGATTTTTTCGTTTTTGCCCTCAATCTCTTCCGATCGCTGCCGTTATCCAAAGGTTGGCGCGTAAAGCGCTGCGCCCGGCTGCGCTCGTTCGTCCGCGTCGTCCGTGCGCGCCGCATGTGATTGCGCATCTGACTGGCTTCCCGCGCGCCCCCGCCTGCAGGATCGAACGACGTTCGGAACCTATGATCTCTTTTCTATCGAAGCGGCTGCTGATCAATCTGGCGGTCGTCGCCGCGGCGGTCGGCGCGAACGCCTTCGTCGCGTACACGCAGATTTGCGGACAGCGCGACGCCGATGCGCGCACGGTCCGCTCGACGGCTATCCGCCAGAATCTGGAAGCCTATCGCGCGACGCTCGAAGACGGCCTCGGCGTGCTCGGCCGTTACGAGGCATCGGCCACGCCGGCGCCCGCCGAGGCGGCGGCAGGGATGTCCGCGTCGCTTGCGAAGATCGACAGGGCGCTGCGCGAGCAACTGGCGAACCAGCCAAACGTCGCTGGCGCGCTCGCGCAGCTCACGTCCGACGGCACGCGGCTTCAGCAGGACATCGCGCTTGCGCTCGCCAAAACCACCGCGCCGGAGCAGGACGGCTCACGCGCATGGGCTGCGCAGACTTATACGCGTCTTGGGATGGAAGTCGACGGGCTCGAAGCGCGGATGGACCAGTTGCGCGTGCAGGAAGACCTGTCGCTGAAGGCGGCACTCGACGCATCGATGCGCGATTCTCGCTACGCGATGCTGTTCCTGATCGTGACGATGCTCGCGGGCAGCGGGCTGCTGATCTACACGTTCGGCGCGCGGGAAAATGTCGCGCGCGAAAAGCTGCGCATCGCGAAAGCGCTGCATCGGCACGACGAGCGTTTTCGCGGGCTGTTCGAGCAGCATCCCGTGCCGATGTACATCTTCGACCGCGACACGCTGCGCTTTCTCGCCGTCAACACGGCGGCCGAGCAGCAATACGGCTACTCGGAGAGCGAATTTCTGGCGATGACCGTGCGCGCGATCCGCCCGCACGCAGAGGTCGCGCGGCTCGAATCGCACTTGCAGCGCAGCGACGTGGCGCCGGGCGGCCCGCGCACGATGGCGGGCATCTGGCATCACCGGCGCAAGGACGGCTCGCAGATCAGCGCCGACATCTCGTATCACGCGATGACTTTCATGGGCCGGCCCGCACTGTTCGTGCTCGCCGACGACGTCACCGAGCAGATCAACGCCGAAGCCGAAGCGCAGCGTTCGAACCAGATGCTGGAAACGGTGATCGACAACATCCCGCAGCGCATTTTCTGGAAGGACAAGGAGTTGCGCTATCTCGGCTGCAACATGGCGTTCGCGCGCGACGCGGGCCTCGCCTACCCGGAGCAGGTGATCGGCAAGCGCGACGAGGACATGCCGTGGCGCGCATTCGCCGACGAGCTTAGCCGCCAGGATACCGAGGTGATGGCCTCCGGCGTTCCGAAGATGAACTACGAAACCGATATGGTGATCGACGGCGTGCATCGCACGACGGTGACCAGCAAGCTGCCGTTCACCGACAGCGACGGCCGCGTGATCGGCGTGCTCGGTTCGTACACCGATATCACCGAGCGCAAGCGCGCAGACCTCGCGCTGCGCCTGCAAAGCCGCGCGCTCGATGCGAGCGTCAACGCCATTCTGATCACCGCACCTTCGAAGGAAGGCAATCTGATCGAGTACGTGAACCCGGCGTTCAAGCGCATCACGGGCTACGATCCGCAGGAAGTGATCGGCCAGGACTGCCGCCTGCTGCAGCGTGACGACCGCGATCAGGAAGGCATTGCCGCGATCCGGCAGGCGTTGTCGGCGAATCGCGAAGTGAGCGCGGTGCTGCGCAACTATCGCAAGGACGGCGCGCTGTTCTGGAATCAGCTGTATATCGCGCCCGTGCCCGACGCCGACGGCCAGACCACGCACCACATCGCCGTCATCAACGACGTGACGGCGTTGATCCGCTATCAGGAACAGCTCGAATATCAGGCGAACTACGACAGCCTCACGCGCCTGCCGAACCGCAATCTGCTGCGCGACCGGCTGCAGCATGCGCTGATCGTCGCGCAGCGGCATCACAAGGGCGTGGCTGTCGTGTTCATCGATCTCGACGGCTTCAAGAATGTCAACGACAGCTTGGGGCATAGCGTCGGCGACCGGCTGCTGTCGGTGGTGGCGGACCGTCTCGCGCGTTGCGCGCGGGCCAGCGACACGGTCGCGCGTCACGGCGGCGACGAGTTCGTGATCGTGATGACGGATACCGTCGACGAGCAGTCGCTGATCGCGTGGATGGAGCGCGTGCGGGCGTCGATCTCGGAGCCGGTGTGGCTCGACGGCACGGAGCTGTATGTCGGCTGCAGCATGGGCGCGAGTCTGTTCCCGCAGGACGGCGACGACGCAGAGACGCTGATGAAGAAGGCCGATCTCGCTATGTACCGGGCGAAGGACATGGGCCGCAACACGTTCCAGTTCTATCAGCCGGAGATGAACGTGTCGGCGGGCGCGCGGCTGAACCTGGAGCGGCGTCTGCGCCGCGCGCTGCGCGACAACGAGTTTCTGCTGCATTACCAGCCGCAGGTCGATATCGAAACGGGGCAGGTGGTCGGCATGGAAGCGCTGGTGCGCTGGAGCGACCCGGAAGTCGGCCTGATTCCGCCGTCGCAGTTCATTCCCGTCGCCGAGGAAAGCGGACTGATCGGGCCGCTGTCGGAATGGGTGCTGCGCGAAGCGTGCCGTCAGAACAAGGCGTGGCAGGACGAAGGCTTGCCGCCCGCGCGCGTGTCGGTGAATCTGTCGGCGCGGCAGTTCCAGCAGCGCGATATCGCGAAGCTCGTGATGCAGGTACTGGAGGAAACGGGCCTCGATCCGCAGTATCTGGAGCTTGAGTTGACCGAGAGCACCATCATGCGCAACGCGGAAGAGGCCGTGTCGATGCTCAACGAACTGCACGCGCTCGGCATCGGTCTTGCGATCGACGACTTCGGCACGGGGTATTCGAGCCTCAGCTATCTGAAGCGCTTCCCGGTGGACCGGCTGAAGATCGACAGGTCGTTCGTGTCGGATATCGGCGAATCGTCGGACGACGAGACGATCACGTCGGCGATCATCGCGCTCGCGCACTCGCTGAATCTGCAGGTGATTGCGGAAGGCGTGGAGACGTCGACGCAGCTCGACTTCCTCAAGGAGCGCGCGTGCGATGAGATGCAGGGCTATTTCTTCGCGAAGCCGCTGCCCCACGATGCGATTCCCGGCATGCTGCAGCGGGGCGCCGAGAACGCGGCGATGATCGCGGCGAACGCCTGATCGTCAGGCTTTCAGGGGAGCATTCAAGGCCGCGCGCTACGTGGGCGCGGCCTGCCGGAATCAGTCCGGCAACTCAGTCCAGTTCCGGCAGCGCGCGCGGGCGGCGGTCGCTGTCCGTCGCGACATAGGTGAGGGTCGCTTCCGTCACCTTCACTGTTTCTTCCGAGAGGCTCATGCGCTGCGCGTAGACCTCGACGGCGACCGTGACCGACGTGTTGCCCGTCTTCACGATATCCGCGTAAAAGCTCAGCAGATCGCCGACGAACACCGGCTGCTTGAACACGAACGAATTGACGGCGATGGTCGCAACGCGGCCATTCGCGCGGCGGCTTGCGGGAATCGAGCCGGCGATATCGACTTGCGCCATGATCCAGCCGCCGAACACATCGCCATGGACGTTCGCATCCGACGGTTGCGGGACGACGCGCAGCGCGCACGGTTTCTGCGGGAGGTTGAGAGTCTGGGTCATCGGGGCATCCATGAATTCAGTTGGGTCGGCAGGGATGGCGCTCGCGACGACGGCATGACCGGGAAGACCAGTGTCAGCGCGGCGAAAGCGGCGCCAGCCGGCTTCTGCGACAATGTTGCTAGATCAGGAATTGTACGGGAAAGCGCACGTTGGCACTTATTGCTGGTGTGTCGCGTTCGGGATGCCGTTTTGTTCGTCGAACGCACTTGCCCGTCACATTCCCCACGAGTCACGCGTCAAGCGTGCAGGCTTTCCCCACAACATAACTATGCGTCGCTCTTCCGCTTCGTCCGAACCGTCGCCGATTTCGAATCTGCCGCGCAACGACTGGCAAACTATCGTCTCGCTGCTGCCGTACCTCGCGACCTACAAGTGGCGCGTCGTGTTCGCGCTCAGCTGCCTGATCGGCGCGAAGGTTGCCAATCTGGGCGTGCCGATCGTGATGAAGCGCATCGTCGACAGTCTGGCTTCCGTGCAGCACCTGACGGCGCTCGGCCGCGCGACGAACGCGCCGGCCATTGTGCTGCTGGGCGGCGTGGGGCTGATGGTGGTCGCGTATGCCGTCGTGCGTCTGTCGACGTCGCTTTTCACCGAGCTGCGCGAAATTCTCTTTTCGAAGGTGACGGAAAGCGCGGTGCGGCAACTGGCGCTGAAAGTGTTCCGACATCTGCATGCGCTGTCGCTGCGTTTTCATCTCGAGCGGCAGACGGGCGGCATGTCGCGCGATATCGAACGCGGCACGCGCGGCATCACGCAACTGATCTCGTATTCGCTTTACAGCATTCTGCCGACGCTCGTCGAAGTCGGTCTCGTGCTCGGCTTCTTCGTCGTCAAATACGAGGCGTACTACGCGATCGTCACGTTCATCGCGCTGGCCGCGTACATCACGTTCACGGTGAAGGTGACCGAGTGGCGCACGCATTTTCGCCGGACGATGAACGAGCTCGATTCGAAGGCGAACTCGCGCGCCATCGATTCGCTGCTGAACTACGAAACGGTCAAGTACTTCAACAACGAGGAATGGGAAGCGCAGCGTTACGACGAGAACCTGAAGCGCTATCGTGCGGCGGCGATCAAGTCGCAGAACTCGCTGTCGGCGCTGAACTTCGGGCAGCAGGCGATCATCGGTACGGGGCTCGTATTTATCCTGTGGCGTGCGACGCAGGGTGTGATGGCGGGGCGGCTCACGCTTGGCGATCTCGTGCTAATCAACACGTTCATGTTGCAGTTGTATATTCCGCTGAATTTTCTTGGTGTTGTGTATCGGGAACTGAAGCAGAGCCTTACCGATATGGACCGCATGTTCACGCTGCTTGGCGCGGCGCGCGAAGTGCCCGATGCACCCGATGCGTTGCCGCTCGTCGTGAGCGGCGCGCAGGTGAGCTTCGAGCATGTGAACTTTGCCTACGAGCCTGCACGTCCGATCCTGCATGACGTGAGTTTCACGATTGCAGCGGGCACGACCACGGCTGTGGTTGGCCATAGCGGCTCGGGCAAATCTACGCTCGCGCGGCTGCTGTTTCGCTTCTATGATCTGGATCGCGCGACGGGCGGTGCGATTCGCATCGATGGGCAGGATATTCGCGATGTAACGCAGGATTCGCTGCGGGCGTCGATCGGCATCGTGCCGCAGGATACTGTGTTGTTCAACGACACGATCTATTACAACATCGCGTATGGCCGGCCTTCGGCGACGCGCGACGAAGTGATCGCGGCGGCGCGCGCGGCGCATATTCATGAGTTCATCGAGAGTTTGCCCAAAGGGTATGACACGCCTGTTGGCGAGCGTGGGTTGAAGCTTTCTGGTGGTGAGAAGCAGCGTGTTGCGATTGCGCGGACCGTGTTGAAGAATCCGCCCGTGCTGCTGTTTGATGAAGCAACTTCGGCGCTTGACTCACGGTCAGAGCGTGCTATCCAGCACGAGTTGGATTTGATTGCTCGCGAGCGGACGACTTTGATTATTGCGCATCGGTTGTCGACGGTTGTGCATGCGGAGCAGATTATCGTGATGGATAAGGGGCGCATCGTCGAGCGCGGGACTTTTGGGGAACTGCTTCTCGTTGGTGGGTTGTTTGCGCAGATGTGGGCCTTGCAGCAGGAGCGTGCTGCGCACGCGGAAGAGGTTTTGGATTTGCCTGGAGATGGGGCGTGAGTTTTTTTGTCTGCGACGCTGGGTGGTTTGCTTGTTTTTTCGCTGGCATCCGCGATTGCGTTAGCGTGCTTCAAGCGTCGCCCCTGTGCGGGGCGGCACCTACTTTTCTTTGCCGCCGCAAAGAAAAGTAGGCAAAAGAAAGCGGCTAACACCGCTAATTCTTGGTCCTGCCTGAGGGCCCCCACAGGGTGTTACACTTCACACGGCAATCACGTGACCCACGCTCGTTGCCAGCGCTCTGAATCAGCGCCTCACCCGCTTCACGCACCCACAATCCAGTATGCCGGGCCAGACAGTCCACCGCCGCCCAGGTGGCAAACTGTGTGTCGGCTTCCTGTGCTTCGCACGCCTCACTTCGAACCGATTGCGCATGCGCCCCACCCTGTAAGAGCGCTAACGTGTACGACGCGACAACCTGCACACGGTTTGCCACCTGGGCGGCACATACCGTTCGCTGCCGCTGGCCCGTGCAGAAGCATTCGAAGCGGGTGAGGCATTCATTCAAAGCGTTGGCAACAAGCACGAACAGAAAAGCTGCCGTGTGAAGCGTGGGGACGCTGGGGGCCCGTGGGTGAAAGTCAAGTGTTGGCGGTGTTAGCCGCTTTCTTTTGCCTACTTTTCTTTGCGGCGGCAAAGAAAAGTAGGTGCCGCCCCGCACAGGGGCGACGCATGAAGCGCGAAGGCAAAACGCGGATGCCAGCAAAACCACAAGCAAACCAAACCGCTTGCGCAGCAAACACCACATCGCGAATGCCAGCGCAAAAGCAAAAACAACCACTCAGCGTCGCAGACAAAAAAACCTACACCTTCAACAATTCATCAAGCGCCTCAAGTTGCGCCGGAGTCCCAACGTTCTCCCACAACCCGTCATACAGCGCCCCAGTAGCGCGCCCCTGCGCAATAGTCTCGCGATAAAACGGCGTAAGCGCGCGCCGCGTCCCAACCGGGAGATCGCGAAACATCCGGGTGTCATAGAGCCCGATGCTACCGAACGTATACCGTGGCGAGCCCTCAAGCGCCAACAGCCCATCGCCGCCGAGGACAAAATCCCCCTCAGGATGAAACGAAGGATTCGGCACCATCACGAGATGCATCCCCGGCAAATCCGCAGCAGCAAGACGGGCACCCGCCGCGAGCAGCGTCGAATAATCAAAATCCGCGTACACATCACCAGCAACAGCCACGAACACCTCAGGCGTGCCTGAGTCCTCCAGCAGCGGCAACGCCTTGGCAATCCCACCCGCCGTTTCAAGCGCTTCATGCTCGGCGGAATAACGCAACTCGACACCAAACCGCGAACCATCGCCCAACGCATCCTCAATCTGCGCGCCGAGCCAGGCATGATTAACGACAATCGTCGTAAACCCCGCGTCTGCCAGCCGCTCGATCTGCCATTCAATCAGCGCCTTGCCGCCCACCTTCAACAGCGGCTTCGGACACGTGTCCGTCAGCGGCCGCATCCGGTCGCCGCGCCCGGCGGCGAAGATCATCGCTTTGTTCAAGTTCTTCACCCGTCAGAACGTATAGCCGACGTCGACGGCGCGGCCTTCGAGGTCATCGAGCAGCCTGGCGAACGGCACGAGCGGCCGGTAACGCTCGCATACCTTGCGCGCATAGCCGATGAAACGCGGCAGATCCGCCATGTAATGCGGCTTGCTATCGCGATAGTTGATCCGGCAGAACAGGCCGAGCACCTTGATATGCCGCTGCAGGCCCATCCATTCGACCTGTCGATAGAACTCGCCGAAGTCGGCATCGACGGGCAACCCTGCCTTTTTCGCGCGCTCCCAGTAGTACACGAAGCAGTCCAGCTCGAACTCTTCGTCCCAACCGATGAACGCATCGCGCAGCAGCGACGCAACGTCATATGTGATCGGGCCGTACACCGCGTCCTGAAAGTCGAGCACGCCGGGATTCGGGCTGGCGATCATCAGATTGCGCGGCATGAAATCGCGCAGCATGAAAACCTGCGGCTGCGCCCGCGCGCTCGCGACCAGCAGCGCGAAGGTGCGATCGAGCACGCCGCGCGTGTTCTTATCCACTTCCTGCCCGAGATGCCGGCCGATGAACCATTCCGGCATCAGCTCCATCTCGCGGCGCAGGAAGGCTTCGTCGAAGGCCGGCAGTACGTCTTCGCGCGAGGCTAGCTGCCAGCGGATCAGCGCATCAAGCGCATCGCGCATCAGTGTTTTGGCTTCGGCGGGACTGCTCTGTTGCAGCGTCGACAGATACGACTGCGTGCCGAGATCGGTGACGAGCATGAAGCCCGCGTCGAGATCCACTTCCAGCACGCGCGGCACGTGCACGCCCGCGTCGGCCAGCAAACCCGCCACCTGCACGAATTCACGGCATTTTTCGGGCGGCGGCGCGTCGACGGCGATCACCGTCGCGCCGCCGGCAACAAGCTCGGCGCCGCTGCCCGCGAGGCGGAAGTAGCGGCGAAAGCTTGCATCGGCGGAAGCGGGCTTC
Organism: Paraburkholderia sp. SIMBA_054; assembly: GCF_046534875.1. Taxonomy (NCBI): domain Bacteria; kingdom Pseudomonadati; phylum Pseudomonadota; class Betaproteobacteria; order Burkholderiales; family Burkholderiaceae; genus Paraburkholderia; species Paraburkholderia sp. SIMBA_054. Next base: position 133,422 of record NZ_JAWRXV010000005.1, on the reverse strand, counting down.
AGCGTGGCGAGGTCAAGGCTGTAGCGACCGGCGTGGGTTTGCAGCCAGGCGCCAAGAAGCTCGAGCCGGGCGTCCGCCGTCGAAGAAGCGGATGTAAGGGAAGATACGAGGGGAAGCGTCATGAAAAGCCGGGGACAAAATCGGGGTGGGCAACGTCTTGCCATATAATACCCCACGACTTTTTTGACGCGACTCGCGTCAGTTCTCGCGCATCTCGTTGGATCGCCCGCCTTACCGCTGCATGAATCGTCAATAGTTGTGCATTCGATGCCCGATTGCACAGGCGGCAACTCGTGACTGATGACCGGGCAAATGAACTGACAGCAGGGCCGATACGCCAAACGATACATGCCGCCTAGACAGCTTTTCCGAACCACTTCCTCCTCTGACGCCCTGCCGCGCAGAAGGCGGCTCGCAGCGGCGCTGGTCGCCGTTCCGGGTCTGCTGCCCGCGCTCTCGCATGCGCAGCTGGCGGGAGAGGCGGCGCAGGCGCAGCCGATAGACGCGCCGTGGGGCCTGCGGCTGGCTCCGCAACTCGAAGAACATTCGACACCTAATGGCCAGAGCCCCGCCACCTTCGTGCTGGGCGACTCGACGACGGGCACGGCTGACCAGGACATCGCGGCCAAGGGTGCCGCGGAAGTCCGCCGCACCAACTCGGCGCTGAAAGCCGACGCGCTTCATTACGATCAGGATACGGACATGGCCGATGCTTACGGCAATGTCCATCTGTCGGGCAACGGCGCCACGTTCTCGGGCCCGGAAGCGCACATGAAGATCGAGTCGAGCGAAGGCTTCATGACCACGCCCAAATATCACTTCACGGTGACGGGCGGTTCGGGCAGTGCCGAGCGCGTCGATCTGCTGGACAACGAGCGCTCGGTGTTCACGCGCGGCACCTACACGGCGTGCCAGTGCGCGGAAGATCCGGCATGGTACATCAAGGGCAGTGAGTTCGATTTCGACACGGGCGCCGACGACGGCGTCGCGCACAACGGCGTGCTGTTCTTCCAGGGCGTCCCCGTGTTCGCGAGCCCGTGGCTGTCGTTCCCGCTGTCGGGCGCGCGGCGCAGCGGCCTGTTGCCGCCGACGGCGTCGCTCAGTTCGACCAATGGTTTCGAGCTGGCGCTGCCGTACTACTTCAACATTGCGCCAAACCGCGACCTGACGGTGACGCCGCGCATCCTGTCGAAGCGCGGCGTGCAGTTGCAGGCGAACTTCCGCTATCTGTCGCCGACCTATAGCGGCTCGATCACGGGTGAGTATCTGCCCGACGACAAGATTACCCACACGAACCGGTATGCGCTGTATATCCAGCACAACCAGAATTTCGGTTCGGGATTCGGCGGGTACATCTACTACAACAAGGTCTCGGACAACACCTATCCGGAAGACCTGTCGTCGTCGACGAACCAGTTCCTGAACGGCACGCAGCTGCTGTACCAGCAGGAAGCGGGTCTCACGTACAACAACGGGCCGTGGTCCGTGCTCGCGCGCGAGCAGCACTGGCAGACGCTTTCGCCGTCCACCGCGCCTTACGGCCGCGAGCCGCAGTTGAACGTGAAGTACGCGAAGTACAACGTCGGTGGCTTCGACTTCGGCGCGGAAGCGGACTACACGCGCTTTCGCATCACGACGGCGGACGCGACGGAAGGCGATCGCGTCGTCTTCAATCCGTACCTGTCGTACTCCGTCATCGGTCCGGGTTACTTCGTCACGCCGAAGGTGCAATGGCACTTCGCGTCGTATGACCTGAGCAACATCGGCACGGGCTCGCCCGCGAACCAGCCGAAGAACTTCACGGAGTCGATACCGACCTTCTCGTTCGACACCGGCCTGATCTTCGACCGCTCGGTGCGCCTGTTCGGGCAGGATTTCATCCAGACGCTCGAACCGCGTCTGTACTACGTCTACACGCCGTATCGCAACCAGAACTTCGCGCCGCTGTTCGATACCGCTGAGTCGGACTTCGGCCTCGCGGAAATCTTCACGCCGAATACGTTCGTCGGTAACGACCGTATCGCCGATGCGAACCGTGTGACGGCCGCCCTCACCACGCGGTTCCTGAACCCGGCGACGGGCGACGAGCGAGCGCGCTTCGTGATCGCGCAGCAGTACTATTTCCGCGATCAGCGCGTCACGCTGAACCAGACGCCGCAGTCTTCGGAACAGGCGACGCATTCGGACCTGATTCTCGGCGCGTCGCTGAAGCTCGGGGCGGGTTTCGCCTCGGAAACGGCGTTCCAATATAATGCGGACAACAACCAGCTGGTCAAGACCAGCGTCGGCTTCGGGTACAGCCCGGCAGCAGGCAAGGTCATCAACGTGGGCTACCGTTACACGCGCGCCAACACGACGCTGGACAACCAGCCGATCAACCAGCTGCTGATCTCGGGCCAATGGCCGCTGATGCACCGTGTGTTCGGCGTAGGACGAATCAACTACGACCTGAAAGGACACCGCGCCGTCGACGCGCTTCTCGGCGTGCAATACGACGCGGATTGCTGGACGCTCGGCGTGGGTTTTCAGCGCTACGCAAACGGGGTGAACACGACGGGCAGCCAGACGTCCGGCACGCGGGTGCTCGCACAGCTGACGTTCAAGGGGCTGTCGAGCGTCGACAACGGGCTGATGTCCGCGTTCCGCGCAAGCGTGGCGGGCTATCAGCCGCCACCGCCGCCGCCGCCGCCCGAATCGCAGTTCAACAACTACGAATGACGGGGTCGCGAATGACGGGGTCACCTATGAGCGAGTCGCGAGTGACAGATCGATGCCGCGTCGTTCGCAGAACAGACAAGACGGGCCGAGCGTGCCCGACATCACTGGAGTATCTGTGGCAATCATGAAAAAGCTTCGCCTGGCAACGTTCGCGACCGGCTTCGCTGCGGCCGCTTCCATTCTGCTGGCAGCGCCTGCGCATGCGCAGGCGCTGGGCGGCAACAACAATGCTCAAACGGTCGATACGATCGCGGCTGTCGTCAACAACGGCGTCATCACGCAGCGCGAGCTGGACATGCGCGTCAGCCTGATCACGAAGCGGCTGACCCAGCAGCACGCGCCGATTCCGCCTGCGGATCAGTTGCGCCAGCAGGTGCTCAACCAGATGGTGCTGGAGCGCATCCAGTTGCAGAGGGCGCGAGAAGACGGCATCAACGTCGACGACGCGCAGGTGCAACGCACGCTCGAACGTCTCGCGCAGGCCAACAACATGCCGCTCGAAATGTATCGCGCGCGTATCGAGGCGCAAGGCGTGCCCTGGTCGACTTTCATGGGCGACGCAAAGACCGAGCTGATCCTGTCGCGTCTGCGCGAGAAGGAAGTGGACAGCAAGGTCACCGTGTCGGACGCGGAAGTGGCGAACTACATCGCGAGCCAGCGTGGGCCGACGGCCGGCCTCACCAGCGATCTGCACCTGGAGCATATCCTCGTGAAGGCGCCGCTCAACGCGTCGCAGACGGATATCGAAGCGGCGCAGACGAAGGCGAATGGGCTGCTGCAGGAAGCATTGAAGGGCGACAACTTCGAGAAGCTCGCGAAGGCCAATTCGCAGGCGGCGGATGCATCGAAGGGTGGCGACCTTGGCTTTCAGTCACCGTCCAAACTGCCGGCTGAATTCGTGACGGCAGCTTCGACGCTGCGTCCGGGCCAGGTCAATCCGTCCGTGATCCGCACCAACGACGGCTTCGAGATCGTGCGTCTCGTCGATCGCCGTTCAGGCCAAGGCGCGGCTTCCGCCGATTCGACCAAGCTCACGCAGACGCACGTGCGCCACATCCTGCTGCGCGTTGGCGACGGCATGTCGGAGCCGCAGGCGCGCCAGAAGCTGCTCGAAATCCGCCAGGAGATCGAAACGGGCCAGGGCGATTTCGACAAGTTTGCGCGCACCTATTCGCAGGACGGCTCGGCGTCGCAAGGCGGCGATCTCGGCTGGATCAGCCCAGGCGAAACGGTGCCCGAGTTCGAACGCGCGATGAACGCGCTGCAGGACAACCAGATCAGCCAGCCCGTGCGAAGCGAATACGGCTATCACCTGATTCAGGTGCTCGGCCGCCGCGAAGCAGAGGGATCGGTCTCGCAGCAGATGGACCTCGCGCGCCAGGCCATCGGCCAGCGCAAGGCGGAACAGGCCTACGCCGACTGGCTGCGTGAACTGCGCGACACCGCGTATGTCGATTACAAGGCGAACCCGACCACTGGTACATCCGCGCAATAACTCTGGAATCGTCATGACCGCTGCCCAGCCCTCGAACGCACCGCTGAACATCGCGATCACCACGGGCGAGCCGGCTGGCGTCGGTCCTGAACTGACGGCACAGGCGCTCGCCGCGGCGGGCGCGCACTGGCCCGACGCGCACTTCACGGTGCTCGGCGACAGCGGCCTGATGACCGACCGTGCGAAGGCTGTCGGGATCGACTGGGCGGTGCAACAGGGCCGCCGCATCGACACGCAACATCACGCGCTCGCCGTGCCCGCGCAGGCCGGCAAGCTCGACGCAAAGAACGGGCCGTACGTGCTGGGCCTGCTCGATGCCGCGATCGATGGCGCGCTCGCGGGCACGTTCGACGCTATCGTCACCGCGCCGCTGCAAAAGAGCACGATCAACGATGCCGGCGTGCCGTTCACCGGTCATACGGAATATCTGGCGGAGCGCACCAACACGCCGCGCGTCGTGATGATGCTGGCGGGCACGGGCGCAAGGCCGCTGCGCGTCGCGCTCGCCACAACGCATCTGCCGCTGAAGGACGTGTCGGCAGCGTTGACGGTCGAGGGCCTCGTCGCCACGCTGCGCATCATCGACCATGACCTGCGGCACCATTTCGGCCTGCCCGCGCCGCGTATTCTCGTCACTGGCCTGAATCCGCATGCGGGTGAAAACGGCTATCTCGGCCGCGAGGAAATCGACGTGATCTCGCCGGCGCTGCAACAGGCGAACGGGCTGGGCATCGACGCGCGCGGCCCGTATCCTGCTGACACGCTGTTCCAGCCGCGTTATCTGAACGAAGCCGATTGCGTGCTGGCGATGTTTCACGATCAGGGCCTGCCCGTTCTGAAATACGCGACGTTCGGCGAAGGCATCAACGTAACGTTGGGCTTGCCGATCATTCGCACGTCTGTCGATCACGGCACGGCGCTCGATCTCGCCGGCACGGGCCGCGCCGATGCGGGCAGCCTGATCGCCGCAATCGACACCGCAGTTTCCATGGCGCGCAACCGTCGCGCCGCATGATTTTTTTGTAGCTTCTATCGATGTCCAACAGTTCAAGCAAACAGCACCAGGGCCATTTCGCGCGCAAGCGCTTCGGACAGAATTTTCTGGTCGACCTGGGCATCATCGATTCGATTGTCGACGTGATCCGTCCGCAACGCGGCGAGCGCATGGTCGAAATCGGACCGGGGCTGGGCGCGCTGACGGAGCCGCTGATCGGGCGTCTCGCGACGCCCGAAGCGCCGCTGCACGCCGTCGAACTGGACCGCGACCTGATCGGGCGTCTGAAGAAGAAGTTCGGCGAGCTACTCGAATTGCATGAAGGCGACGCGCTCGCGTTCGACTTCGGCGCGCTCGCGGCAGCTGGCGAGAAGCCCACGCTGCGAATTGTTGGCAATCTGCCGTACAACATTTCGAGCCCGCTGCTGTTTCATCTCGTCACCTTCGCAGAGCGCGTGATCGATCAGCATTTCATGCTGCAGAACGAAGTGGTCGAGCGGATGGTCGCGGAGCCGGGCACCAAGGCGTTCAGCCGACTGTCGGTGATGTTGCAGTACCGCTATGTGATCGACAAGCTGCTCGACGTGCCGCCCGAATCGTTCCAGCCGCCGCCGAAAGTCGATTCCGCGATCGTCCGCATGATTCCGTACGCGCCGCACGAACTGCCTTCCGTCGATCAAAAGACGCTCGGTGAACTCGTCACGGCGGCGTTCTCGCAGCGTCGCAAGATGTTGCGCAATACGCTGTCCGCATATCGCGATACCGTCGATTTCGAAGCGCTCGGCTTCGATCTGCAACGCCGCGCGGAGGACGTGCCCGTCGCAGAGTATGTATCCGTCGCGCAGGCCGTATCGGCGGCTTCGCCGAAGTAGCCGGAAACGCAGCGAGTCAAGTCACAATTACGACTCGTTGTATCTGCAAAGGCCACTGTAGACAGCCCGCAACACGCGGGCTTTCTTTTATCTTCCCGACTCTTCATACAGATTAATCTTACGCTTGCTTGCGTTCGCCTATTTGCGCGTCAGCGACGCCGCGCCGCTTTAAGACATTCCCACGCACTTACGCATGCAGGATGGATCAGGAGACGGTATGACGAAGGGGAGCAAGAGACTGAGGTTCTGCGCGTGGGCGGCGCTTTCGCCCGCGTTGACGTGCGCGACGGCACACGCGCAATCGAGCGTCACCTTATACGGCATTGTCGACGAAAGCGTCCGCTATATGACGCACGTGAACAAGAACGGTGACTCGAGCGTCGGCCTCGGCAATGGCGGCATGTCGGAGAGCCGCTGGGGCTTGCGCGGCGTCGAGGACCTGGGCGGTGGCTGGTCGACCTTCTTCAAGCTCGAAAACCGTATCTACATCAACAGCGGTCAGAGCGATCCGACGCTGCCGTTTTTCAATGAGGCGCAGGTCGGCGTGCAGTCGTCGTCGTACGGCAAGCTGATCTTTGGGCGGATGCCGAACGTGCTGATCGAAGGCATCACGATTGGTGGCTATGGCAGCAACCCGTGGATTCCTTACGACTTCAGCTTCCAGCCCGAAGTGACGATGTCGGGCGGCATCTGGACGAGCAATCAGGTGCAGTATCAGGCGCGCGCGCATGACGTGTTGTTGTCGGTCGGGTATGCGTTCGGTGGGGTCGCGGGGCACCAGTCGTATGGTTCGCAGTACGGGGCGGCCCTTGCTTATGCGCCTAGTGGCGGGCCTGTGAATCTGGGCGGCGCGTATGAGGAGTCGCGCGATTCCGTCAATGGCAGCGCGGCGAAAGCGTGGACGTTTGGTGCGTCGTACACGTGGAACCAGACGCGCTTCGCGCTCGGCTATATCGTCAATCAGAACGACGCGGGCTTTTCGAATTTCGCGAACGGTCCGTTTACGGCGCCTGTGCTTGCGGCGCTCAAGTACACGGACTTTTCACGGCGTCGGATGATAATGGGCGGTATCACCCAGCAGGTGGGCGCTGCGTGGCATTTCGCAGCGAATGTGTGGCGGACATTGCAGGACGGCAAGACGTCGGCGCAGGATGGCTCTGCGTGGCAGTATCAGATCGTTGCTGACTACAGTTTGTCCAAGCGCACGGATGTCTATGTGGAAGGTGATTACTCGCTGTATCGCGGGGATCTGATTGGCGCGCAATTGCAGGGTGTGAATGGTGTTGGGCTTGCGCAGAAGGGTACGCAGATTGGGCTGATGACAGGGTTGCGGCATCTGTTCTAAAGTTTTGCTTATGGGGCGTGTGGACGCCGCGAGCTTGGGTTTGGCGAGCGCGGCGTTTTCTGTTTTTCTGTACATTTACGCCCTCTACATCCCTACACAATACTGGAGTGCACAATGCGCCTTCTTCACACCATGCTTCGAGTCGGCAATCTCGACCGCTCGATCAAGTTCTATACCGAGTTGCTCGGGATGAAAGTGCTGCGTCGCAATGATTATCCTGAGGGCAAGTTTACGCTTGCGTTTGTTGGGTATGAAGATGAGAAAGATGGCACGGTTATCGAGTTGACTCACAATTGGGATACCGAGTCGTACGATTTGGGTGATGCGTTTGGGCACCTGGCGGTTGAGGTTGATGACGCGTATGCCGCATGCGCCAAGATCAAGGAACAGGGCGGGACGGTTGTGCGGGAGGCAGGGACCATGAAGCACGGTACGACTGTTATCGCGTTTGTCACTGACCCTGACGGGTACAAGATCGAGTTTATTCAGCGGAAGGGTTAAGGGTTTTTTTGTTGTCTGCGACGCTGGTGTGGTTTGCTTGCCTTTGTGCTGGCATCCGCGATTTGCCTTCGTGGTTCAAGCGTCGCCCCTGTGCGGGGCGGCACCTACTTTTCTTTGCCGCCGCAAAGAAAAGTAGGCAAAAGAAAGCGGCTAACACCGCCAATTCTTTTTCTTATCCACGGGCCCCCAACGTCCCCACGCCTCACACGGGAGCGTTCTTGTTTGCGGGCGTTGCCAACGCGCTGAATGAGCGCCTCACCCACTTCAAACGCCCGTACATGAGCTAGCGGCAGCGAATGGTTTCGTCCGCCCAGGTGGCAAACTGTGTGCAGGTTGTCGCGTCGTACAGGGTAGCGCTCTTACAGGGTGGGACGCGTGCGCATTCGGTCCGAAGTGAGGCGTGGGGAGCACTTGGGCCTACACACAGTTTGCCACCTGGGCGGCAGTGGACGATCTGGCTCGGCGTGCAGTAGTGCGGGTGCGTGAAGCGGGTGAGGCGCTCATTCGAAGCGTTGGCAGCGAACATGAGTCACGTGATTGCCGTATGAAGCGTAAGACCCTGTGGCGCCCCTCAGGCAGTAACAAGAACTGGCGGTGTTAGCCGCTTTCTTTTGCCTACTTTTCTTTGCGGCGGCAAAGAAAAGTAGGTGCCGCCCCGCACAGGGGCAACGCGTGAAGCAGGCTAACAAAGCGCGGATGCCAGCGAAACCACATGCAAACCAGAAAGCTGGCGCAGCAAACACCGCCCTCCGGATGCCAGCACAAAGGCAAGCAAACCACACCAGCGTCGCAGACAAACCCCAAATCACAGAGTCGGCAACAACTCCGGCGGATGATGCTTCAACGTCTGCCTAGCCTCCCGAAACTCGGGAAAAATCGACTCAACCGTCTGCCAGAACTTAGGACTATGGTTCATCTCGCGCAAATGCGCGAGTTCATGCGCGACGACGTAGTCAATAACGGACAAAGGAAAGTGAATCAACCGCCAGTTAAGGCGAATCTTTCCATCGCTAGAACAACTACCCCACCGCGTCGCGGCGGAAGAAAGCCCATAAGCCCGATACGAAACCCCGAGCTTCTCGGCATACACGACAAGACGTTCACCGAAAATCCGCTTCGCCTCGTTCTGCAGCCACCCCTGCACGCGATCCTTGATCTGCTGCGGATCAGCCTGCGCCGGCAGCGGCAACGCGAGCATATTCCCCGCCGCATCGTACACAAGCTGACCATTCGCAGCCGCAAGCGTCACACGCACAGTCCGCCCAAGATAGGGCAACTCAGCGCCATCTTTCCAGTCGACGCGCGGCATCACGCGCTGCTCGGTGCGCGTCTGCCACTCAGTGAGTTTGGTGAAAATCCAGCGCTGCTTTTCGGCGATCGCCGTTTCGATATCAGCGAGCGTGACCCACCGCGGCGCGGTGATAGTCAGCCCCGTGCTGTCGATCGCAAACCCGATCGAGCGCCGCGACGAACGCTTCAGCCCGTAATGCAACGTGCGCGCACCAAGCGTGACGCTGCGCAGTTTCGAACCATCGGGAGCGAGGGGAGCAGCGGACTTGGGTTGCGGCGGCGCGGCAGATTTGCCCGGCTCGTCGAAGAGCGGCAGATCGAGTTGCCGGCTATCGAGCGCCGCAGCAGGCTGCGGCTTGGAAGACTTCTGCATCGGACTCACTTCGCGCTGATACGCTGCAACGCGCGCATGTGCGCATTGCAGCGTGGCGCGTCAGATACGGGCGGCGGCGGGCGTGCTTTGCTCGTCGCCATAAGCGGCCGGATCGATACGACGCATCTCGGCCTCGATCCACGTTTCAACGCGCGTGTTCACTTCGTCGGGCGTGAGCCCGGTGGTGTCGATCGGTTTGCCGATCGACACTGTGACTATACCCGGATATTTCATAAACGAGTTGCGCGGCCACACGCGCCCTGCGTTATGCGCGATGGGGACGACGGCCGCGCCCGTCGCAACCGCGAAGCGCGCGCCACCCGTCTTGTACTTGCCCTGCCTGCCCGTCGGCGTGCGCGTGCCTTCCGGGAACATGATGACCCACGCGCCTTCGGACATGCGTCGCGCGCCCTGCCGCGTCACCGATGCAAACGCATTCTTGCCTTCCTTGCGGTCGATCTGAATCATCTTCAGCATGCCGAGCGCCCAGCCGAAGAATGGTACATACAACAACTCGCGCTTGAACACGTAGCAGAGCGGTCGCGGCATCAACGCGGGAAACGCGAGCGTCTCCCACGCGGATTGATGTTTCGACAGCAACACGGTGGGACCGTTCGGCAGGTTTTCCATGCCGCGTATTTCGTAGCGGATGTTGTTCAGCCAGCGCACGACAGCGAGCGTCGTGCGGCACCAGCCGACAGCCATCCAGTAGCGGTTATCGGCGCGCATGAACGGAAACGCGATGAAGCACGCGGTCGCGTAGGGAATCGTGAAGACCGCAAAAAATATCAGCAGCAACAGCGAGCGGATGAAGCGCATCGGCGTGGTCAGTGAGGTGAGGGCGTGCTAGGCACGCATCATTCTTGTTCTTCGGCGAGGAAGTCGAGTGCGAACGCGCGCAGGTCGTTATGCACGACCGTACCTTCGGGAAGGCCGCCTGCTTCGAGCGTCTTCTTGCCCTTACCCGTCAGCACGAGGTGCGGGACGAAACCGAGCGCGGCGCCTGCCTGCAGATCGCGCAACGAATCGCCGACGCAAGGCGTCTCTTCCGGTTCGATCTCGAAGCGCTCCGCGATCATCTTCAGCATGCCGGGCTTCGGCTTGCGGCATTCGCAGTGGTCGTCGGCCGTGTGCGGGCAGAAGAACACGGCGTCGATGCGCCCGCCGACGGCAGCCGCCGCGCGATGCATCTTCAGATGCATCGCGTTGAGCGCGTCCATGTCGAACAGGCCGCGGCCGATACCCGACTGATTCGTCGCAATCGCCACGCGATAGCCGGCCTGATTGAGCCGCGCGATTGCTTCGAGGCTGCCGGGCAACGCGACCCACTCGTCGGGTGTTTTGATGAACGCGTCCGAGTCGGCGTTGATCACGCCGTCCCGGTCGAGCACTACCAGTTTCTTTGCAGTCGCCATGATGCGTCGCTCAGGCTGCCAGACGCGAAATGTCCGCGACGCAGTTCATCTGTTGATGGAGCGCGCCGAGCAGCGCAAGGCGGTTTGCGCGCAGCGCCGGGTCTTCGGCGTTGACCATCACGTCGTTGAAGAACGTGTCGACGGGTTCGCGTAGCGCCGCGAGCGCCGACAGCGCGCCCGTGTACTGGCGCGCGGCCAGTTGCGACTGCACGCGCGGCGCGACCTGTTCGAGCTGCGCATGCAGCGCTTTTTCGGCTGCTTCGACGAGCAGCGCGATCTGCACGCCGTTCGCGTTCGCGCCTTCCGACTTCTTCAGGATGTTCGAGATGCGCTTGTTTGCCGCCGCGAGCGACGCCGCTTCTACGAGCGTCGCAAACTCACGTACGGCATCCAGGCGCGCGACGATGTCGTCGAAACGCGTCGGGTTGAGCGCGAGCACGGCATCCACTTCGCCTGCCGAGTAGCCGCGTTCGCGCAACTGGCCGCGCAGACGGTCGATGCAGAACTCGTAAATAGCTTGCGTCGAATCGGCGACGTTCGGCACGTTCGCGAATTGCGCATAGGTGACGCGCAGCAGTTCGACGAGGTCGATCGGCAACTGCTTTTCGACGAGGATACGCAGCACGCCGAGCGCGTGACGGCGCAGCGCGAACGGATCTTTTTCGCCCGTCGGTTGCAGGCCGATGCCCCAGATACCGACCAGCGTTTCGAGCTTGTCCGCGAGCGCGACGATCGTGCCCGTCACCGTCGACGGCAACGCGTCGCCGGAGAAGCGCGGCTGATAGTGTTCCGAGCACGCGAGCGCGACTTCTTCCGGCTCGCCGTCGTGGCGCGCGTAGTACGTGCCCATCGTGCCTTGCAGCTCGGGGAATTCGCCGACCATGTCGGTAAGCAAGTCGGCCTTCGCGAGATGCGCGCCGCGCTTCGCGAGCGCGACGTCCGCGCCGATCATCTGCGCGATCGCGCCTGCCAGCGCTTCGACGCGTTCGACACGTTGCAGCGCCGAACCGAGCTTGTTGTGATAGACGACGTTCGCGAGTTGCGGCACGCGGTCCGCGAGCGGCTTTTTCTTGTCGTGCTCGAAGAAGAACTTCGCGTCGGCGAGGCGCGGGCGCACCACGCGCTCATTGCCTTCGACGATCTCGACAGGTGTCTTCGTCTCGATGTTCGACACGATCAGAAAGCGCGAGCGCAGCTTGCCGTTCGCGTCGGTGAGCGCGAAGTATTTCTGGTTGGTCTGCATCGTGAGGATCAGGCATTCCTGCGGTACTTGCAGGAACTCGTCCTCGAACGTGCATGCGTAGACGACGGGCCATTCGACCAGCGACGTCACTTCGTCGAGCAGCGACTCGGGCATCACGACCTGATCGCCGTTTGCCTGCGCGAGCAGATGCGTGCGGATGGTTTCCTTGCGGTCCGAGAAATTCGGCACGACGTGGCCGCGATGCATCAGCGTCTCGGCGTAGTGATCGGCATGCTGGATCTGCACGAAACCTTCGGACAGGAAGCGATGACCGAGCGTGGTGTCGTCGGCATCGATGCCGAACGCGGTGACGGGCACGACCTCTTTGTCATGCAGCACCGTCAGACGATGCACGGGGCGCACGAACTGCACGTTCGAGCCGTCCGGGCGCTGATACGTCATGACCTTCGGAATGGGCAGCTTGGCGAGCGTCTCGTCGAGCGCCGTCTGCAGGCCTTCGGCGAGCGTCGCGCCGGGCGCTGCATAGCGCAGGAAGAATGCGTCAGCCTTGCCGTCGTTCGCGCGTTCGAGATCGTTCACCGAGAAATCGGGGAAGCCGAGCGCCGCGAGCTTCTTCGCGAGCGGCGGCGTGGGCTGGCCGTTCGCATCGAGCGCGACGGACACGGGCAGCACTTTTTCGCGTACGTGTTTTTCCGGCGCGACGCTACGAACGTTCTTGATGGTGACGGCGAGGCGGCGCGGCGTGGCGTAACGCTCGAACGACAGTTCGCCTTCGATCAGATCACGCGCGGCGAGACGTTGCGCGATGCCTTCCGCGAACGCATCGCCCAGGCGCGCGAGTGCTTTGGGCGGCAGTTCCTCGGTCAGCAGTTCGACGAGCAGGGTGGCTTGATGGGATTGCGTCATGTCTTCTTGGTCTCGTCAGTCCTGGTCGATCTTGCGTTCGACTTTGAGCGGCGGCGCCCACGTGGGCATCGCGGCGTCCTGTTCGTCGGTGGTGAGGCCGGGTACGCCATGCACGGGATTGCCGAGCATCGGGAAGCCGAGCTTTTCGCGCGAGTCGTAGTAAGCCTGCGCGACGAGGCGCGACAGCGCACGAATGCGGCCGATATACGCCGCGCGTTCCGTCACGGAGATCGCGCCGCGCGCGTCGAGCAGATTGAAGGTGTGAGCGGCCTTCAGCACGAGTTCGTAAGCGGGCAGCGCGAGCGGCACTTCGATCATCCGCTTCGCTTCGGCTTCGTAGCTGTTGAAGAACGTGAACAGCAGATCGGTGTTGGCGTGCTCGAAGTTGTACGTCGACTGTTCGACTTCGTTCTGGTGATACACGTCGCCATACGTGAGGCGGCGCATTTCCGGACCGTTCGGGCCTTGTTCTTCCCACTCGGTCCAGATGAGGTCATAGACGTTCTCGACCTTCTGCAGATACATCGCGAGACGCTCGAGACCGTACGTGATTTCGCCGAGCACCGGCTTGCAGTCGAGGCCGCCGACCTGCTGGAAGTACGTGAACTGCGTCACTTCCATGCCGTTGAGCCACACTTCCCAGCCGAGGCCCCACGCGCCGAGCGTCGGGTTTTCCCAGTCGTCCTCGACGAAGCGCACGTCGTTCTGCTTCAGGTCGAAGCCGAGCGCTTCGAGCGAGCCGAGGTACAGGTCGAGGATGTTTTCCGGCGCGGGCTTCAGCACGACCTGATACTGGTAGTAGTGCTGCAGACGGTTGGGGTTCTCACCATAGCGGCCGTCCTTCGGACGGCGCGACGGCTGGACATACGCTGCCCGCCACGGCTCGGGGCCGATCGCGCGCAGGAACGTATGGACGTGGGAAGTGCCCGCACCGACTTCCATGTCGATCGGCTGGAGCAGCGCGCAACCCTGCTTGTCCCAATAGGATTGCAGCGTCAGGATGATTTGCTGAAACGTGAGCATGAAGTGCCTTGAAGGGTGCCTTTCAGGCAGGACGCGGATGCCGTGCGGCCTGGGGGCGTGCCGGTCGTGCTGGCCGTCCGCTCCATAGCCGGCCGGTTGCGCGGCCCAGTGCTGTAAAACCCTGAATTTTACCGGATTGCCGGTGGCTTGAGACTTTCTGGGGCCTGGTGATTCGACGGGGGCGCGTCGTTGTGTTGTTTCGCGTTGCGCCGCCCGTATGACTTGATGTTAGGCGTTGTCGTCGTGCTTTGTGTCGGTGCTTACGCTGTTCGTGCCGTTGCGCACCTTGGCGCGGCCCGACCGATCGCGGCCCGGACCGAACGCAAAACCAAATGCGAGGAACAGCAGCGAAACGGCGAGTACCGTGTTGTTGCCGCTCGTCACGTACGGCGTGAAGCCCGTCGTGCCTTGCACGGTTGTTTCGATCGAACCTTGGGTGAATGTGGGCAGGCGCGCGATGACGTTGCCGTGCGCGTCGATCGCGGCCGTCGCGCCCGTGTTCGTCGCGCGCAGCATGGGGCGCCCCGTTTCGAGCGAGCGCATGCGCGCGATCTGCAGATGTTGATCGAGCGCGATCGTGTCGCCGAACCACGCGAGATTCGTCGAGTTGACGAGCACGCCCGCCGGCAAATCACTCTCGCGCACCGTGCGCGCGATTTCCTCGCCGAAGATGTCTTCGTAGCAGATATCGACGGCGACCGGCTGGTTGTGCACGACGAACGGCTTCTGCACGGGCGCGCCGCGCGCGAAATCGCCGAGCGGAATGTTCATCAGATTCACGAACCAGCGGAAGCCCCACGGCACGAACTCGCCGAACGGCACGAGATGATGCTTGTCGTAGCGATACACGCCCGTCTGGCCCGGCGTGATGCCGAACAGGCTGTTGGTGTAATCGACGACGCGTCCTTCCGGCGTGATCGTTCCGCCGACCGCGCCGAACAGAATCGACGAATGCGTCGAATCCGCGAAATTTCGCACGGCGAGCGCGAACGACTCGGGGATCGCCTGCGCGAGCACAGGAATGGCTGTTTCCGGCGTGACGATGAGATCGGCGGGCTTTGCTGTGATCATCCGCTGATATTCGTCGATGGCTGCTTTCACGCCCGACTCTTCGAACTTCATGTCCTGCTTCACGTTGCCTTGCAGGAGGCGCACGGTCAGCGTCGCGTTGGCGGGCGTCGTCCACGAAACGAGCGGCAGCACGAGGCCCGCTGCGATCAGCGCGACGGCAATCGCGGCAGGCACCGCAACGCGCACGGTTCGCGGCGCAGCGGGTGCATTGCCATTTTTCGAGGTCAGCGAACGCAGCACGGCCTGCGCGATCAGCGCGGCGGCGAGCGCGAGCACCCAGCCGACGCCGTACACGCCGACAATCGGCGCGAATCCCGCAAACGGCCCATCGACCTGCGCGTAGCCACTTGCGAGCCACGGAAAGCCGGTGAACACCGTGCCGCGCAGCCATTCGCCGATCGCCCACGCGCTCGCGAACGCAAAGGCGCCGTGCCAGGTGGGCGAAAACGGCTGATCGTCGACGAGTTTGCCGTTGCGCGCGTGTCCTGCGCAGAACGACCAGACGCCAGCTGCGAGCGCCGGATAGACGGCCAGATACAGCGAGAACAGCACGAGTGCCGTGCCCGCGAGGGGCGCCGGCATGCCGCCGTAGAAGTGCATGCTCACGTACAGCCACCACACGCCCGACACGTAGTTGCCGAAGCCGAACGCGAAGCCGGTGAGGGCCGCGCTTTTCCAGCCCGTGGTGCGCGTGAGCCACGCGAAGAAGAAAACGAAGATCGCGAGTTCGAGCCAGCCGCCGTGCGGCGTGGGCGCGAAGGATAGCGTGTTGAGCGCGCCGGCGGCTGCGGCGGCGAGGTAGTGCCACCACGGCAACGTCCGGGCGCGCCCGATGTTTGCATCGGCTGCGTCGGACGTCACGCCGCGGCGCAGACGGGAAGTGATCGGGTCGGCCATTCTTGCGTGGTCGGCTTCAGGGAAACGGGGGAATCAGGTCTGCACGTGCTGGGCGTCGCGTTCGCGCTGCCCAGCGAGCGGATCGCGGCGCACGAGCAGCATGTGGATCTGGCGCGCGTCGGCGCGCAGCACTTCGAAGATCAGGTCGTCGAGCTTTACTTTCTCGCCGCGATGCGGCACGCGTCCGAAATGGTGCGTGACAAGGCCGCCGATCGTGTCGACTTCCTCGTCGGAGTAATGGGTGCCGAACTCTTCGTTGAACTGCTCGATCTCGGTCAGCGCGCGCACGCGATAGCGTCCGTCCGGCGACGCGATGATATTCCCGCTTTCTTCGTCGAAATCGTATTCGTCCTCGATGTCGCCGACGATCTGCTCCAGCACGTCCTCGATCGTGATCAGGCCCGCGACGCCGCCGTATTCGTCGACGACGATCGCGATGTGATTACGGTTGACGCGGAAGTCGTGCAGCAGCACGTTCAGACGCTTCGATTCGGGGATGAACACGGCGGGGCGCAGCATGCCGCGCACGTCGGCTTCGCCTTCAGCGTAGTAGCGCAGCAGATCTTTCGCGAGCAGCACGCCGATCACATTGTCGCGATTGCCTTCGTACACGGGATAGCGCGAGTGCGCCTTTTCCAGCATGTACGGAATGAATTCGTCGGGGGCGTCCGCGATGTTGATCGCGTCCATTTGCGAGCGCGGGATCATGATGTCGCGCGCGCAGAGCTCGGAAACCTGGAACACGCCTTCGATCATCGACAGCGAATCTGCGTCGATCAGATTGCGTTCGTGCGCGTCCTGCAGGATTTCGAGAAGTTCGCCGCGAGAATCGGGCTCGGGCGAGATGAAGTCGGTCAATCGCTCGAGGAGGGAGCGCTTTTCCTGGGGTTTGTCGCTGGTATGGCGTCGACTGGGATACGAATCGTTCATGGTGGTGCGCCCGGAAAGCTGGACGCGCTGTTGCAGAGTGTTAAGGATACACCACGTGCGTGGCAGGACCGTGTCCTGGGGCCACCGCGTGGTGCAGGGCGTATTTTCCGGTTTGGGCCGGCTGGTTCCACCGGGGGTACGATGGTTTTCGGCGGAAAGCGCTCGCTTTTATCCTAACTGATATCTGGGGGTTGGGGGGCGTGTGGTCAAAATTAGGTTTTTCGTAGTGGGCCAGCGGTTTGGTTTTTTTGTCTGCGACGCCGGGTGGGGGGCTGCGCGGGCTTTCAACGCTCTGTGCCCGCGTTTGCGCTGGCATCCGCGTTACGGTGTTTGCCGTTCATGCGTCGCCCCTGTGCGGGGCGGCACCTACTTTTCTTTGCCGCCGCAAAGAAAAGTAGGCAAAAGAAAGCGGCTAACACCGCCAACATTTCTTCTTGCCTGAGGGCCCCCAACCGGTCTTACGCTTCACACGGCAGCATTTCTGTTCACGCGAGTTGCCAACGCTTCGAATGACCGCCTCACCCACTTCAAACACCCGAACAAAAGCTAGCGGCAGCGAATGGTTCGCGCCGCCCAGGTGGCAAACTGTGTGTAGGTTGTCGCGTCGTATAGCCTGGCGCTCATACATGGTGGTGCGCGTGCGCCATCGGTCCGAAGTGAGGCGTGTGTGCCTCTACGGCCTACACACAGTTTGCCACCTTGGCGGCGGCGGAATATCTGGCACGGCGTGCCGCAACGCGGGCGCGTGGAGCAGGTGAGGCGCTCGTTCAATGCGCTGGCAACGAGCATGAGTCACGTGATTGCCGTGTGAAGCGTAGGAACCTTTGGGGGCCCTCAGGCAAACACAAGAAATGGCGGTGTTAGCCGCTTTCTTTTGCCTACTTTTCTTTGCGGCGGCAAAGAAAAGTAGGTGCCGCCCCGCACAGGGGCGACGCGTGAATGGCAAACACCGTAGCGCGGATGCCAGCGAAAACACAAGCAAACCTCGCAGCGTCGCAGACAAAAAAACCTACCCCCGACACCTCGCCAACAGCGCCTCGAGCGCTCTATCGGGCATACCACTCTCCCGCAGCGCCTCAACCGTACGACTCACATAATCAAGCGTCGTGCCATATCGCCCGGAAGCACACCCAAGCACCGCCTTCACAACATCATCAGACAGCTTGCCCGTATAAGAAGCCACATCCCGCCGCATCACAAACGCGAGCGCATCGACGCGCCGCCCGTCGGCAAGCACGCACGGCAGCCACGCCGGACGATACGAACCCATCGCCATCTCGCGCCGCCACAGCGCTTCCAGATGCGGCATCGCGCCCTCAGCGGCGAGCCTGAACGCAATCCCACTACACGACCCGCCACGGTCCAGCGCAAGCACAAGCCCGGGCTGCTCCGGTGTCCCGCGATTAACACGCGACCACAAATACAGCCCGCGATGATATCCATGCACCCGCGAGCGCAACGCCTCGACAGTCGGCAGACCGGGGTTCCAGATCAGCGACCCATAGCCGAACAGCCACAAGTCGCTAGTGCGATCCCAGTCTCTCAGTGCGCACTCGAGCGACGCGCGCAGTTCATCGTCCGTCAACAGCCGCGACTCGCCGAGCGACGGCGGATAGTCGGGGCACGGTTGACGCGGCGTCGGTGATGAAAGGGGTTGGCTCACGTTGATTCGATCGGTTGGCTGTCTGGGTTGTCAGAGCCTGCGATCGACCAGGCGGCGATGCCGGCTCAACATTTCTGCTATCGAGCCTTATTCGTACGGGTCGGGGAAGCCGAGCTTGCCGAGCACCTCGGTTTCGATGGCTTCCATTTCTTCGGCTTCGGCCTCGTCTTCGTGGTCGTAGCCTTGCGCGTGCAGCGTGCCGTGGACGAGCAGATGCGCGTAATGCGCTTCGAGCGGCTTGCCCTGTTCGTTCGCTTCCTTCTCGACGACAGGGCAGCACAAGATCAGGTCGCCCGTGACGGGATCGTCTTCCGATTCCGCATAGGCGAACGTCAGCACGTTGGTCGAGTAGTCCTTGCCGCGATACGTGCGGTTCAGCGTGCGGCCTTCGTCGGCGTCGACGAAACGCACGGTCAGTTCGGCGTCCGCGAAGAGCGCGGCCTTGATCCACGCGGCGACCGTTGCCTTCGGCAACAGCGCCTTGTGCTCGGGCCACGCTTTTCCAGCGGGAAATTGCAGGTTCAGCGACAGTTTCGGGGCGCGGCTCATGCGTCGTTCTTCGTCCGGGTCATGTCCGCGTTACTTCGCTGCGTTGGCGGCTTCGGCGGCGGCCGCTTCCTTCTGCGACGCCGCGTCGTACGCCTCGACGATACGCGCGACGAGCGGATGACGCACCACGTCCACACTCGTGAAGCGCGTGAGCGCTATGCCGCGCACGTCCTCGAGCACGCGCTGCGCCTCGATCAGCCCGCTCTTGTGGCCACGCGGCAAGTCGATCTGCGTCGTGTCGCCCGTGACGACCGCCTTCGAGCCGAAGCCGATACGCGTCAGGAACATCTTCATCTGCTCGGGCGTCGTGTTCTGCGCCTCGTCGAGAATGATGAACGCGTGATTCAGTGTGCGGCCACGCATGTACGCGAGCGGTGCGATCTCGATCATCTGGCGCTCGAACATCTTCGCGGTCTTGTCGAAGCCGAGCAGATCGTAAAGCGCGTCATACAACGGACGCAGATACGGATCGACCTTCTGCGCGAGATCGCCAGGCAGGAAGCCGAGCCGCTCGCCCGCTTCGACGGCGGGGCGCGTCAGCACGATGCGCTTCACCTGATCGCGTTCGAGTGCGTCAACCGCACACGCGACGGCCAGATACGTCTTGCCGGTGCCCGCCGGGCCGACGCCGAAGGTGACATCGTGCGAGACAATCTGCTTCAGATACTCGCGCTGCGCCGGCGTGCGGCCGCGCAGATCGGCACGGCGCGTATACAGCTTCGGACCGAGTTCTTCCTCGTCCTCTACGCCTTCATGCGCCGGTTCGTCGAACGGATGATCGGGGTCGCCGCGAAAACGCCCGTCGGCTGCTGCCTCACCGTTGCCGCCCGCGCGTCCGTTGGTGCCTGGGTGGCGCGCTTCGACGAGCGCAAGCTGGATGTCGTCGACGGAGATCGGATCGCGCGCGCTGTTGTAGAAGTTTTCGAGCGCATTGAGCGCGATTTTCGCGCCGCGCCCGCGAATGCTGATGCGGTGTCCGCGTCGTTGCAGCGTAACGTCGAGCGCTTGCTCGATCTGCCGCAGGTTTTCGTCGAGCGGTCCGCAGAGGTTGGCAAGCCGCGCGTTGTCGTCGCGCGGCGCAGTGAATTCCAGATGTTGCTGAGTGGTCTTCAAGGCTTGAGTTCGGTCCTGTCAGTGCGCTACAGCTTAATGAGTGGCGGGTGCGGTGTCGTGAACCATCACGAGTTCGCCGCGCAACGAGTGCGGATACGCATGCACGATCTTCACGTCGATCATCTGCCCGATCAGGCGAGCGTGTGAATCAACGGGCGCGGGGAAATTCACCACGCGGTTGTTCTCGGTACGGCCCGCGAGTTCGTTCGGGTCCTTGCGCGCGGGGCGCTCGACCAGAATGCGCTCGATCTTGCCGACCATCGCCGCGCTGATGCGCTGCACGTTTTCCTCGATGGTCGCCTGCAAATGCTGCAGACGGCGCAGCTTCACTTCGCGCGGCGTGTCGTCGTGCAGGTTCGCGGCGGGCGTGCCGGGACGCGGGCTGTAGATGAACGAGAAACTCGTGTCGTAGCTCATGTCGTGCACGAGTTGCATCATCTTGTCGAAGTCTTCTTCCGTCTCGCCGGGGAAGCCGACGATCATGTCCGTCGACAGCGACAGGTTCGGACGGATCGCGCGCAGCTTGCGGATCACCGACTTGTATTCGAGCACGGTGTAGCCGCGCTTCATCGCCATCAGGATGCGGTCCGAACCGTGCTGCACGGGCAAATGCAGATGGCTCACGAGCTTCGGCACCTTCGCGTAGGTGTCGATCAGGCGCTGCGTGAACTCCTTCGGATGCGACGTCGTGTAGCGAATCCGCTCGATACCCGGAATCTCCGCGACGTATTCGATCAATGTCGCGAAGTCGGCGATTTCGGTTGAGCCGACTGTCATCGCGCCGCGAAAGGCGTTCACGTTCTGACCGAGCAGCGTGACTTCGCGCACGCCCTGATCGGCAAGACCGGCGATTTCCGTCAGCACGTCGTCGAGCGGACGCGACACTTCCTCGCCGCGGGTGTACGGCACCACGCAGTAGCTGCAGTACTTGCTGCAACCTTCCATGATCGACACGAACGCGCTCGGGCCATCGACGCGCGCCGGCGGCAGGTGATCGAACTTCTCGATTTCCGGGAAACTGATGTCGACTTGTGGACGGCCGCTCGCGCGGCGCTGGTCGATCATCTGCGGCAGACGGTGCAAGGTTTGCGGGCCGAAAACGAGGTCTACATAAGGCGCGCGCGAAACGATCGACGCGCCTTCCTGGCTCGCCACGCAGCCGCCCACGCCGATCAGCAGATTCGGGTTCGCTTCTTTCAGTTCGCGCACGCGGCCGAGATCGGAGAAGACTTTCTCCTGCGCCTTTTCGCGCACCGAGCAGGTGTTGAACAGAATGACGTCGGCGTCTTCGGGAGTGTCGGTCTTGACGAGGCCTTCGGCCGCACCGAGTACGTCGACCATCTTGTCGGAGTCGTACTCGTTCATCTGGCAGCCAAAGGTCTTTACATAAACTTTCTTGGTCATCGAGTGTTCGCCGGTCGCAGTAGTTAACCTGGGGGCGTCAATAAAAGGTGAAGAGACAAAAAACGCGTGGCGCCGCAGCGCGGAGAATCGGACGGTAAGCGGGTCCGAAGCGCCCGAAACGCGTTTTTACAGCGTAGTCCAACATTATAGCCCTTAGCTGCGTGGGGCTTTGGTGGCGTGCCGGGACGGCGTCATGCACCGGTTTCCGTGCTGGCGGGCGGTTTGCGCGTGCGCGCGGGCGTCTTTCGGGCGCCGCCCTGCGGCGGTAAGCCAAGTTGCGCTTCCAGCTCTCCCGTCACCCTGGTGAAGCGCTCGGCGAGAAAATCGAGCAGCACGCGCACGCGCGGCGCCATGAAACGGTTGCGGTGATAGAGCGCGTGCAGCGGCGCATCGGGATAACGCCATTCGGGCAGCAGCACGCGCAGGCCGTCGCTTTTCAGATCGGCCTCGACGTCCCACATCGACTTGATCACGATGCCGTAGCCGCGCAGCGCCCATTCGCGGGCGACCGCGCCGTCATTGGTTTCGCGCGCCGATTCGAGCGGAATCGTGTACGTGACGGTCTCAGCGCCGCGCGTGAAGCGCCATTCGTTGACGGGCCCCGACGCGGTGCCGAGCACGATGCAGTCGAAGCGCGCCAGATCCAGCGGATCTTTCGGCTCGCCGCGCCGCGCGATGTATTCCGGCGACGCGCACAACACCCGCGGATTCGGCGCGAGCCCGCGCGCGACGAGCGAGCTGTCCTGCGGCACACCGAAGCGGATCGCGAGGTCGATGTCTTCCTGCACCAGATTCTGTAGCGAATCGGACAGCGTCAGCGCAAACGTGACGTCCGGGTAGAGCAGATTGAATTCGTCGAGCCAGTGCATCAGCAGATTGCGCCCGAAATCCGATGTCGCGGAAATGCGCACCTTGCCGCGCACCGCGTTCTGGCCGGCTTGAAGCGCGGCTTCTCCGTCGTCGAGCGCGCGCAGCGCCTGCTGACAGCAGTTCAGGTAGAGACGGCCTTCGTCGGTGAGACGCAGTTGCCGCGTCGTGCGCTCGAACAGGCGCGCCTTTAGTCCGCCTTCGAGTTTCGCGAGGCGCGCGCTGGCCGCCGCGGGCGTGAGGCCGAGCTTTCGGCCCGCCGCCGACAGGCTGCCCAACTGCGCCGCTTCGACAAATAGCCGGATATCACCCAGGTTGTCGGTCATTATTCGACACCGTTTGAAAATCCTTCAAATGGTACGCCAATTATCAAATGAACGAGGTTCACGGACAATCCGGTCCTGAAAACGCGAAATCCGCGTTTACCCGGAGCCCGCATCATGCATCTCGACCACGCGACGATCGTCACCCCTGATCTCGACGCCACTCGACGCTTCTTCGTCGATGTCGTCGGGCTGGAGGAGGGCGCACGGCCGCCGTTCGGCGTCGGCGGTTACTGGCTTTATGCCGACGGCCGCGCCGTGATCCACCTCGTCGATTCGACGTTGCCGGGTCACTCGGGTCGTGTGACGCCGCGCATCGACCACATCGCGTTCCGTCTCGACGACGACACGCAGTGGCAGGCGCTGCTCGCACGGCTGGAGAAGGCCGGCGTCGCCTATCAGACCGCCGATGTGCCGCTTTCGGGTGAAGTGCAACTGTTCGTCGCGCTGGCATCGTCCGTCGTCATCGAGTTCGTGACGGCGGCGTGCAATGTCCGGCGCGCGTCCTTCTGAATCGTCGTCTGGAGCTTTCCATGCCCATTCCCTTGCTTGCGCTCGCGATCAGCGCGTTCGCCATCGGCACGACCGAGTTCGTCATCATGGGCTTGCTGCCCGACGTGGCGAAAGATCTCGCCGTCTCGCTTCCTTCCGCCGGTCTGCTCGTCAGCGGCTACGCGCTCGGCGTGGCCGTCGGCGCGCCGCTGCTTGCCGTCGTCACCAGCAAGATGCCGCGCAAGCTCGCGCTGCAACTGCTGATGGGCGTGTTCATCGTCGGCAATGTGTTGTGCGCGATCGCCTCCGACTACTCGGTGCTGATGATCGCGCGCGTGGTGACGTCGTTCGCGCACGGCTCGTTCTTCGGCATCGGCGCGGTGGTGGCCGCGTCGCTGGTGCCGCAGGAAAAGCGTGCAAGCGCGATCGCGCTGATGTTCACGGGCCTGACGCTGGCCAATGTGCTCGGCGTGCCGTTCGGCACGTTCATCGGCCAGCAGTTCGGCTGGCGCGCCGCGTTCTGGATCGTCGCCGCGTTCGGCGTGTTGTCGCTGGCGGGCGTCACGGCGCTCGTGCCGAACCGTCATGACACGGGCCCGGCGAGCCTCGGTCACGAAGTGCGCGTGCTGAAGGACCCGCAAGTGTGGATTGCGCTGACGATGACGGTGCTCGGCTTCGGCGGCGTGTTCGTCGTGTTCACCTACATCGCGCCGATTCTTGAGCAGGTGAGTGGCTTCACGCCGCACGGCGTGACGCTGATTCTCGTGCTGTTCGGCGTCGGTCTCACGGTCGGCAACACGATCGGCGGCAAGCTGGCGGACCGGTCGCTGATGCCGTCGCTGATGGGGATTCTGATCGCGCTCGCCGTGGTGATGGCCGTGTTTGCGCACACCAGCCATTCGCAGATTGCAGCAGCCGTCACGGTGTTCATCTGGGGAATCGCGGCGTTCGCGACCGTGCCGCCGTTGCAGATGCGTGTTGTCGAAAAGGCGAAGGCAGCGCCGAATCTGGCGTCGACGCTCAACATCGGCGCGTTCAACGTCGGCAATGCGGGCGGCGCGTGGCTCGGCGGGCTGGCGATCAGCCATGGCTACGGGCTCGACGCGTTGCCGTATGTGGCCGCTCTCGTCGCGCTGGCCGCGTTGGCGCTGACATGGATTGCAGCGCGGATGGATGCGCCCGCCGCTGTCGTCGCGCGGGATGTGCGCGAGCGGGTTTGAGTTTGGCGAGTGCGCGTTCGCGCTTCGTATGATGTTTCCGATGCCCACGCAGCGATGCGTGGGCATCGGTCTTTGCGTCTCGTGCCGATGAAGTCCGCGCGCCCGGGAACGCGCGCTACCACCGACGCTGCGTGCTGAACGCATCGCACGCCAGCGCATAAGGGTCCTCTGCGATCGTGATAACAGTGTGAAGATAACTTCGTTGGGCGCGCGAAAACCGGGTGCTAGGCTTGCCTCCATTAGTGCTTGCTCCGCACCGATGCGGGGCTTCTGGAGGTCATCATGCAGTCACCGCTTGCGCTCGTGCGCGACCGCGCGTCCGAAGGTCACGACGCAGCCCACGCCCACGACGATACGCGTTCCTCGGATTTCGACGCGCTCGAACACCGCGTCGGCGTGAACCTCGCGCGGTTGCGCGCGGAGCGTCAGTTGTCACTCGATGCTTTGGCCCGTGCGTCGGGCGTGTCGCGCGCGATGCTCGCGCAGATCGAGTCGGCGCGCAGCGTGCCGTCGATCAAGGTGCTGTGCAAGGTCGCGGCGGCGTTGAAGGTGTCGGTTGCGGCGTTCCTGCGCCAGCATGCCGTGAACGGCTTCGAGCATTTGCCGGCGGATCGCTCGGCGCGCGTCGTCACGTCGAATGGCCGGTACTGGACGCGCGCGCTGCATCCCGATTCCGAGCCGTCGACCGCGGAGTTTCACGAGCTGCGTATCGCGCCGCTGCATACCGAGCCTGGCACGCGTCGCGCGCCGGGGACGACGGTGAATCTCGTCGTCAGTGTGGGCACACTCGAAGTCAGCGTGCACGATCGCCGGCAGTTGCTGGCGACGGGGGATTCGATCGTCTTCGACGCCGACCAGCCGCACAGCCTGCGCAATCCCGGCGACACGGAAGCGCGCGCGTTTCGCGTGACCGTGAATGCGGAGACGCCGCCGCGTTGGGATGTGCCGCATGATGCGCCGCTCGCGCACGCGCATTCCGAAGGCTGAAACATGAAGCACGCGCTGGCTGCACGCCACGCGCGGTTGTTGTATGCTCTGCGAGCCGGATCGATCCGGCAATCAGTACGTCTTCAGGGCGGGGCGAAATTCCCCACCGGCGGTATGCAGGCGGCGCTTTACGAAGCGCGAGTCTGCGAGCCCGCGAGCGCCTGCGTTGTAGTTTGAGTTGCAGGGTCAGCAGATCTGGTGAGAGGCCAGAGCCGACGGTTAGAGTCCGGATGGAAGAAGATGTGCAGATAGTCATCTGAGTCTCCTGTCGGCCGGGTTGGCGCATGTGCGCTTTACTTCGGTCCCGTGCGGAATGGCCGCTGCCGTGCTGCTCGTTGCGAGCGGCGCGCGAATGCGTTGTCCATTTGTTGCATGGCAGCCGCTTGCGGCTCGCGGGACGCGTTTGTCTGTTTGCAATGCCCTGAAACGTTTTTCGCCCACACTCTTGCGAGGAGCGTTTCACATGTCCGTAGTATCTACATCTGCTGCATTCGTTTGGCCTGCGCCGTCTGTCGTTGCTGAGGACGCGGCCGCCGATCTTCCCCTGCTTGCCACCGAATCCATTCCGCCGCGCATCGTCGCCGCGCTCGACGCGTTGCGCGAGGGCCGTGCCGTTGTGCTTCAGGACGATCACGATCGCGAGAATGAGGCCGATCTGATCATGTCGGCTGAGCGTATGAGCGTCGAGATGATGGCGCTGTTTATCCGCGAGTGCAGCGGCATTGTGTGTCTGTGCCTGACGGACGACAGGGTGCGCGCGCTCGAATTGCCGCCGATGACTGCTCATAACGAAAGTCGCAACACGACGGCGTTCACGGTGTCGATCGAAGCGCGTGAAGGTGTGTCGACGGGTGTGTCTGCCGCTGACCGGCTCACGACGATTCGTGCCGCGATTGCTGATAACGCGAAGCCAGCGGACATTGTGCGTCCGGGTCATGTGTATCCGTTGCGGGCGATGCCGGGCGGGGTGTTGGCGCGGCGTGGGCACACGGAAGGGACTGTCGACCTGGTGACTTTGGCGGGGCTCAAGCCCGCTGGGGTGTTGTGTGAGCTTATGAATGCTGATGGCACGATGATGCGAGGTGCCGATGTCGAGCGTTTCGCCGCTCAGCACGATATGCCTATGCTCACTATCGCGGAACTGGTTGAGTTTCGGCGCGCGATGGCCTTCGCGCGGGAGGCTTGTCTCGAGGTTTGAGATGCTATGCGGGAGGGCTGTGGAAGGAAGCCCGCTGGAGTAAAACGGGGTTTCCAGACTCGTTTCTCCGAAGGAGCACGCAAATGGATGCGCCTGACACAACCCTCCGTGGGCAGAATACGACAGTAGGTGGCCGGCTGTACATGGCCTTTGAACTGGGCGAGAAGAGCTGGAAGCTCTCACTGGGTGATGGCCAGCGTGCACCCAGCCGCTGTACGGTCGCCGCAGGCGATACCACAGCGGTCCTCACCGCCATCGCAAACGCCAGGGCGCGCTGCCACCTCAGCGCCGATACTCCTGTCTACAGCTGTTACGAGGCCGGCCGCGACGGCTTCTGGCTGCACCGCTGGCTGACCGAGCAGGGCATCGCCAATCTCGTGGTGGATTCGGCCAGTATCGAGGTGAACCGGCGTGCCCGTCGCGCGAAGACGGACCGGCTTGACAGCGACAAGCTGCTTTCGATGCTGATGCGCTATCACACCGGCGAGCGGCGGGTATGGGCCGTGGCGCGCATCCCGACGCCCGAGCAGGAAGATGACCGGCGCCTGCACCGTGAGCTCGAACGCCTGCGCAAGGAGCGCACCGCGCACACCAACCGGATCCGCTCCCTGCTCGTGCTGCATAACCTTCGGGTCCGGTATGTCGGTGGCCGGATCTGGACTCACTGGTGGACCCGGCAGCGCGAGCAGTTGCCGCCAGGCCTGCGCGCCGAGATTGAACGCGAGTATGAGCGGCTCACGCTGCTGCGCCAGCAGATTCGCCGGCTCGAAGCGCAGCAGGACCAGCAGGTGCGCAGCGGCGCGCACCCCGGCATGGCGCTGCTCGCACAGCTTGCGGGCATCGGTACCGGCAGCGCCTGGACCCTGGTCAGGGAACTATTTGGCTGGCGACAGTTTCGCAACCGCCGGGAGCTGGCCGGCTGCCTGGGCCTGACGCCCACGCCCTATGCCAGCGGCACCAGCGAGGTCGAACTGGGCATCAGCAAGGCCGGCAACCGGCGATGCCGGTGGCTGATGGTGGAGCTTGCATGGAGCTGGCTGCGGTGGCAGCCCGACAGCCAGCTCAGCCACTGGTTCAACCAGCGCTTTGCCGGGACCGGCAAGCGGCTGCGGCGCATCGGTATTGTGGCGCTCGCACGGCATCTCGCGATCGCGCTGTGGCGCTATCTCGAACACGGCGAGATTCCCGACGGGGCGATACTCAAACCACGGACGATCAATATCGCGAACACCTGAATGACATCACACGCAGCACGGCATCTAAAGGTCAACGCGCCCGGAAAAAAGCCGGGCTACCCATGCAGGTAGCCGTTTCTTTGAGATGGGGCGCGTCGGTAACAGGGTGACGCCAGCGCTTTGCGCATGCGGCATGAGGTGACCGGCCAGCCAGGTCGGCACGGATAGAAGGTCGACCCGGCACTGACCGGTCAACAGACACCCTGACCTGAACGCGACATTGACATGCCAGGCTGCAAAAAGCTGTATGCCATCAGCTGTGCTTCACGGGTCGTCTACGGCCAGCCTGCGTCTGGTCATAGTAGGCGACCCGCAGGCTGGCCGTAGACGACGGACAGGGAGATGTACTTCGCATAACAGAATTTTTATCTTGAACAGGGCTTGACTTTCCATTCCCCATAGAAGGTTTTTTTGTCTGCGACGCTGGGTGGGGTGCTTGGGGTTTTGCTGGCATCCGCGATGCGGTGTTTGCTTCGCAAGCGGTTTGGTTTGCTTGTGTTTTCGTTGGCATCCGCGTGTTGCCTTCGCGCTTCAAGCGTCGCCCCTGTGCGGGGCGGCACCTACTTTTCTTTGCCGCCGCAAAGAAAAGTAGGCAAAAGAAAGCGGCTAACACCGCCAACACTTCTTCCTGCCTGAGGGCCCCCAAAGGGTCTTACGCTTCACACGGCAGCATTTCTGTTCGCGTTCGTTGCCAACGTGTCGAATGAGCGCCTCACCCACTTCAAACACCCGAACTCGGGCTAGCGGCAGCGAATGGTTTCCGCCGCCCAGGTGGCAAACTGTGTGTAGGTTGTCCCGTCGTATAGCTTGGCGCTCTTACATGATGGCATGCGTGCGCTATCGGTCCGAAGTGAGGCCTGTGTAGCGCTACGGCCTACACACAGTTTGCCACCTGGGCGGCGGTGGAATATCTGGCACGGCATGCTGCGACGCGGGCGCGTGAAGTGGGTGAGGCGCACCGCAAGAGCGCTAGCAACGAACATAAGTCACGTGGTTGCCGTGTGAAGCGTGGGACCAGTTGGGGGCCGTCAGGCAAGGACAAGAATTAGCGGTGTGAGCCGCTTTCTTTTGCCTACTTTTCTTTGCGGCGGCAAAGAAAAGTAGGTGCCGCCCCGCACAGGGGCGACGCCTGAAGCGCGAAGGCAACACGCGGATGCCAGCGAAAACATAAGCCAACCACCCAGCGTCGCAGACAACAAAACAAAAAACCAAACCGCCCGCGCCGCGAAGCCGCAAAAACGAATACCGGCGACAAGCCTCAAACCAAAGCGTCGCAGACAAAAAACCTTCAACTACGACTGCACGCCCCCAAACTCCCCCCGCATCCCCGCCTGAACAATTGAGGGCAACTCATCCATATGCTGCATGATCCGCGTGATCCCCATATTCCGCAGCACATCGGCATAGCCATCAGGAATATGACTAGCCCCAACAAACGCAATCGTCATCATCCCCGCCGCCCGCGCGGCGTTCAACCCAGCGACGCTGTCTTCAACCACAATGCACCGCGACGGCTCGACGCCCAGCTGCTCCGCAGCAAACAGATACACATCGGGATAAGGCTTCGGCCGCGCGACCTGCTCAGCGCTAAACACCCGCGGTCCAAAAATCTCGGCCAGCCCGGCGCGGCGCACTGACGCGCTCACCCGCATCATCCGACTATTCGACACGACAGCAGCAGGCAGCGACACGCGCAGCAGTGCATCCCGCACGCCACTAATCGCCGACAGCGACGACGCAAGCTCGCTTTCGACATTGGCCTCGACGGTCTGCAAAAAGTCGACGGGCAGCTCGATATCGAATGCCGCTTGAACGCTCTCCAGAAAGCGCGAAGTCTGCTGACCAAACGCGGTCTTGCAGATCTCGTGGAAATCGAGCGCGGGAAAAGTGGCGGCGAGCGTGTCGTGCATCACGCGGTCGGCGATGACTTCGCTGTCGACGAGCACGCCGTCGCAGTCGCAAATGAGATGATCGATCATGCGGAAAATGGAACGAAAGCGCGGCCCGCAAGAGCCAGGACGCAAGCAACGCTGCGGGCCGAAAGCGACATGATACGTGCATTGCGGCCCGGCGCGCCGGATGGGTCGCGCGACACGGCGCGCACGGACGTGCGTCGGATCAGGGCGCGTCGGCCCACGCCTTCGCCGCGCGAATCGCCCGTTGCCAGCCGTCGAGACAGGCCTTCGCCTGATCGCCCGGCATCGACGGCGAGAAGCGGTGTTCGAGCTTCCACTGGCTCTGCAATTCGTCGATGTCCTTCCAGTAGCCCGTCGCGAGTCCCGCGAGATATGCGGCCCCAAGCGCCGTCGTTTCGCTCACCTGCGGACGCACGGCATCCACGCCGAGAATGTCGGCCTGGAACTGCATCAGCAGATTGTTCGCGCATGCGCCGCCGTCCACACGCAGTTCGTCGATGTGAATGCCCGAGTCGGCTTCCATCGCTTTGAGCACGTCGACGGATTGATACGCGATCGAATCGAGCGCCGCGCGTGCAATGTGCGCGGACGTGGTGCCGCGCGTGACGCCGAACAGCGTGCCGCGAGCGCGCGCGTTCCAGTGCGGTGCGCCGAGGCCGGCGAACGCGGGCACCAGGTACACGCCGTCGCTGTGCTCGACGCCGAGCGCGAGCGCCTCGATCTCCGACGCACTGCGGATGATGCCCAAGCCATCGCGCAGCCACTGCACGACAGCGCCCGCGATGAAGATGCTGCCTTCGAGCGCATAGTTGACCTGATCGCCGATCTGCCAGGCAATCGTCGTCACGAGATTGTTCTTCGACTCGATCGGTTTCGTGCCCGTGTTCATCACGAGAAAACAGCCGGTGCCGTAGGTGTTCTTCACCATGCCCGAGCGCGTGCACATCTGGCCGAACAGTGCGGCGTGCTGGTCGCCCGCGATGCCCGCAAGCGGAATCTTCGACGCGAACACGGTCGTCTTGGTCGGCCCATACACTTCCGACGACGGACGCACTTCCGGCAGCATGCTGTGCGGAATGTCGAGCGCGTCGAGCAGCTCGTCGTCCCATTGCAGCGTGTGGATGTTGAAGAGCATCGTGCGCGACGCGTTGGTCACGTCGGTGATGTGCAATTCGTGCTTGGTGAAATTCCACACCAGCCAGCTGTCGACCGTGCCGAACGCGAGCTTGCCTTGCCGCGCCTTTTCGCGCGCGCCGTCGACGTTATCCAGAATCCAGCGGATCTTCGTTGCGGAGAAGTACGAATCGATCGGCAAGCCGGTCTTCGCGCGGAATGTCTGTTCGAGACCTTGCGCCTTCAACTGGTCGCAGAAGTCAGCCGTGCGCCGGTCTTGCCAGACAATCGCGTTGTAGATGGGATGGCCCGTTTCGCGATCCCAGACGATCGTCGTCTCGCGCTGATTGGTGATGCCGATCGCGGCAATCGACGTACCGTTCAGGCCCGCATGCGTGACAGCTTCGGCTGCGACGCCCGCCTGCGTCGCCCAGATTTCCTGCGGATCGTGCTCGACCCAGCCCGGATGCGGATAGATCTGCTTAAATTCCTTCTGCGCGACCGAGACGACATTGCCCTTGCGATCGAACAGCATCGCGCGCGAACTCGTGGTGCCCTGGTCTAGCGCCAGGATGTACTGATCCTGCATCGTCTCTTCTCCATGCGTTTTTTGTCGGACCGGCGCGGCGGCGCGCTCAGGTCACGCGAAATAAAGTGCCTGCGCGGATTGTTGCATGCACGGCGGCGCGGCGGAATCGCCGCGCGCTGGCGCATGACCGCGTGCGCCCGGCCGTCAGGCGTGCTGCCTGGTCGTCGCGCGGGCGAACCACGCGTCGATGTCGCGCGTGACGTTTTCGAGCGTGCCGGGCTCAACATGCAGGCCGAGCTTCGAACGGCGCCACAGCACGTCGCGCGCCGTCGTCGCCCATTCCGTTTCGCGCAGATAGCGCAGTTCCGTTTCATACAGCCCGGGCGCGAACTGCTGCCCGAGATCGGCGAGCGAGCGAGCGGCGCCGATCACGCGTTCGGCACGCGTGCCATAAGCCCGCGCATAGCGGCGCGCGAGCGCGGCAGGAAGCCATGCGTGCTGTTGTGCGAACTGCGACGCGAAGCGCTCGAAGTCCGCATGTGCGATATCGCCGCCCGGCAGCGGGGCGCCCGCGGTCCAAGTCGGCTTGTCGTGCTGCAACACGCGCGCGAGATCGTCGACGGCTTCTTCCGCGAGTTTCCGAAACGTCGTGATCTTGCCGCCGAATACCGACAGCAGCGGTGCCTCGCCCGCCGGCGCGTCGAGTTCGAGCCGGTAGTCGCGCGTGACGGCGGAAGGGTTGTCCGCGTTCTCGTCCTCTAACAGCGGACGCACGCCGGAGTACGTCCAGCACACATCGCGCGGCGCGATGTGCTGCTTGAAGTAACGGTTGATCGAGTCGCACAGATACTGCGTTTCGGACGGCTCGATCGCGACCTTCGACGGATCGCCGTTGTATTCGAGGTCCGTCGTGCCGATCAGCGTGAAGTCGCGCTCGTAAGGGATAGCAAAGATGATGCGCTTGTCCGGGTTCTGGAAGATGTACGCGTGATCGTGCTCGAACAGGCGGCGCGTGACGATATGGCTGCCCTTCACGAGCCGCACGCTGTAGTTCGCCTCGCGTGCAAGCGGCCCGCGCAGCAGGTCGCCGACCCACGGGCCAGCGGCATTCGCGATCGAACGCGCGCGCACTGTCAAAGTGGAGCCGTCCGCGCGCAGCAGTTGCGCATGCCATTCGCCATTCACGCGCGTCGCGCCGGTGAGCTTCGTGCGCGTCAGAATAGTCGCGCCACGCTCCTGTGCGTCGAGCGCGTTCAGTACGACCAGACGCGCGTCGTCGACCCAGCCGTCCGAATAGACGAACCCGCGTTTGATCGAGTCGATGAGCGGCTTGCCCGCCGGGTGCTTGCGCATGTCGATGCCGCGCGAACCGGGCAGCAATTCGCGGCGCGCGAGATGGTCGTAGAGAAAGAGACCGGCGCGGATCAACCAGGCGGGCCGCAGATCGGGCATATGCGGCATTACGAAGCGCAGCGGCCACATGATGTGCGGCGCGGCGCGCAGCAGCGTCTCGCGTTCCTGCAGCGCCTTGCGCACGAGCCCAAACTCACGGTATTCCAGATAGCGCAGACCGCCGTGAATCAGCTTGGTGCTGGCCGACGACGTATGCGCAGCCAGATCGTCCTGTTCGCACAGCAGCACGGACAGGCCGCGGCCCGCTGCATCGCGCGCGATACCCGCGCCGTTGATCCCGCCGCCGACGACGAGCAGGTCGTAAATGGAGTCTTGCGTCACCCGGAATGCCCCTGACGGAGGAAAAAGTAGGGTTGATGTAAAGTCGTAATGTTCGTTTTCGAAACTTTAATGAACATATTCGAAAAAGTAAAGTTCGACTTGCCTTGGATTGGTGCGCGATTCCGCGCGCCGGTGGCACGTTTGCCGCGCGCAGACGATACTTCCGGCAACGAGCCGGATTGCGGCGATACGAGGTGAATTTCATGCGTGGACTCTGGAAAACGGGCGCGGCGGCGCTGTCGATCGCGGCGGTGTTGACGGGATGCGTCAGCACGCCGAGCCTGAACGGAACGCTGGGCGCGCCGTCGTTCGCGGATCTGCAGGCGATGTGCGGAAGCCAGCCGGCCGACTACGGCAGCGACGCGCAATCCGTCTATGTGACGCTGTTCGACGCGTATGTGGCGAACAAGCGTGGCGGGTTGTCGAGGGCGGATTACTGCGCGTTCCAGACGGCGCTGGCGCAGCGCTACGCGGCGCAGGGCGCGAGCGCGGACCCGCAGGCGCGCCGTCAGTGGGTGGAGTTCTTCAACACTCAGCGCGTAAAGGCGCTGAGCTGGCGCGCAGCCGTCGATCCGACGCTGCGCAGCGGCTAAGGTCTCGACTGGCGCGCGCGGGCGCGTCGTTCAAAGATGACGTGGCAAGCCTGAAAACATAAAGACGGCCAGGCGGGCAAGCCGCGTGACCGTCCAGGCGTCCGTATGCTCGCGTGTCCGTTGCGAACACGCCGACGGCCGCAGTGATATGACTGGCAAGCGCGTTAAGTTCGCTCGATTGCCGTCAGGAAAAGCGCTTGATCGCGCGAAGAGCCGTGTCTCCCGATTCCGTGATGCGCCATTGTTGCAAGCCCGACGCGAGTCTTTCGAGCTCCACGAGCTGCCGTTCGAGCAGTGCGTCGAGTTCTTCGCGTTCCATATCGACCTGGTTAGGGGCGTCCTTGACGAGCAACAACGTGGCGAATTCATGCGGACTCAGCATCGTTTCTCTCCATGTCAAGCGTAGTCGGGTGGCCTTTGCGCCCGCCGACGGCCCTGCCGGCAGACGGAGGATCCAGCGGGCGGTGAATCCCGCGGATCAGGCCTGAAGTTGTGCTTGCTTCACCCCATGTCCACTGCATTCCGCTCAGTCCAGGGACGTTTAAGGACGTTGGGGAACTGGAGTGTAGTCAATCGCGGCCGGAAGTCCAAATGGGCCCCTGTAAATTTTCCCGTTGACAGCGCCGCGTGTGAGAGGCGGTCTGCTGGGCGCAGCAAATCCTTGATTTCACTGGAGGTTTTGCGTGCGGTGCAGCATGGCGGAAACGGACTCGCGACGCCGCCGGCCTGCGTTAGCCTTCGCGTCGCAGGCCGTGCCCAAGGTCACTCGGCAATATAGACCTGCGTGCCCGCGTTCGTCAGCGTTTCCGTCATGTCGGGCGGCGGCGGCGCGTCGGTGAAGAGAGAATCGATCTGGTTCAGATGCCCCTGGCGTACGAGCGCCGGGCGGCCGAATTTCGAATGGTCGGCGGCGAGGAAGACCGTGCGCGAATGTTCGATGATCGCCTCGGCGACACGCACCTCGCGCGTGTCGAAGTCGCGCAGCGTGCCGTCCGTTTCGATGCTCGACGTGCCGATGATCGCGAAGTCGACCTTGAACTGGCGGATGAAGTCGATGGTCAGTTCGCCGACGATGCCCTTGTCCCACGGACGCACGATCCCGCCCGTCACCAGCACCTCGCAATCCGGGTAGCCGCTCATCATGCTCGCGACGTTCAGGTTATTCGTGATCACGCGCAGCCCGCGATGCCGGTTCAGCGCGCGTGCGACTTCTTCCGTCGTCGTGCCGAGATTGATGAAGAGAGACGCCTGATCCGGAATGTGCGTGGCGACCAGCGCCGCGATGCGCCGCTTCTCGTCATGGAACATCCGCTGCCGCGCGCTGTACGAGACGTTCTCGGAACTGGTCGGCAGACTCGCGCCGCCGTGATAGCGACGCAGAAGATTCATGTCGGCGAGCCAGTTGACGTCGCGGCGAATCGTCTGCGGCGTCACGTCGAAGTGCGCGGCCAGATCGTCGACCGTGACGAAGCCGTCGCGTTGCACCCACTCCAGCAGTTCCTGTTGACGTGCGTTAAGCGTGAGGCGGGGGTCTCGTGTCATGATGTTTTTGTGAGCGCCGCACCTGAAGCGGGCGAAGGTTGGCTTGGCCGTATTGTAAGACCTTCGTTGTGTTCGTCGTCGTTGGTTTGTGTTCGAATTTTTTCGATCGCCGGAGCGCTGGTCGAAAGGAAGCGTAAGGCACCTGTGCGATGCAGCTTTGTCGTGCGACTTCGCGCTTGCCAGGTTGTTCGAGTCATCCGATGTGTAGTCTTTTGTGCATTCGCACGATCAATCAAGGTTCGGGTGGAACTGCGTCGATCCCGCGTGGTCTCTGCTCTGTTGTCTGCGAATTTGCAGAGCAGCGTCTAAGATGAAGATAAAAATTCAATGTTGCAAGGCACTGTAGGCGTCAAGGGCGGCGGTCGAACCGGGATAGGCGCGGTTCAGCCCGCGCACGAGGCGCTACAGTTTTCGGAGCGAACTTTTATGCACAACGAGGCTGGTCACGTGATGCCCTGGCGCATCGAAGACATCGATCTCAATCACATCGACCGTCAACGCGCGGTCGCCAATGAAGACCTCTTGTTACTGCTTTGCGCAGCCTCGTTTATCGAAAGCGGTACTGATCTTTACACGAGCAATCTGAGCAGGTTCTTCAACGGCGATCCCGAGGTGTCGGCGTGGCTCAACAACGAATGGGAGCCCGAAGAGATGCAGCACGGCCGCGCGCTGAAGGCGTACATCGCGCACGTCTGGCCCGAGTTCGATTGGGACACGGCGTTCCACAACTTCTTCGAAGAGTATTCGAAGACCTGCAACATGGAAGACTTCGAGAAGACCCGCGCGCTGGAGATGGTCGCGCGCTGCGTCGTCGAGACGGGAACGGCTACGCTGTATCGGGCGATCGGCGTGTGTTCGGACGAACCCGTGCTGAAGGAAATCACCGACAACATCCGCACCGACGAAGTCCGTCACTACAAGCACTTTTTCAAGTACTTCAAGAAGTACAACAAGATCGAGGGCAATGGCCGGCTCGCCGTGCTTGGCGCGTTGATGCGGCGCGTGATGGAGATCAAGAACGAAGACTCGGAGATCGCGCTGCGTCACGTATTCGCGATCCGCTATCCCGAACGCGTCAACGACCCTGTGTATAACCGCGACAAGGCTGCACGCGTGAACAAGCTCGTGCGGCACAACCTGTCGGCCGATATGTGTGTGAAGATGCTGCTCAAGCCGCTCGATTTGCCGGCGAAGATTCAGCCAGGTGTCCATTACCCGCTCGCGAAGATCACGCAGCACGTCTTTTTTCGCTGAGCGTCGCGGTACGCAGCCGGGCGTCGAAGGCCTGGGCTGTTGACGCATGAATGGCCCGCCCTGCAAGCGGGCCATTTGCATTTGCGCTGAACGCCGCGCGCCAGCGTGGCTACGACGGAGGAATGACCCATGACCGCATCCGCGGAGCAAAACCGCGCACTCGATCAACAGATATTCGACGAATGGCCGGCCGAATTGCGCGCGTTGTTCGACGGCTCGGCGCTCGCATCGAAGGTCGGCTTTACGGCATCGCTGTTGACCGTCGACGAAAGCGGCGCACATTTGCGTACGTCGCTGCTCGGCATCGGCGAACTGTACGCGCCGGACTCGCGCACGCTATGCGTCGCGCTGTGGCCGCAATCGCGCGCCGCGCAGGCAATTGCGCGCAGCGGCCGTGCCGCGCTGACGTTCGTGTTCGATGAGGCGTTCTATCAGATTCAGCTCGCGCTCGCGCCGATGAGCGCGGATGCTGCGGGCCTTGCGTGCTTCGCTGGGTCGATCGAATCCGGCGAAGCGCATCGCGTGCGCTATGCGCGCCTGACGGCGGGCATCACGTTCGACCTGGAAGAGGGGAGAGATGCAGTGCTCGAGCGCTGGACGCAGCAGATCGAGTACCTGAAGAAAGCCGCCGGCGGCGCGGCGGCTGGCAGATAGCAGTCGGACAAGTGTGAGACGCCCGCATTGAAAATGCCGGGCGTCTCCGTGTTGCGTCAGTTGCCGCGCTGACCGCCGCGCGGCGCACCAGAGCGCGGCTTGCCGCCACCGCCGAGCAATGCACCCGGATTGGCGCCGTGCGGCTTGCGCGGTGCGTGCGGAGCACGCGCGTTGCCTTCATGCGCGACGGCACGCGGCTTGTTGTCCTGATGACGCGAGCCATCGGCGCGCGCCTGCGCAGGCTTGGCCGCTTGCGGTTTGGCTTGCTGCTTCGGCTTGTCGCCCGAAGCGCGTTGGCCGCCGCGCGATGCGCCATTGTTCCCGTTGGCCGAGCCTTCGCGCTTTTGCTGCCCTTGAGCTTGCCGCTGCCCTTGACCCTGGCCTTGACCCTGGCGCGGCTGACGGCCGCCACCTCCACCACCACCGCCTTGGCCGCGGCGCAGGATCGGCTCGGGCCGTGCATTCGGATCCGGCTCGAAGCCCGCGATCACTTCTTGCGGCACGGCGCGCTTGATCAGCTTCTCGATGTCCTTCAGCAGTTGAAGCTCATCGACGCACACCAGGGAAACCGCCTCGCCCGTCGCGCCCGCGCGGCCCGTGCGGCCGATACGGTGCACGTAGTCTTCCGGCACGTTCGGCAGATCGAAATTGACGACGTGCGGCAACTGGTCGATATCGATGCCGCGCGCCGCGATGTCGGTGGCGACGAGCACCTGCAGCGTGTTGTTCTTGAACTCGGCCAGCGCACGCGTGCGGGCCGACTGGCTCTTGTTGCCGTGGATCGCGAGCGCGCTAATGCCATCCTTCGTCAGCTGTTCGGCGAGACGGTTCGCGCCATGCTTCGTGCGCGTGAACACGAGCACCTGAAACCAGTTGTGCTGTTTGATCAGATGCGTGAGCATCTCGCGCTTGCGATCGCGGTCGACAGGGTGAATCTTCTGCGCGACCGATTCGGCTGTCGTATTGCGGCGTGCGACTTCGATCAGCGCGGGTGAATCGAGCAGGTTGTCGGCGAGCGCCTTGATTTCGTCCGAGAAGGTGGCCGAGAACAGCAGGTTCTGGCGCTTCGGCGGCAGCTTGGCGAGCACGCGCTTGATGTCGTGAATGAAGCCCATGTCGAGCATGCGGTCAGCTTCGTCAAGCACGAGAATCTCGAGATGCGACAGGTCGATGGTCTTCTGCTGCATGTGGTCGAGCAGACGCCCAGGCGTCGCAACGACGATATCGACGCCGCGCCGCAACGCATCGATTTGCGGGTTGATACCGACGCCGCCGAACATCACAGTCGACTTCAG
Source organism: Paraburkholderia sp. SIMBA_054 (assembly GCF_046534875.1). Taxonomy (NCBI): domain Bacteria; kingdom Pseudomonadati; phylum Pseudomonadota; class Betaproteobacteria; order Burkholderiales; family Burkholderiaceae; genus Paraburkholderia; species Paraburkholderia sp. SIMBA_054. The sequence continues at coordinate 94,707 of NZ_JAWRXV010000005.1, read as the reverse complement.
CTTCAGATACTTGCCATACGCGCGCACGCTTTCCTCGACCTGCGCGGCCAGTTCACGCGTCGGCGTGAGGATCAGCGCGCGTACGACGCGCTTGCCGCCCGGCGCGGGCGGCATGGTGAGAAGACGTTGCAGGATAGGCAGCGTGAAGCCGGCCGTTTTGCCCGTGCCCGTCTGGGCGCCGGCCAACAGATCGCCGCCGTTGAGCACGGCGGGAATGGCTTGCTGCTGAATCGGAGTCGGCGATGTGTAGCCGAGTTCGTTGACTGCGCGGACCAGCTGTTCGGACAAGCCGAGGGAATCAAAAGACATAAAAACTCTTTGCAATGCAATTGTGCAAACGGTGTCAAACGCGGCCAGAAGGCGCGTTCGCGGGCGACTCGCATGATCGCTCGCCCGACACTCACCGTTCACGGAGAAATCGGCGGCACGCTAGATGCGTGCCGAATTGCTCGACGAGCTATGCAGACACGTCGACTGGCATTAAGTTGCATCCGCCGTCATGCGCCTCATGCGACATAACGCGCGACGCTGACGAACTGACACAGACTGCCGGCGAGTACGAACAGGTGCCAGATGCCATGTCCGTGCCGGATGCGCTCGTCGTTGATGAAGAAGTAGATGCCTGCGCTATAGATGATTCCGCCAGCCAGCAGCCAGGCCGTACCCGCGGCCGGCAATGCAGTGACCAGCGGACGGACGGCAACGAGCGCGAGCCATCCCATCAGCACATACAGCACCATCGATACGCTGCGGGTGCGTCGCCCGAGCGTCAGTTCCTGCACGATCCCGAGCGCGGCCAGACCCCAGCTTACTCCGAATAGCGACCATCCCCATGGACCACGCAACGTGACCAGCGTGAATGGCGTGTAGCTGCCCGCGATCAGCAGATAAATCGCAGAGTGATCGCACTTCTGCAAGATCGCTTTCAGACGCGGACGACGCACGCTGTGATACAGCGTCGAGATGCCGTACAGCGCGCAGAGCATCGCGCCATAGACGCTGAAGCTCACGACCTTGTACGCATCGCCGTCGAGCGCGCCCATCGTCACGAGCGTCGCCAGCCCCGCCACCGACAGCACGGCGCCGACGAGGTGGGTGATGCTGTTCAGACGCTCCCCGATTTGCACGGCACTTCCTCCTGCATGATGCCCATCTCATCCGACAATCAACACGGGACCAACGTTATACGCCCGATAGGCCGGATGTCTTCGACGCCGATCAACTTCGAAACCACGCTCCTGAAAAAAGCGAAGGGCGCGGCCGCGATTATCGCAGGCCGCGCCCTGAACCTTCAGACGACGCTTAGTCGAGCGGCGCCGAACGCAGATCGGACACTTGTTGCGGCGACACAGCCGTGCCGTGGTTGCCCCACGACTGGCGGATGTACGTCACAACGGCTGCCACTTCCTGATTCGACAGCGCTTGGGCAAACGGCGGCATGCCATACGGCTTCGGATTGCCACCCGTGCTCGGCGGATAACCGCCGTTCAGCACCATACGGATCGGGTTCACGGCCGACGGCATCTGGATCGACGGATTGTTCGCGAGCGGCGGGAACGACGGCGGCATACCGAGACCGTTCTCCGCGTGGCACTTCGCGCAGTTGTCAGCGTAGATCTTCTGGCCTTGCTTCAAAAGTTCGCTGCCGAACTGTTGCGACGTCTCCAGTTGCAGATGCTCGGGCGCTTCGTCCTTCTGCGGAATCGTCTTCAGGTACGTCGACATGGCGTGGATGTCTTCGTCCGACATGTACTGCAGGCTGTTGTGAACCACTTCAGCCATCGGACCGAACACCGCGCCGCGTTGCGACACGCCAGTCTTCAGCAGATCGGAAATGTCCTTGATGTCCCAGTCGCCGAGGCCGGCTTCCTTGTTCGACGTCAGCGAAGGCGCATACCAGTTCTGCAGCGGGATCAGACCGCCCGCAAACGCAGCCGAGTTCACCGGGCCGCCCATCGCGTTGATCGACGTGTGGCACATGCCGCAGTGGCCGAGGCCTTCGATCAGATACGCGCCGCGGTTCCATTCCACCGACTTGGTCGGGTCCGCCTTGTACTCGCCTTCACGGAAGAACAACGTGCGCCAGCCGATCAGCAGGTTCCGGTTGTTGAACGGGAACTTCAGTTCGTGCGGACGGCTCGGCACCGCGACGGGCGGGACCGAACGCAGGTACGCGTAGATCGCGTCCGCGTCGGCGCGCGAGACCTTCGTGTAGCTCGTGAACGGGAAGGCCGGATAAAGCAGGCTGCCGTCCTTCGAGCGGCCCGTGTGCATCGCGCGGTAGAAGTCGTCCTGCGACCACTTGCCGATGCCGTACTGGTCGTCAGGCGTGATGTTCGGCGTGAACAGCGTGCCGAACGGCGTGGCCATCGGCAGGCCGCCGGCGAACTCCTTGCCGCCGCGCACCGTGTGGCAGGCGATACAGTCGCCAGCGCGGGCGAGGTACTCGCCCTTCTTGATCATTGCAGCCTGGTCTGCCGGCGTGGCTGCGACGGCGGTGCCGTTATGCAGATAGTCGCTGCCCGACCACAGGACGGGAACCAGCGCGGCAGCCGCTACCACGACGACGGCCGAAAGCGCGAACAAAGACTTGCGTTTCATTGTTTGTCTCTCCCGGTGCCTTATTGCGGTTCGCTGCCGCAGGCAAGCGGAGTCTTCAACGATTTGGCGGGTGCCGGCACGGGGTTCTGCGGCGCCTGCTGCGTGGACAGCCACGCGGCGACTGCGTTCACGTCGGCGTCCGTCAGACGCGTGGCGATCGTGTGCATGCAGTCAGGCTCGATTGCGTGACGCGAACCCGAACGCCATGCGCCCAGCTGTGCGCTGATGTAGTCCATGTGCAGGCCGACCAGACCCGGGATAGCCGGTTCCATGCCCGTCAGCAACTTGCCGTGGCACGCCGCGCAAGCGGGAATCTGCCTCGACGCGTCGCCGTTCAGCACAATTTCCTTGCCGCGCGCGAGCACGGAATCGGCGACCGTCGGTTTCGACGGCGTCGGATACGGCGGACGCTGCTGCGAGAAGTACGTTGCAATGTCGTGAAGGTAGTCGTCGGAGAGATACGTGACGAGGTAGTTCATCGGCGGGTACTTGCGCCGGCCTTCACGGAAGTTCTTCAACTGGTTGTACAGGTACTCGGCCGGCTTGCCGGCGAGACGCGGAAAATAGTCGTTATCCGTGCCCTGACCTTTCGAACCGTGACACGCCGTGCAACCTTGCACGCGCGCTTCCATCGTGTCCGGAGCTTTAGGCTGGGTTTGCGCTTGTACAGCGCCAGATACGCCTGCACACCCGATCAGCAACAGGGCGAGCAGCGGTCGAAAAATGCGTCTTGAAGACACGCGTAACTCCATCATTATCGGGGGCCTGGCCGAACTTCGAACGGATCGGTGTGTGCAGCGCGATGAATGCGGCGGACGGTGCGCAGCGACCTCGCATTCTATCATCGATGGGTAATGGTGACTATTTGCCACATGCGACGAACTTCATGCCTGACGCGCCCGAGCGACACGCTCGATGCGACAAGTTGACGCAATTCGCCGCCATCGTTCGCGTTCTTGGCGTGCTTCCGGTTGAGTGCCGGCCTGGCGGTAGCGCTTCCAACTAATTTAAGATTGCGCATTTTGCATCGACGGCCGCTGTCGCTTTGTTGCCTCTCGATGTTCCAGTTTTGAGCGAATTCGTGTAGGCGCTTTGCCTCGGGCAAGGCCCGGTCGTTGTTGAACTGACAGGGCCGCAAAACATCGAAGCGTACTATCCGGACCGTCCCCGCGTTTTCCACCTACAGCCAGCCTATGAATTTCTCCTTGCTTTCTCGCTTGCCGCTTCGCTGGCTCGCGGCGTGCGGCGTGTCGCTCGCCGTCGCGTCGAACGCCTTTGCCCACGCGACGCCCACGTCGCGCGATCCCGCGCCGGACGCTGAAGTCGCCGCGCCCTCGGCCGTGACGATCCACTTCAGCGAGCCGCTCGAGCCGGCGTTCAGCAAGCTCGCGCTCGTCGATGCCAACGACAAACCGGCTGCATCGGCAGCCTCGCAGGTCGATCCGCAGGACACGAAGACCATGCATCTCGGGCTGCAGCCGCTCGCGCCGGGGCGCTACACGGTGCAATGGACGGCTGTCGCCGAAGACGGACATCGGACGAAGGGCAGCTACGCCTTCGCCGTCAAATGAGAGTCGACGGATTGTGGATCGGGCAGGTCGCGATGGCCGCGCTCATGAACGTCGCGTTTGCGTTTGCCGTCGGTTCGGCCTTGCTCAGCGCGTGGCTCGTCAACGATGCGCAGGCGAAGATCGCGCCCGCGCGCCCCGCATGGTTGCGCGCGCAGCGGTCGATGCAGGCGTCCGCGATCGTGCTGGTGCTGGCCGATCTCGGCTGGCTGCTTTATCAGGCGGCCGAGATGGCGGGCGTGCGCTTGCCGGAAGCGTTCGGCGTCGTGCCGACGATGCTGTCGCAAACGCACGTCGGCTTCGGCTGGAGTGTCGCGTTTGCGGGGGCGCTGGTGCTGCTGCTCGTGTCGTTTGCACGGCAGACCAATGTGTTGCGCAACGCGCTGCTGTGGCTTGCCGTGATCGCGATTGCGGGCGGTAAGGCGACCTTGGGTCACGCGGCGGATGCGGGCGTGGCGTCGGCGGCCATCGGCATGCACACGCTGCACGTGCTCACGACGTCCGTGTGGGGCGGCCTCGTGCTCGCGGCCGGGCTCTCGGTGCTGCCGGCGCTCGGCACGTCGATCGCGCGCGGCGTGCTGATCCGCACGGCGACGCAGTTGTCGAATGTGTCGCTGGTTGCTGTCGTGTTCGTGCTGCTCTCAGGCGTGTTCAACGCGGCGCGGGGTTCGGGCAATTCGTTCCTCGCGATCGAAACGAGTACCTGGGGGCACGTGCTGATGCTCAAGCTCGCGCTGGTTGCGCTGGCGCTGGTGCTAGGCGGATTGAACCGCTTTTCGGCGTTGCCGCGCTTGCGTCGCACGGCGTCGACGATGGACGCGCATACGTTCGCCAACCTGCTGTATCTCGAAGCGCTCGCGATGCTCGGCATCTTCGCGGCCGCCGCTGTCCTGTCGCATAGCGTGCCGGGTTTCGCGGCGCTCGGCTGAGCGCGATGAAGCCAGTCGCGCCGGTCGGGCCCGTCGCCGGCTGCAAGCGGTCATTCGTAACCGAGCTTGTGGCCGACGACGGGCGCGAAGAACAGACCGATCGCGCAGCCCGCGACCTTGCCTTCGAGTTCCGCTGCCGCCACGTGTGAACTCGTCATGTGCGTGAGCAGATCCAGCAGCTGCGGCAGGCAATAGATAAATGCTGCAGCGATGAAACACCGCTCGACCGTCGAGATGCGCCAGCCGCGCTGAAACGCAAGCACCGCGCCGATCACGCGCAGCACGCCGAATACGACCAGCGCGCCAATGGCGGCCTGTTCGCGGATCAGATAGTCGGGAAGGAATTCGCCCATGGCAGCCCCTCTTCGAATGGTTGTTTGCATACCATTCAGCAAGGAGTGGGCCAGGCGTTGCGAAGCACGGTGCATCGGGCTGAAACGCTTGTCCGGCATGGGTTTTCGCGGTGAACGCCAACGCCGCGCGAGGCGTCGAAAGGCGTCGCGCGTCAACTGTGTAACGTTACTGATACGCCGCGCGCGCGGCATGCCGCCGTAACGTCTTCGAAGACACTACGGGTTGTCAGATGACAAACGCCGCCCGAAGGCGGCGTTTGTGTTTCATTCGCGATATCGCGTCTGGTTGCTTACCATTCGGCGACGCTGCCGTCCTCGTGACGCCACACCGGGTTGCGCCAGCGATGGCCGATCTTCGCCATTTCGCGCACCTTCTCCTCGTTCACTTCGATGCCGAGACCCGGCCCTTGCGGGATCGACACGAAGCCGTCTTCGTATTTGAAGACTTCCGGGTTCTTGATGTAGTCGAGCAGATCGTTGCCCTGGTTGTAGTGAATGCCAAGGCTCTGTTCCTGGATGAACGCGTTGTAGCTGACGGCGTCGATCTGCAGGCACGTGGCAAGCGCGATCGGACCGAGCGGGCAGTGCAACGCCAGCGCGACGTCGTAGGCTTCCGCCATCGACGCGATCTTGCGGCACTCCGTAATGCCGCCCGCGTGCGACGCGTCCGGCTGGATGATGTCGACGTAACCGCCCGCGAGAATGTGCTTGAAGTCCCAGCGCGAGTACAGACGCTCGCCGAGCGCGATCGGCGTGCTCGTCTGGTTGACGATGTCGCGCAGCGCCTCGACGTTCTCCGACAGCACGGGTTCTTCGATGAACATCAGCTTGAACGGATCGAGTTCCTTCGCGAGCACCTTCGCCATCGGCTTGTGGACGCGGCCGTGGAAGTCCACGCCGATGCCGACGTTCGGGCCGACCGCTTCACGCACAGCCGCGACGTTGTTGATGACGCCTTGCACCTTGTCAAAGGTGTCGATGATCTGCAACTCTTCGGAGCCGTTCATCTTCACGGCCTTGAAGCCGCGCTCGACGACGGCGCGCGCATTGTTCGCGACGTCGCTTGGGCGGTCGCCGCCGATCCACGAATACACCTTGATGCGATCGCGCACCTGGCCGCCGAGCAGCGTGTGCACGGGCACGCCGTGGAATTTACCCTTGATGTCCCACAACGCCTGATCGACGCCCGCAATCGCGCTCATCGAAATCGGGCCGCCGCGATAGAAGCCGGCGCGGTACATGACCTGCCAATGGTCTTCGATGTTGCGCGGGTCTTTGCCGAGCAGATAGTCGGAGAGTTCGTCGACGGCGGCTGCGACAGTGTGCGCGCGGCCTTCGACAACCGGCTCGCCCCAGCCGACGATGCCCTCGTCGGTCTCGATCTTCACGAAGCACCAGCGCGGCGGAACGATGAATGTCTCGATTTTGGTGATCTTCATGGCGGGAGCGTCTCCTTTGCTTGCAAAGCCGATTGCAGTTGATGGCCGCGGCGCGCCTGTTCGTCCCGCTAATTGGACGTGGCGGCGGCGGCCGTTGAGGAGCCACATCCTACAACAAAATCGCCTTTAAATACTATTAATAGTATTATTTGGCGAAAGGTTTTGTTCGGTGGCGATGGGTTTCGCAGATGCGATCGAAGATAATCGCGGGCGGTCCGCGTTGGCCCGTCGCACGGTGCAGGGCACAAGATCAACCCACAATCAGCATCAGGAGAACCGACATTCAGCGAGATCTGCACGGCCGCGTGGCGTATCTGCTCGGCACAGCCATTCTGCGCGGCGACTATGCGCCCGAATCGATCCTGCCGCGCGAAGCGGAGTTGATGGAGACGTTCGGCGTCAGCCGCACGGTGCTGCGCGAAGCGTTGCGCACGTTGACGTCGAAAGGGCTGATCGAATCGCGGCCGCGCGTGGGAACGCGTGTGCGTCCAAAGCCCGCGTGGAACCTGCTGGATGTGGATGTGCTCGACTGGTATTCACGCGTGGCGCCCGCGATGGATTTCGCGCTCAAGCTGCAGGAAATGCGCGAGATGATCGAGCCGTACGCGGCTGCGCTTGCCGCCGCATCGCACAGCGACGCGACGTTCGGCGCGCTCGACGCCGCGCATTCGGCGATGGTCGCGGCGCGCAATGTCGACGAATGGGTGCGTGCCGATCTGCAATTCCATCTGAGCGTGCTCGCCGCGTGCAGCAACGAACTGCTGATACCACTCGGCACGCTGATCGAACGCACGCTGGAAGCGCAATTGCGGCTGAACGCGAAGCGCGCCGATGTGTTCAACGCGTCGCTGGCCGAGCATACGGCCGTGTTCGAAGCGATCCGCGATCGCGATGCGCCGCGCGCGCGTCACGCGATGGCTTCGTTGCTCGGCGTGACGCGTGGGCGGATCGAAGGCTGAAAGCGTGCGGCTCAATCCATCGCCGCATGTGCGACCGATTCGTCGGGCACCCTGCGCGACGGGCGAATCAGCAGCACGAGCGGGATCACGGCCAGCGTCGCGACGAACATCAGCTTGAAGTCGTTCAGATAAGCGATCATCGCGGCCTGCTGGGTGATCGACACATCGAGCACGGCCATGTCCATGCGCGAACCCGCTGCGAGGATCGGCGCAACGACGGGATTGAACGCCGTCACGTTCGCGGCGAGATCCGAGTGCGAGACCTGTGTGTTGCGCGTGAGCAGCGTCTGCACGATCGAAATGCCGATACTGCTGCCGATATTGCGCATCAGGCTATAGGTGGCAGTACCGTCGGCACGCAACGCGGGCGTCAGCGTCGAGAACGTCAGCGCGCTCAGCGGCACGAACACGAGACCGAGGCCGAAGCCCTGGATCACGCCCGGCCACACGATATCCGACTCCGACAGCACGATCGTGTATTGCATCATCTGCCACAGCGCGAACGCCGATATGACGAAGCCCGCGAGCAGCATCAGGCGCGCGTCGATATGTTTGAGCAGGCGTCCCGCGAACAGCATCGCGATCATCGTCCCCGCGCCGCTCGGCGCCGTCACGAGACCCGTCGTTGCGACGGGATAGTTCATCAGGTTCTGCAGCATCGGCGGCAGCAGCGCGCGCGTCGCGTACATCACTGCGCCGATGATGAAGATGAAAATCGTGCCCGTCGCGAAGTTGCGGTCTTTCAGCAGTTCGTACTTGAAGAACGACGTCTTGCCGACAGTCGCCGTATGCGCGATGAAGAACGCGAAACTGATCGACGCGATCAGCGCTTCGATCACGATCTCATGCGAGCCGAACCAGTCGAGCTGTTCGCCGCGGTCGAGCATCGCCTGCAACGCGCCGATAGCGAGGCCGAGCGTCGCGAAGCCGAACGCGTCGAATTTGGCGTCATGTTTCGGTTCGCGCGACGGAAGGAAGGTCAGTATGCCGAATAGCGCGAAGGCACCGACCGGCACGTTGATGAAGAACACCCAGCGCCAGTTGTAGCTGTCGGTGAGCCAGCCGCCGAGCGTCGGGCCGAGAATCGGGCCGACCATCACGCCCATGCCCCACACGGCCATCGCCTGGCCCTGCTTGTCGCGCGGATTGATGTCGAGCAGGATCGACTGCGACAGCGGCACCAGCGACGCGCCGAAGATGCCCTGCAACAGCCGTGACGCGACGATCTGCGTCAGCGTTTCGGACAGCCCGCACAACGCCGATGCGATCGTGAAGCCGCCCACTGCGAACATCAGCAGACGCTTGACGCTGAGCCGGTCGGACAGCCAGCCGGTCAGCGGCGTCGCGATCGCGGCGGCCACGATGTACGACGTGAGCACCCACGTGATCTCATCCTGCGATGCCGACAAGGTGCCCTGCATATGCGGGAGCGCGACGTTGGCGATGGTGCTGTCGAGTGTCTGCATCAGCGTCGCGAGCATGATCGCGATCGTGATCATCGGACGGTTCAGCTCGACGGCGGGTTTTGCTGCCGGCGAATCGGAGGCCATGAGGCTGAGTCTTCAGAATAGTAAGCATGCTTATTGTATAGGCCGAAGATTCTTATGCATACGCTGAGTTTCCCGAAGTCGTTGTACGCTGCGCGTTTTGGGCGTACTGCGCGCTTTGGGGAAATTGGCATGGCGCGCCGCTTCGTATAATCGCGCGATGAAAACCCATTTTGACGAGCGCTTCGGCTTTCTCATTTCGGATGTCGGCCGGCTGGTCGGCAAGCGTTTCGACGACCTCGCGCGGCTGTCGGTCGATCTGACGCGCGCGCAGTGTCGGGCGCTCGCGTATCTGTCGTTTTACGGCGATATCAACCAGGCGCGGCTCGCGGACCTGCTGGAAGTCGCGCCGATTTCGGCTGGCCGGTTGCTGGACCGGATGGAGGAGGGCGGCTGGATCGAGCGGTTGGGCAATCCGCGCGACCGGCGCGAGAAGCAGATCAGGATCACGGAGAAGGCGGAACGGACGCTCGACGAAGCCAAGCGGGTCGGCGATCAGGTCGCGGCCGAAGGGCTGAGCGGGCTGACCGAGGAAGAGACGAAGCAGCTCATTTCGTTGCTGCAGAAGGTGCGGGGGAATTTGACGAGGATCGTCGATAAGTGAAGAGTGCGCCCTTGTCTGGATCGATTGCGCGGTCTTCGAATTTTCCGCTGAGCTGGAAATGAAAAAGCCGCTGTTTCGTGAGAAACAGCGGCTTTTTTTGAAGCTGGTGGCGAATCAGGGATTCGAACCCCGGACCTGCGGATTATGATTCCGTCGCTCTAACCGGCTGAGCTAATTCGCCAAAAGAAGCGAGATTATGAAGATGCCGGCGGGGGCTGTCAACCCCCGCGCGACAACTTTTTGCGAGAACTCCGGTTACCTACGCCGCGCTCAGTCTTGGGCGTAGATATTGGAGTCTTTGGTCTCCCGCACGAAAAGCAGACCGATCACGAAGGTGGCCAGCGCGATGATGATCGGATACCACAGCCCTGAGTAAATATTGCCCTTCGCCGCGACGATCGCGAACGCCGTCGCTGGCAGGAAGCCGCCGAACCAGCCATTGCCTATGTGATACGGCAGCGACATCGACGTGTAGCGGATCCTCGTTGGGAACATCTCGACCAGCATCGCCGCAATTGGCCCGTACACCATCGTCACGTAGATGACGAGGATCGTCAGGATCACAACGGTCATCGGCCAGTTGATCTGCGATGGATCGGCCTTTGGCGGATATCCAGCCGTCTTCAGCGCGGTGCCCAGGTTCTTGTCGAACGTCTTGCCCGCGTCCTTGGCGTCGGCGGCCTTGCCGTCATAAGTATCGATAGTCGTGTCGCCGACCTTGATCTGCGCGAGCGTGCCCGCCGGCGCCGCCACGTTGTCGTAGTTCAAGCCAGCTTTCGACAGCGCGCCTTTCGCGATATCGCAAGAACTCGTGAACTTCGACGTACCGACCGGGTTGAACTGGAACGAACACTCGTCCGGATTGGCGATCACGACGATAGGCGACTTCTGCGTCGCGGCTTCGAGCGCCGGGTTCGCATAGTGCGTCAGTGCCTTGAACAGCGGGAAGTACGTCAGCGCCGCGATCAGGCAACCTGCCAGGATGATCGGCTTGCGGCCGATCCGGTCGGACAGCGAACCGAAGAACAGGAAGAACGGCGTGCCGATCAGCAGCGCGATCGCGATCAGGATGTTCGCGCTAGCGCCATCGACCTTCAGCGTCTGCGTCAGGAAGAACAGCGCATAGAACTGGCCCGTGTACCAGACAACTGCCTGGCCAGCCGTCACGCCAATCAGAGCCAGAATGACGATCTTCAGATTCTTCCATTGTCCGAAGGCTTCCGACAGCGGTGCCTTCGACGTCTTGCCTTCAGCCTTGATGCGCTCGAAAGCCGGCGACTCGTGCAGTTGCATCCGGATCCACACCGAGATGCCGAGCAGCGCCAGCGACGCGACGAACGGAATGCGCCAGCCCCATGCGCCGAACGCGTCTTCGCCCATTGCCGTGCGTACGCCGAGAATCACGAGCAGCGACAGGAACAGGCCGAGCGTTGCCGTCGTCTGGATCCACGCGGTGTAGAAGCCACGACGGTTGGCGGGCGCATGTTCTGCGACGTAAGTCGCGGCGCCGCCGTACTCGCCGCCGAGGGCAAGACCCTGCAGCAGACGCATCGCGATGAAGATCACCGGCGATGCCATGCCGATCGCCGCATAGCCCGGCAGGAAACCGACCACGCAGGTCGACAGGCCCATGATCACGATTGTGATCAGGAACGTGTACTTGCGGCCGACCATGTCGCCGAGCCGCCCGAACACCAGCGCGCCGAACGGACGCACTGCGAAACCGGCCGCGAAGCCGAGAAGGGTAAAGATGAATGCGGCTGTCGGATTGACGCCTGAGAAAAAGCTCTTGCTGATGAAGGCCGCGAGCGAGCCAGCCAGATAAAAGTCGTACCACTCGAAAACCGTCCCCAACGATGACGCGAAGATTACCCGTTTCTCTTCTTTCGTCATCGGCGCGTGCGAGATTTGCCCGCTTACGGTAGCCATATGTCGTCTCCAGTATTGATATCAGTCGCGGCTCGCCAGGTCGGGCGTGTCCGTGTAGCGATTATTGGAGTGGAAACTTACGGCCTTCTGACTCGGGAAGGGTTTGTTTGAGAGTGTTGAAAATCGTGGAATTTCTCGCTTAATGTTCGCAACGTCGGCTATTGCATGCTTTATTGCGGCTAAACTGGTGGCATGTTAGTGCTGACTGAAATGCGTGAAACTGACGGATTAGGGTAAATCCCGTACACGATCCATCATCCTTAAGCTGACGCGAACGAGGGTTCCGGCGAGGCGCGGCGACGTCTGATAGACGTTGTCCTCGATGGCAAGCGTGCCGCCGTGCATCGTCGCGATTTCGCGGACGATGGCCAGACCCAGTCCGCTGCCGTCACCTTCGCGCCCGAGAATCCGGTAGAAGCGCTCGACCACGCGTTCACGCTCGGCGGCGGGAATGCCAAGGCCCGTGTCCTCTACTTCGAGATGAGCCATGCGGGCGACGTCGTCGCGCCGCACCCGCACGGTGATCCGTCCGCCTGCGGGCGTGTAGCGGATCGCGTTGTCGATCAGGTTCGACAGCATCTCGCGCAACATCACGGGGTTGCCTTCCACTTCGATCGCTTCTTCGGGCGTCTCCGGACCTTCGTAGCCGAGATCCATCTGCTTTGCGAGCGCGGGCTGGACCCAGTCGCGCACGGCGCTGCGGGCAACGTCGCCAATCTCGACGGGCGTGAAGATCTGGCCGGACATGCGGTTCTCCGCGCGCGCGAGCGCAAGCAACTGCGTGACGAGCCGCGCGGCGTGCTCCGAGCTCGTCGCGATCTGCTCGAGCGAGCGATGCACTTCCGCCGACGCATCCTGGCGCAGCGCCAGCTCGGCTTGTGTACGCAAGCCCGCGAGCGGTGTCTTCATCTGATGCGCGGCATCGGCGATGAAGCGCTTTTGCAGTTCCATGTTCTGTTCGAGACGCGTCAGCAGATCGTTGAACGACGTGACGAGCGGCTCGATTTCCGGCGGCGCGCGGCGCGCTTCGAGCGGCGACAGGTCATCGGGGCGCCGCGCGCGAATATGCGCCTGCAGCGCGTGCAGCGGCGCAAGACCGCGCGACAGCCCGAACCACACGAGCAGGATGGCGAGCGGCAGGATCACGAACTGCGGCAGGATCACGCCCTTGATGATGTCGTTGGCGAGCGCGCTGCGTTTATCGAGCGTTTCGGCCACCTGCACGAGCACGGGCTGCGCGCCCGGCGTCTGCGGAAACTCGACGGTGGTGTACGCGACGCGGATGTCGTTGCCGCGCACCATGTCGTCGCGAAACTCGACGATGCCCGGCTGCGGCCGGTCTTCCTCGCGCGGCAGCGGCATGTCGCGGTCGCCTGCAACCAGCTCGCCGCGTGTGCCGAGCACCTGATAGAACACGCTATCTATATTGTCGGCACGAAGAAAATCACGCGTCGAATCGGGCAGCGTCAGCTCGGCGATGCCATTGACGGGGTGAATCTGCCGCGCGAGCACGTAGGCGTCGGTTTCGAGCGCGCGATCGAACGGTCCGTTCGCAATCGACTTCGCGACCAGGTACGTGACGGCAAGGCTCATCGGCCATAGCAGCAGCAACGGCGCGAGCATCCAGTCGAGGATCTCGCCGAAGAGCGAACGCGGACGCGTCTCCGCAGCCGCCTCGGTTTCATCGGGCGGCGCGAAAGGATTCGCGTAGCGCGCGTCGCGGACTTCGTCGAGATCCGCCGCGTGCGCCGTGGCGCGCGGTGCGCGGACGGACATGGAACGCCTTTACTTGAAGTAGTGGCTTGCTGGCATCGCAGCGGGCGCGTCGGACGGCTCGGACTGCTGCGCCGGCGTCTGGGGCGCAGCCTTCTCCAGACAGTAACCCAACCCGCGCACGGTGATGATGCGCACGCCGCTCGGTTCGATCTTCTTGCGCAGCCGGTGCACGTACACCTCGATCGCGTTGTTGCTGACCTCTTCGCCCCATTCACACAGGTGATCGACCAGCTGTTCCTTCGACACCAGCCGCCCGATCCGCTGCAACAGGACTTCGAGCAATCCTAGCTCACGCGCGGACAGATCGATAACCTGCTCATTGGCATAGGCAATCCGGCCGACCTGATCGAACGACAGCGAGCCGTGCTTGACGACGGTCGGCCCGCCGCCCGCGCCGCGCCGCGTGAGGGCACGCACGCGGGCTTCGAGCTCGTTCAGCGCGAAGGGCTTGGCCATGTAATCGTCGGCGCCGAGATCGAGGCCCTTCACGCGCTCGTCGACGCTGTCGGCTGCCGTCAGGATCAGCACGGGTACGTTCGAATTGCGCGCGCGCAGACGCCGCAGCACTTCGAGGCCGGACATTTTCGGCAGGCCGAGATCGAGGATGACGAGGTCGAAAGTCTGCATCGACAGCGCGGTATCCGCTTCCGCTCCCGTCTTCACATGGTCAACGGCGTATGCCGATTGGCGGAGTGATCGGACGAGACCGTCCGCGAGTATGCTGTCGTCTTCGGCAATGAGAATTCGCATGATGCGCCCTGCCCGGCCGGCACCGGGGTGCTCCGGCGCACAGCGTCTCCGAAAGATTTTGTTGGTAGTCGGTGTTGTCCGTTTGCACATGTGGACGTCCGCATGCGAATCGGGCTTGCCAAGACTACTGTTTTTTTATACAGTGTCTGCGTTTAGCGTGCTGGTTGGTCGAACCGGGTTCACAACGGCCTGCACACCTGCCTCAGACGCCGTTCATCATAGCAAAGGACGATTCATGGAAGAAAGCAAGAAAGGCTCGGCTGGACTGACTGCGGAAAAGAGCAAGGCACTCGCGGCCGCGCTTGCGCAGATCGAAAAGCAGTTCGGCAAAGGGTCGGTCATGCGGCTCGGCCAGGGTGAGGCAGTCGAAGATATCCAGGTGGTCTCCACGGGATCGCTGGGGCTCGACATCGCGCTGGGCGTCGGTGGTCTGCCGCGTGGCCGTGTGGTGGAAATCTACGGGCCGGAATCGTCGGGTAAAACCACGCTGACGCTGCAGGTCGTCGCCGAAATGCAGAAGCTTGGCGGCACGGCAGCATTCATCGACGCGGAACACGCGCTGGATATTCAGTACGCGCAAAAGCTCGGCGTGGACGTCAGCGACCTTCTGGTTTCGCAGCCGGACACCGGCGAACAGGCGCTCGAAATCGCGGATGCGCTGGTGCGTTCGGGGTCGATCGACATGATCGTGATCGACTCGGTCGCGGCGCTGGTGCCGAAGGCCGAAATCGAAGGCGAAATGGGCGATTCGCTGCCGGGTCTGCAGGCGCGTCTGATGTCGCAGGCGCTGCGCAAGTTGACGGGCACGATCAAGCGCACGAACTGCCTCGTGATCTTCATCAACCAGATCCGCATGAAGATCGGCGTCATGTTCGGCAACCCGGAAACCACCACGGGTGGTAACGCGCTGAAGTTCTACGCGTCGGTGCGTCTGGACATTCGCCGTATCGGTTCGATCAAGAAGAACGACGAAGTGATCGGCAACGAAACGCGCGTGAAGGTGGTGAAGAACAAGGTGGCGCCGCCATTCCGCGAAGCGATCTTTGACATCCTCTACGGCGAAGGTATCTCGCGTCAGGGCGAAATCATCGACCTCGGCGTGCAGGCAAAGATCGTCGACAAGGCGGGCGCCTGGTACAGCTACAGCGGCGAACGCATTGGTCAAGGCAAGGACAACGCGCGTGAATTCCTGCGCGAGAATCCGGACATTGCACGCGAGATCGAAAACCGTATCCGTGAGTCGCTGGGCGTGAATGCCATGCCGGCGGGCGCTGCCGTCAGTGCCGACGAGGAAGTGGGCGAAGAGGAGTAATCGTCGCGTGATACGCAAGGGCCGCTCTGCTTCCTCGACTACGGGCGCAGGACGCAGCGCGGGCGGCCCGCGTGACGACGATGCATTCGAATCGTCGTCACGCTTGTCTTCAAGCCCGTCTGCTTCTACGGCAGCATCGTTTTCAAACGACTCGTCATCCGACAACTTCGATCCATTCGAATCGTTCGATGCTCACGATCGTGCCGCCGGTCTGGGTGCCGCTTCGCGTGACCGCCCGGACGCGGATGCCAGCAGCGAAGAAGTCACCTATACGCGCTCGCGTCGCCAGCCAGGCGAAGGCAAACCCGCTGATACAGCGAGCCGCGCCTCACAACGTCCCACACGCTCTCTCAAAGGCCGTGCGCTCGGCTATCTTTCGCGCCGCGAGTACAGTCGCGCGGAGTTGTCGCGCAAGCTCTCGCCATACGCGGAAGAGGGCGAATCAATCGACGCATTGCTGGATTCGCTCGAAAGCGAAGGCTGGCTGTCGGATTCTCGTTTCGCGGAAAGCCTGCTTAATCGGCGTGCATCGCGCATGGGCGCGGGCCGCATCGTCAACGAACTCAAGCGTCATTCGGTCGGACAGGAACTGGTCGAAGAAGTGAGCGCGCAGTTACGCGAAACCGAACTGGCGCGGGCTCAGGCGGTGTGGCGCAAGAAGTTCGGCGCGTTGCCCGAAACACCCAACGAACGCGCAAAGCAGGCGCGCTTTCTTGCCACGCGGGGTTTTTCTCAGGGAATCATCGGGAAGATTCTCAAGGGTATCGACGAAGACTGACCGTCCGAATAGGCCGGCGTGCGACGCGCAAAAAAATGACGCACTGCACGAAACACCAGGCTGCCACGCCACCCTCGAGACCGCTCAAACCCGGCCCCATTAAGCCTCTGCGGGCTTCGGCCAGTCTCAAATACCCAGTATGCTAAAATTCAACGGTTCTTAAATCCGGCCTTTGTTCTCGCATGCCGCTCTCTCCGCCAGTGTCCCGACAGTTGCGCCATCGCCGCGCAATCCGAGCGGACGCATACGAGCGTGAAGATGGGCTGTGGGATATCGAGGCATGCCTCACCGACGACAAGCCGCGTGACGTTAAGCTTGCGTCGGGTGTCCGGCCGAACGGCCTGCCGATCCATGAACTCTGGCTCCGCATCACGATCGATCGCAAGCTCAATGTCGTCGACGCTGAAGCGTCGTCCGACTGGGTTCCGTATCCCGGTCTGTGTGAAGTCTCCAATCCCGCCTATCGCGCCCTCATCGGGCTCAATCTGTTGCAAAACTTCCGTCGCGATGCTGCCCGTTTGCTGGCCGGCACGACAGGCTGCACGCATCTCACCGAGTTGTGCGCAATCCTGCCGACTGCCGCCATCCAGGCGTTCGCGGGCGACGTGTGGAATACCGACAAAGGCGGGCCAGGAAGCGAGGAGCACGCGGGTTCATCCACTGGATCGGCAGACGGTTCAACCCGAGGCACGCAAGGCAGCACGGGACAAGACGCCCAAGACAACGCTTCGAGCGGGCAAGCAAGCGAACAGGCGAGCGAGCAATCAAACGACAAACCGCCATTCCAGTTGGGCCGCTGCCATGCGCTGCGGTTCGACGGCGAGGCGGTGCGACAGTTTTATCCGCGCTGGTACGGCCACGCGCCGCGTTCAGCGGATCGCGCGGATGCCGCACCCAACGGACAGGCCGTGAAGACGGCGCGTCCGGAGTAAGCGGTCCAGCCGGAAGCGAAGTTCAATCCAACTCTCAGACTGAAGGGAATCACGCATGAAGATTCACGAGTACCAGGGTAAGGAAATCCTGCGGAAATTCGGAGTCGCGGTACCGCGCGGCAAGCCGGTCTTCTCGGTGGATGATGCGGTCAAGGCCGCTCAAGAGCTCGGTGGCCCGGTGTGGGTCGTCAAGGCTCAGATCCACGCGGGTGGCCGTGGCAAGGGTGGCGGCGTGAAGGTTGCGAAGTCGCTGGACCAGGTTCGTGAGTACTCGAACCAGATCCTCGGCATGCAGCTCGTCACGCACCAGACGGGCCCGGAAGGCCAGAAGGTGAATCGCCTGCTGATCGAAGAAGGCGCTGACATCAAGAAGGAACTGTATGTCGGTCTCGTGATCGATCGCGTTTCGCAAAAGATCGTCGTGATGGCGTCGAGCGAAGGCGGCATGGACGTCGAAGAAGTCGCAGAAAAGACGCCCGAGCTGATCCACAAGATCGCGGTCGATCCGTCGACGGGTCTGAAAGACGCCGAAGCTGACGATCTCGCGAAGAAGATCGGCGTGCCCGACGCATCGATCCCGCAAGCGCGCGCGATCCTGCAAGGCCTGTACAAGGCATTCTGGGAAACGGACGCATCGCTGGCCGAAATCAACCCGCTGATCCTGACGGGCGACGGCAAGGTGATCGCGCTGGACGCCAAGTTCAACTTCGATTCGAACGCACTGTTCCGTCATCCGGAAATCGTCGCTTACCGCGATCTGGACGAAGAAGATCCGGCTGAAGTCGAAGCGTCGAAGTTCGACCTCGCGTACATCTCGCTCGACGGCAACATCGGCTGCCTGGTGAACGGCGCTGGTCTGGCGATGGCGACGATGGACACGATCAAGCTGTTCGGCGGCGAGCCGGCGAACTTCCTCGACGTCGGCGGTGGCGCGACGACCGAGAAGGTCACGGAAGCGTTCAAGCTGATGCTGAAGAACCCGAACCTGACGGCGATTCTCGTCAACATCTTCGGCGGCATCATGCGTTGCGACGTGATCGCGGAAGGCGTGATCGCTGCTTCGAAGGCGGTCGATCTGCAAGTGCCGCTCGTCGTGCGCATGAAGGGCACGAACGAAGACCTCGGCAAGAAGATGCTGGCCGATTCCGGCCTGCCGATCATCTCGGCAGACAGCATGGAAGAAGCTGCGCAGAAGGTCGTCGCGGCTGCCGCAGGCAAGGCCTGATCGCCCCGGCGCTTATCACCGGATTACGAATGGCGGCGTGCGAGCGGCGCGGGCAAAGCGTATTTGCCGCGCGCAACGCTATTGAGCACGCCACCAAACGAACAGAGGTCAATACATGTCGATTCTGATCAACAAAGACACCAAGGTCATCACGCAGGGCATCACCGGCAAGACCGGTCAGTTCCACACGCGCGCATGCCGTGAATATGCAAACGGCCGCGAAGCATTCGTCGCGGGCGTGAACCCGAAGAAGGCTGGCGAAGATTTCGAAGGCATTCCCATCTACGCTAGCGTGAAGGAAGCCAAGGAAGAAACGGGCGCGACCGTCTCGGTCATCTACGTGCCGCCCGCAGGCGCCGCTGCTGCAATCTGGGAAGCCGTCGAAGCCGATCTCGATCTCGCGATCTGCATCACGGAAGGCATCCCCGTTCGCGACATGATCGAACTCAAGGCTCGCATGCGCGCGGAAAACCGCAAGACGCTGCTGCTCGGACCGAACTGCCCGGGCACGATCACGCCGGACGAACTGAAGATCGGCATCATGCCGGGTCACATCCACCGCAAGGGCCGCATCGGCGTCGTGTCGCGTTCGGGCACGCTGACGTATGAAGCAGTTGGCCAGCTGACCGCGATCGGCCTCGGCCAGTCGTCGGCAGTCGGTATCGGCGGCGACCCGATCAACGGTCTGAAGCACATCGACGTGATGAAGATGTTCAACGACGATCCGGAAACGGACGCCGTGATCATGATCGGTGAAATCGGTGGCCCGGACGAAGCGAACGCTGCTTACTGGATCAAGGACAACATGAAGAAGCCGGTGGTTGGCTTCATCGCTGGCGTCACGGCGCCTCCGGGCAAGCGCATGGGCCACGCCGGCGCGCTGATCTCGGGTGGTGCGGATACGGCCGACGCGAAGCTGGAAATCATGGACGCCTGCGGTATCAAGGTCACGAAGAACCCGTCGGAAATGGCGCGTCTTCTGAAGGCGATGCTGTAAGAAGTGTTGCGATAAGCTCAAGAAACGCCGGTCAGTGCCGGCATTTTTTGATACTCTTACGAAGTCCTTTCGTAAGACGCGACGATAAGCGAGGGAGCGAGCAATTGCTGCCTCGCTTTTTTGTTGCCGTTTGCTTTCGCTACCTTCTATCCTGCTTTCCATGCTCGAATTCCTCACTACGCTCCACTGGGGCGCCGTCTTCCAGATCATCGTCATCGACATCCTGCTGGGTGGCGATAACGCCGTCGTGATCGCGCTCGCGTGCCGCAACCTGCCGCCCGCGCAGCGCACGAAGGGCGTGTTGTGGGGGACGCTGGGCGCCATCGTGCTGCGTGTCGCGCTGATAGCGTTTGCGGTCGCTCTGCTCGATGTGCCGTTGCTCAAGTTCGCGGGCGGCCTGCTGCTGCTGTGGATCGGCGTGCGCCTGCTGGCACCCGCGCCCGACGCGCACGCGAATGTCAAACCCGCCGACAAGCTGGTCGCGGCCATCAAGACGATCATCGTGGCCGACGCCGTGATGAGCCTCGACAACGTGATCGCTATTGCCGGCGCCGCCGAGGCCGCCGAGCCGCATCACCGCATCGCCCTCGTCGTGTTCGGGCTGATCGTCAGCATTCCGCTGATCGTCTGGGGCAGCCAGCTCGTGCTGAAGCTGCTGGACCGTTATCCCGTCGTCATTACGCTGGGCGGCGCGCTGCTCGGCTGGATCGCGGGCGGTCTCATCATCAACGACCCGGCGGGCGACCGTTGGCCCGTGCTCGATACGCCCGTTGCCGAGTACGGCATGAGCATCGCTTGCGCGCTGTTCGTCGTGATCCTTGGTTATGCGATGAAGCGGCGCAACGCAAGCCGTATCGCCGGCGATACCCCGCCGGGCACGCATTGACCGCAGTCACTTTACCGATGCATCCGCCCGTGCACCATTAGCCATTCGGCCGACTGTTGGCGCGATTCACGGCTCGCTACGATCGAAGCGCCTGTCCTGATTCCCGGGGCAGGCGCTTTCGTTTTGAGGAGCCTGCTGATGACCGCTATCGTTGCCGTTGCTTCGTTGTCCACGTTTTGTGCGCCCTGGCTGCGCGCCCGTTCGTCGGGCTCATGGCCCGTCCCGCTTGCTCGCATCAGGCGTTGGTGGGGCTTCACGCTGATCGAACTGATGATCGTGCTGGCCATCGTCGGCGTGATCGCCGCGTATGCGATTCCCGCGTATCAGGACTATCTCGCGCGCAGCCGCGTCGGCGAGGGGTTGTCGCTGGCGTCCGCGGCGCAGTTGACCGTCGGTGAGAACGCCGGCAGCGGCAATGCATTCGGCAGCGGCTACGCGTCGCCGCCCGCCACACGCAACGTGCAGTCGATCCATATCGACGACGACACGGGCCAGATTACCGTCGCGTTCGCGGCGCGCGTCTCGGACGACGGCGCGAACACGATCGTGTTCGTGCCGTCTGCGCCCGACAGCGCCGACACGCCCACAGCCCGCGTCGCGCTGACGAAAGGCGCGGCGCAGAAGGGGACCATCACGTGGGAATGCTTCGCGGGCGGCAAGGCTGCCTCGTCGCTGCCGGCCCCGGGAGCTGGTCCGTTGCCCGCCGATGCTCCGACGCTGCCGTCGAATCTCGCGCCGCCCGAGTGCCGCAGCTGAGTGGACGTGGAAGATTCGCGACGTAAGTCGGGCATGAGTCCGGCATGAGCCCGGTATAAACCGAACCCGCATCAAAGGCCGTGGCAAAAATGTCCATGCCACGGCCCGATTCCGGGTTATTTCCGCCGAGCCGGCGCACAGCGTAAGGATTTTTTTGTATAGTGCGCCGGTTGGTGCGACACGCACGCTCGTGTCCGTATGCCCTACGTTACGGGGCATCGACTAGAGGGTTATTGAAACGGTCTTGGCCGGATCACCATGCCCTCCGCAGGCGGCCCCCTTGTGGGCCGCAATTGAAGCAGTAGACGTGCTCCTTGTGAGCACGCTTTTTAGTGAAAGCGGGACCCGGAGCAGTTTGCCGGATACCGCATTGCATTGACCTGATTACCGTCAGGTCCCGCCCAGTCAGCGGCTTCATTCCCGCCGACAGGGCGGGGTGATGTGTGCAATTCCTGCGCCAGTAGGCAACGGAGTCGCTAGACGATACGAGCGAAAGCTCGGTGTGTCATTGTTTTGCCTCGCCTGCTGTCTGGGCGAGGAAGTGAACCTGCTGTACGACCAGCAGTAGCCTAGGAAGACATGCGTCACTGGCAACGGTGGGGTGTGAAGCTCTTCTGACAATGTAGCCCCCGGACGTTTCGGGCAGATTGGTTCCGTGAGGGACGGTCTGGAGACTCCCAGCAGCAAGGGGGTTGAGGAGCTAGGCTGGCTGATAAGGTTAACGTAAGTGAACTGCTGATAAACCTCGTAAGCACTGAGGAGCCAAAGCTGCTTGAACATTGGGCTCTAACCAAAAGGTACGTGGCTGGTTAATCCGCTCAACCGTCGGATTACGTCGTCACTCAGCCACCGGGGAAGAGGCAGAACCTACGTCAGTCGTGTGACATGCCGGGAACGTGGTAAGCCTGTATGGTTGCCAGCGCGGTCAGGCTGGCAGGCGAACCGCAAGGGACGCTGTTGATTGTGCAGGTATGGGAGGACGGAAAAAGCGAAGGTCGGGCTGTAATGGTCCGGATAGGGGTTGGAACATCACTCCACGCGAAAGCGGGCAGACTTCCGTCTGGTCTACCGTCGCAAGACGGCTGACTACCCTCTGTCACTTGGTTAGATGCGGGCGCATGCGCCCGTACTGTGGTTTTTGTCCGAGATATGAGTGCATGCGCTCATATTGAGGTTTCTGTTGTTCCCCAGCGGGGTGTGTCTTCCCCGCTGGGGGAGATGCGCCTTCTGCCGGGGGTCTAATCCAAGGTAGGAGAGCAGCATGAAAGTATCTGGTCGAAAGACCGGATCTGCGCTTTCCCACGCGCTGGACAACTGGCACGCCGTAGATTGGCGTCGGGTTGAACGGAACGTGCGAGGGATGCAGATTCGAATTGCGAAGGCGACGCGGGAAGGCGACTGGCGCAGGGTGAAAGCCCTGCAACGGATGCTGACCCGCACGTTGTCCGCAAAGCTGTATGCGGTGCGACGTGTTACGCAGAACCAGGGTGCGCGAACGGCTGGAGTCGATCGCGAGCTATGGGATTCGCCTGAGAGCCGATGGGAAGCCGTCGGCAGGTTGAAGCGGCACGGATATAAGGCTCTGCCATTACGGAGGGTCTTTATCCCCAAGGCCAATGGGAAGGAGCGCCCTCTGGGCATTCCGACCATGCGGGATAGGGCGATGCAGGCCCTGTATCTGCTGGCCTTGGAGCCGGTAGCAGAGTCGACGAGTGACCCGAACTCTTATGGGTTCAGGCTTAACCGTTCGACGGCTGATGCCATGTCTCAGATTTTCGTTGTCATGGCCCGTCGCAGATCAGCGCAATGGGTACTTGAAGCGGACATCAAAGGATGCTTTGACCACATCAACCACAAGTGGTTGGAAAGCAATGTCCCGATGGACAGGGTGATCCTCCGCAAATGGTTGAAAGCTGGCCTGATTTACAAAGGGCAGCTACAGGCGACGATGGCCGGTCCGCCGCAGGGAGGCATCATCTCTCCGACGCTGGCAAACGTGACGTTGAACGGGCTGGAACGTGAACTGGTTGCGCAGCTCACTGCGAAATTTGGAATCGGGAAGGCGAAGAAGCTGAAAGTGAATGTGGTGCGATACGCGGACGACTTCGTCATTACCGGCGACTCGAAAGAGATGCTGGAACGCGAAGTCAGGCCTTGGGTAGAAGCCTTCCTTGAAGTGCGGGGATTGCAACTATCGGAGGAGAAGACCCGGATCGTTCATATTGACGAAGGCTTTGATTTCCTTGGGTGGAACTTCCGGAAGTACTCGGGAACGCTACTCATCAAGCCAAGCAAGAAGAACGTGCAGACGTTCTATCGCAAGGTGGCGGATACGATCAGCGGTCATAAGGCGGTCAAGCAGGAGGAGTTAATCCGCCTGCTCAATCCGATACTACGGGGCTGGGCGCAGTATCACTGCCCTGTAGTGGCCAAGCAGGCGTACAGCCGCATGGAGTCGTTGGTGTTTCAGCGGCTCTGGCGGTGGTCCAAGCGGCGGCATCCGAATAAGAACGCCGACTGGGTGAGGCGGAAGTACTTTCACTCCGTTGGTAATCGGCATTGGGTGTTCGCTGCTCCTGTCATTCGCGAGGACGGTAGTAAGGGGCTGCTTGAGTTGTACCAAATCAGCGGTACGGAAATCAGGCGCCACAAGAAGGTCAAGGGGGAATTCAATCCCTTTGATCTCGTGTGGGAGCAATACGGCGAGCATCTGCGGCAGGAGCGTATGTGGGATTCGATGCGCTACCGAAAGCAATGGGGTTCGCTGTACATGTCACAGAGCGGGCGGTGTGCGCACTGTGGCTGTGCCCTGACGGACGAGACGGGTTGGCACGACCATCATCTGGAGTATCGGATGTATGGCGGTTCAGACGCTCTATCGAACAGGGTATTGCTTCACCCGGACTGCCACCGGCAAGTGCACGTTGGTAAACTTGTCGTAGCTAAGCCGGCCCCGTTGCAGCACTAACGGGGCTTCGTATAAGAAATATGTAGGCTTGAGCCGTATGCGGGGAAACTCGCACGTACGGTTCTTAGGGGGCCCCTCTTCCGCAAGGAAGGGGGGCTACCCTACCTGACGTCCCCGGTTACTCATGCCCAACCCCTTCGCACGCTATCTTTCACTGTTCTTATTGGCGTGTGCGTTGATCCTGCCGTATGCAGTCGTCAACCACACCTATCCGATTCCGACCTTCTACGCCGAGTTCACGGCGCTGTCGCTCTATCAGCTGCTGGGCGCGGGTATCGCGTTTCTGGTGTCGACGGCACGGCCGCGCGTCGCGTTCGCGTCGCCCGTCGTCGCGCTGGTGCCGCTGGGCTTCGGGCTCGTGCTGGTCGCGCAGTCGCTCGTGCTGCCCGTCGCGCAGCCATCGATGAACTGGCTCGGCGCCGGCTTCCTGCTTGCCGCGTTCATGGCGACGCACGCCGGCTTCGGTTTCAGCAGGGCGAATCTGACGGAAAACGCGTTCACGGTGGCGGCGTTCGCGCTGGTCGTGGGCGGCCTCTTTGCCGTGTTCTGCCAGACGATCCAGCTGTTTCACCTCGAGGTGAAGGTGACGCCGCTCGTGGTCGCATACAGCGTGATGACCGAGCGCCGCCCGTTCGGCAACATGGCGCAGGCCAATCACCTCGCGACGTACATCGCGTTCGCAACTGCGGGCGCGATGTACCTCGTGCAGACGCGGCGTATCAACGTATTCATCTGGCTGCTCGTGACGGCGATCTTTTCGGGCGGGCTGGCGCTGACCGTGTCGCGCGGACCTTGGCTGCAGATGGGCGTGATCGTCGTCGCGGGGTTCTGGATGGCGTTTGCCGAGCAGCGCCGCAATCCGTCGCGCCGCCGCAGCAATCGCGAGTGGCTGATTCCCGTCGTGCTCGCCGTGTTGTTTTTCGCGGTGAATGCCGCGATCCGCTGGGCGAACGTTCACTACGATCTCGGTCTGGCCCAGTCGGCTGCCGAGCGCATGAAGGATTCGAGCCAGATCGCGCCGCGTCTCGCGCTGTGGAAGTACGGCTGGACGATGTTCCGCACCCATCCGTTGCTGGGCGTCGGTTGGGGCGAATTTCCGCGCTATCAGTTCGATCTGGCGAAAGCGCTGGGCGGCGTCGAGATTGCCAACAACTCGCACGACATCTTCATCGATCTGCTCGCGAAGACGGGCCTGATCGGACTGGGTATCGTGCTGCTCGGTCTCGCTGCGTGGTTCGTGCGCGTCGTGCGCGCGCCGCATACGGCCGCGCGCGTGTTCGGTCTCGCGCTGATCGGCGTGCTGGTGATGCATGCGCTCGTCGAGTATCCGCAGCAGTACATGTTCTTCCTGCTGCCGGCGATGTTCGTGATCGGTCTGCTCGACACGAAGCCGCTGCGGCTGATTCCGGGCGGCATGTCGTTCGGCGCGTTCCTTGTGATCGTGTTCGGTGGACTGGCTGCGCTCTATCCGATCTATCGCGACTATGCGCGCTCCGAAGTGCTGTATTACGGCTCGCATCCGTTCGACCAGTATCGTGAAGACCCGTCGTTCCTGTTCGGTGCGTGGGGTGAGTACGGGATGGCGACGCTCCTGCCGATGAACGCGCAGGATCTGCCGCACAAGCTCGCGATGCACCGCCAGGCGATGGCGCTGTTGCCGGGCGAAACGGTGCTGCGCCGTTATGCGGTGTTGCAAGCGTTGAGCGGCGACACCAACGGCGCGTTCGATACCGTCGACCGTCTGAAGATCTTCGCCGAGGAGTTGCATGACTGGCCTTCGCAGCTCGCGTATCTGTACGATTTGTGTGATCAGCAGAAGACGCTGGCGGCGTTCAAGGCGGAACTGATGAAGAAGTACGGCACGCCGCCGAAGGACATCAACAACGACGACGAAGAGGGCGACGACGAGGATTGATGCGTCAGCCGTCAAATACGAAAGCGGCGCGTTGGACGCGCCGCTGCTTCAGCGAGAGTGGGTAAGACTTAACAGGCAAGCCACGCAGGTGCGTAGCAAAACCTCACTCCGCCACCCAATCCCCCGACTTCCCCCCATGCTTCTCCATCACCTTCACATCGGTGATGGTCATCCCGCGATCGACGGCTTTACACATGTCATAGACCGTTAGCAGCCCGACCTGCACGGCCGTCAGCGCTTCCATCTCGACCCCCGTCCTGCCGAGCGTCTCGACCTGTACGCGGCAATGCACCGCTGGGCCCGACTCGTCGAGCTCGAAATCGACCGCAACGCGGGTAAGCGCCAGCGGATGACACAAGGGAATCAGATCGGCGGTGCGCTTCGCGCCCTGGATCGCGGCGATACGCGCGATGCCGATCACGTCGCCTTTCTTCGCTTCGCCTTTGCGGATCAGATCGAACGTGGCGGGCAGCATACGGATCGTTCCGCGCGCGACCGCGATGCGTTTCGTTTCCGCCTTGCCGCCGACGTCGACCATATGCGCCTGGCCGGCTGCGTCGAAATGAGTGAGTTCGGGCATGGTTGGCTCCTTCAGAGGGCGCCTATCATAGCAGCGCGGGCGCCGCGGGGCAGTCGGGCGCGGGACGGCGAAGAATCACGATAGCGCACAAAGCGTGCGGATGCCTGACTGTGGGCAACCCGCCATCCGTGCACTGACGAGGAAGCCGAAGCGCCCACATCACCCGGTACAATCGAAAACAAGGCCCATTCCTTCCGGCACCTTACGCCGCTTTCGATTTCGCACATCGTCCGCAATGCGTCTGAAACGGTTTCTCGCTGCATTGTTGTCCGTCACGCTCGCCGTCCCGCCCGCGATCATCGCGCAGCCGTCGAACCTGTCGGAACTGCCGCTCGTCACCGGGCCGCTCGACACGTACGGCGCGACAGCCGTGCCGCCCGACATCGCGCAAGGTGTGTTCGGCCTCTACGGCGGCGCGCAGTCGCGCTTCTCGGGCAACCCCGGCGGCAACGCAAGCCTGCGCGCGCCGATGTCGACCCAGCAGTTGCCCGATCTCGGCGACGGCTCGGGCGGCTCGCTCACGCCGCAAGCCGAACGCAAGCTCGGCGAACGCGTGATGCGCGAAGTCCGCGCCGATCCGGACTATATCGACGACTGGCTCGTACGCGACTATCTGAACTCGATCTCCGAAAAGCTCGCGGCGGCTGCAAGTGCGCAGTTCATCGGCGGCTATCGTCCGGATTTCGATCTGTTCGCGATGCGCGACGCGCAGATCAACGCGTTCTCGCTGCCGGGGGGCTTTATCGGCGTGAACACCGGGCTGATCGTCGCGACGCAGACGGAATCGGAGCTCGCGTCCGTCGTCGGGCACGAAATGGGTCACGTGCTGCAACGGCACATCGCGCGGATGATCACGGCGGGCGAGCACAGTGGCTACGCGGCGCTCGCGGGCATGCTGCTCGGCGTGCTGGCGGGCGTCCTCGCGCATAGCGGCGATCTGGGCAGTGCGATCGCCATTGGCGGGCAGGCCTATGCCGTCGACAACCAGCTGCGCTTCTCGCGCGCGGCCGAGCACGAAGCGGACCGCGTTGGCTTCCAGATGCTCGCGGGCGCGGGTTACGACCCATACGGGATGGTGTCGTTCTTCGAACGGCTCGATCGCGCGTCGATGAGCGACGCCGGCGCGCCCGCCTACGCGCGCACGCACCCGCTGACGGGCGAGCGTATCGCCGACATGTCCGACCGCGCGCGCCGTTCGCCGTACCGGCAGCCGCGCCAGTCGTCGGAATACACGTTCGTGCGCGCGCGGGCGCGCGTGCTGCAGGACCGCTCGCGCAGCGAATACGCGGACGACATCTCGCGGATGCGATCCGAAATCGAAGACCGTACCGCGCTCAACGTGGCGGGCAACTGGTACGGCATCGCGTACGCGCAGATGCTGCTCGAGCGATACGACGACGCTTCGGCTTCGCTGGCGACCGCGCGCTCTGCGTTCGACGCCAAAGTGCGCGCCGAGGGCGATCCTTCACGCAGTTCGCCGAGCCTAGACGTACTTGCCGTCGATATCGCCCGGCGCGCCGGACGCAACGACGAAGCCGTGCGTCTCGCGGAAATCGCGCAAAAGCGCTGGCCGCAATCGCACGCGGCCATCGAGATGCGTCTGCAGACGCTGCTCACCGCACGTCGTTTCGGCGAGGCGCAAGCGCAGGCGCAACGCGAGACGCGCGCCGATCCGCAGCAGCCCGTCTGGTGGCGTTATCTTGCGCAGGCGAGCGTCGGAACGGGTGACGCGCTGACGCAGCATCGCGCGCTTGCGGAGAAGTTCGCGCTGGAAGGGGCGTGGCCGTCGGCGATCCGGCAGTTGAAGGAAGCGCGCGACATTAAATCGGTCGGCTACTACGACCTCGCGACGATCGACGCGCGGCTGCATGAGTTCGAGGCGCGCTATAAGGAAGAGCGCGAGGACGAGAAGAACAGCAGCTAGCGGTTGTCTTGGGACGAGGCGCTGCCCGCAGCGACATGCGCTGCAGGACTTGCGACGAATCCGAAGCGCTTCTCGACCTCGGCCTTGCGCAAGGCCTCGAGCTTCAAGACCTCGCCGACACGCCAGTGGAAATCACCGCTTTGACCGTCGCTCGCAAGATCCGTGTGCTCGGAGAAAAGATCGAGATCGTGGTCGTGCAGCACCGCGGTACGCGCGGGCGTGGAGCGATCGATGAAAAGAATGCCGCCTTCGTCGTCGAGATACACGGCGGCCGGCTCGAACGCCTTGCCGCCCTGATCCGTCAACACGAGTTTTCCGCTAACGTCATCGCGAGCGAGCCGCACGACGAACGGCGTGTAGCCGAGTTCGACATATACACGCTGCGGCCCGTTCTGGAAGAACCATTGGCCTGTTCCGTCGGCTTCGTAGTTGCGGTTGATGAAGCCGAGCAGGGCGGTATGCCGGATCGGCTCGCCGGGCGCGCCTGCGGCTTGCGCCGCTTCATCGCGCATACGCCAGTTGCCGCGCCGGTCGAGCAGCAGCCAGCCGGTGCAATGCGGCACGTTTGGCCATTTGGCCAGGGCCTGCTTGACGATGTCATCCATGTCGCGTGAACGGGTCGAGGTAGCCGAAGATCCGGCGCGAAAGCCAGTCGATCCGGCCGGGGAAGGGGCCCGTCATGAAGCCGACGTGTCCACCGTGCTCCGGTTGATCGAGTTCCACCGTCGATGATACCTCGCTGCGCGACGGCAGGACTGCGCCCGGCAGGAACGGGTCGTTGCGCGCGTTGAGCACGAGTGTCGGCACGGTGATTTCGGGGAGCAGCGGGCGCGTGGTCGAGCGGGTCCAGTAGTCGTCCGCACTGCGAAAGCCGTGCAGCGGCGCCGTCACGACCTCGTCGAACGCGTGCATCGTGCGGCTGGCAAGCACGTCGTTCAGATCGTACAGGCCGGGATACTGTTCAAGCTTCTGCTGCGCCTTCAGCTTGAGCGTTTTCAGGAAGCTGCGTGTGTAGATCAGCCCGAAGCCTTGCGACAGCGCGCGGCCGCCCGCGTGCACGTCGAGCGGCGCGGAGATCGCCGCCGCCGCCGCGATGATCGACGCGTCTTCGCGGCGCTCGCCGAGCCAGCGCAACAGCACGTTGCCGCCCAGCGACACGCCGGCCGCCACAATCGGCCCCGGGTGCTGCTCGCGCAGCCGCCGCAATACCCAGTCGACTTCGTTGCTGTCGGCGAGGTGATAGAAGCGCGGCAACAGGTTCATCGGACCGCTGCAACTGCGAAAGTGCGGTACGACGCCATGCCAGCCGCGTATCTGGGCGCTCGCCATCAACGTGCGCGCATAGTGAGAGTCCGAGCTGCCTTCGAGCCCGTGAAACAGCACGAACAGCGGCGCATCGGCTGTGGGAGAGGCCGCGAGCGGATCGGGCACCAGCCAGTCGAGATCGATGAAATCGCCGTCCGGCGTATCCCAGCGCTCGCGCCGGTAGGTCACCTCGGGACGGCGGCCGAACAGCGCGGGAACGATGGTCTGGATGTGGCTGTTGGGAAGCCAGAGCGGGGCGCGGTAAAGCATGTCGACGGTCGCGTCGACTGACGTGCCCACGGCAACCCCAACCGCAGCCGCGGCTGCATCGAGGGCCGGTCTGGAAGAAGCTTTATTGTCGTGGGTCGTGCTCATGCCAACACCGGTATTCAGTCGAAGCGCCTGGCCGAAGTTTTCGCCGGAACTTCCGTCAAGCTGGTCTCGCGGGGCGCGTCAGTGCAGCGCGCCCTGACCATGTCTCATTTTCGCAGCAAACTGCGAGGCGGTTTCGTTCGGCATCGCACTCGCGTGAATATGCGCGATCTTCCATTCGCCGCGCTCGTGGACCATCACATAGGTCGTGAAGATCATCGCTGGCACGGCGGCCGGGTCGGCGGGCCGATGCGCTTCGGCAATCGCATAGACAACGGTGCCGAGACTGTCGTAAACGCGGATGTCGAGTGGCTCGATCGACACCGGCTGCGCTTCGAGCTGAACGGTCAGCCCCGAGCGGATCGCGTCGAGACCGTGCAGATGCGAGCCGTCGGCGCAGATACAACTGACGAATTCCTCGTCGATCCACAAGCCCATCAAACTGTCGATATTGACCTCCGCGACTGCCTGGTAATAGGCATTCAACGTGTCAGCAGCGGCTTCGAAGATGTGGGCAAAACGTGGCATGGCTCGTCAGTCTCTTGCGCGCAAGGCACGCGGTTGCGGGTCAGTGATATGCAGCAGGCCATCCGCCAGCATGCTCGCGCCTCAAGACGCGGGCATGACGCTGCAGGCGCACGGGGCGGCGCCCCGCGCGAAGCTCGACGAATAGCGCATCACGTGCTTTGACGATCCGGCGGCCCGGCGATCCGGCGCTCAGCGTTGCGCGAGCAACATTCCACGCAGATCGTCGAACACCTGTTCGGCGCTCAGTTGCCGCAGGCAGTTCAGATGGCCCAACGGACATTCGCGCTGAAAGCACGGACTGCACTCGAGATGCAGCCATTGTACCTTTGCGAGGTCCGACAAGGGCGGCGTGTGGCGCGGATCGGTCGATCCGTACACGGCGACGAGCGGACGGCGCAGCGCGGCTGCGACGTGCATCAGCCCGGAATCGTTGGTGACGACGGCGCTCGCCCGCGAAATCAGCGCACAGGCTTCGCCCAGCGCGGTCTGGCCGCACAGGTTGCGCACGTTCGGCGCGCGGTCGGCGATGGCCTGGGCGATGGGTGCGTCTTTCGGCGAGCCGAGCGCGATGATCTTCGTGTACGGGAACGACTGGCCGACCATCTGCGCGAGCGCCGCGAAGTGTTCGGGCGGCCAGCGCTTCGCCGGGCCGTACTCGGCGCCGGGGCAGAACACCAGCAGCGGCACGCGCGTGTCCAGATTGAAGCGCGTCGACACGCGCGACGCTTCGTTCAGGTCGGCGTCGAGCCGGGGCGGCGGGAGATCCTCGGGCACTTTCGCGCCGGGCGCGTACGCAAGCGCCGCGTATTGGCCGACCATCGGCGGACGCTCGTCCTTGCGCGGGTTCGCGTGCCGCACGTTCAAGAGCCCGTAGCGGCTTTCGCCCGTGTAGCCGATGCGCAGCGGAATGCCCGCCATCCACGGAATCAGCGCGGACTTCAGCGAATTGGGCAGCACGTAAGCCGCGTCATAACCGACGTCGCGCAAGTCGCTCGCGAGCTGCCAGCGGCGCAGCATCTGCAGCTTGCCGTGCGCGAGATCGGTCGCGTAGACATCACGGATTTCCGGCATCCGTTCGAGCACAGGCGCGACCCAACTGGGCGCGACGGCATCGATCGCGATACGCGGATGCAATTTCACGAGGCGCGCAAACAGCGGCTGCGCCATCAATGCGTCACCGATCCAGTTCGGTGCGATAACCAACGCGCGACGCATCAGGGTGAGTTTCCGATGTCTAAAATAAGGCGCCGCGCGCTCGAGGCGCGCGGTGCCGGGTTGTCAGGGAGTGTGGACTGCAGCTCAGGCTATATCGGCGCGCGCGGCGGGAAGTTCAACCTTCCGCCCGCTCCATTGAGCGACGCGCGGCGCCGCAGCCCAGGCGGCAGATGAAGCGGTGCAGCGGATCAGTGACCCTTGATCACTTCGCCGTCGCGCAGCTTGTAGCGCGTGCTGCAGTAGGGGCAGCGCGCTTCGCCGTGCGTCACGTCGATAAAGACGCGCGGATGGTTGCTCCAGCGCGGCATCGACGGGTTCGGGCAATACGCGGGAAGATCTTTCGCCGACAGTTCGACCAGCGGCATTTCCTTGATTTCGCTCATAGGGACTTTCTCGTTGTATGCACAATGCGGGCGCGCCCGGCTTTCTGCCTGCCGCGACGTGCCCGTTCAGATTCAGATCTTCGTCAGCCAGTGCGCGTACTTCGCGCTCTTGCCGTTCACGATGTCGAAGAAGCCCGTTTGCAGCTTCTCCGTGATCGGGCCGCGCGTGCCCGAGCCGATGGTGCGGTTGTCGAGTTCGCGGATGGGCGTGACTTCGGCGGCCGTGCCCGTGAAGAACGCTTCGTCGCACGTATAGACTTCGTCGCGCGTGATGCGCTTTTCGATCACTTCGATGCCCGCATCTTTCGCCAGCGTAATAACGGTGTCGCGCGTGATGCCGTCGAGGCACGACGAGAGATCCGGCGTGTACAGCTTGCCGTTGTTCACGAGGAAGAAGTTCTCACCCGAGCCTTCCGACACATAGCCGTCGACGTCGAGCAGCAGCGCTTCGTCGTAGCCGTCGGCCGTGGCTTCCTGGTTCGCGAGGATCGAGTTGACGTACCAGCCCGACGCCTTCGCACGGACCATCGACACGTTCACGTGATGGCGCGTGAACGACGACGTCTTCACGCGGATGCCCTTCTTGATGCCGTCTTCGCCGAGATACGCGCCCCACGGCCATGCGGCGATCGCGACGTGAATGGTGTTGCCCTTGGCCGACACGCCCAGTTTTTCCGAGCCGACCCAGATGATCGGGCGCAGGTAGCACGACTCCAGCTTGTTCTCGCGGACGACTTCGCGCTGCGCGGCGGCGAGCGTTTCGTGGTCGAACGGAACGTCCATCTGGAAGATCTTGGCCGAGTTCAGCAGGCGCTTGGTGTGTTCCTGAAGACGGAAGATCGACGTGCCGCCGTCAACTGTCTTGTAGGCGCGCACGCCTTCGAAGACGCCCATGCCGTAGTGCAGCGTATGGGTGAGGACGTGGATCTTGGCGTCGCGCCAGTCGATGAGCTTGCCATCCATCCAGATCTTGCCGTCGCGGTCGGCCATTGACATACGATTCTCCAGGCGGTGCGGGTTCGCGGGTTCGGATTCTGACGTCTGATCGTGACGTCGCTAGTGACGTTCGACTGTGGCGTCGGTTTCGAGTGTTCGGCGCGTGGCGCGACCACGACAGATGCGTTCGGGCCACACAGCGAAAAGCGATATTTTAGCGTCTTTTGCACAATCAACGGGCATTTGCGGGCACCCCGGACGCTATAATCCGGCGGTCGCTGAAAACTAACCGGATGCGCCAGCGGCTGCTACACGATCTGGCGCTGACCTCCTGTCATCGTGGCGCTCGTCGCGCCGCGCTGCATTCGCCTCATGCTCGCTCGTTTGTCCGATCTCGACCGCCGCGCTTTCCGTGATGGCGCGCGCGCCTACTCGCCGACGCTGATGGCGATCTTCTCCTGGGGCCTCGTGACGGGCATCGCGATGAGCAAATCGGTGATGACCGTGCCGCAGTCGCTCGCGATGTCGCTGCTGGTCTACGCGGGCTCGTCGCAACTGGCCGTGCTGCCGCTGATGCTCGCCAAGCTGCCCGTCTGGACGATCCTGCTGACGGCCGCGATGGTCAACACGCGCTTCGTGATCTTCAGCGCGGGCCTCGCACCTCACTTTTCGTATCTGCCGCTGTACCGGCGGCTGCTGGTCGGCTATTTCAACGGCGACGTCATCTATCTGCTGTTCCAGAAGAAAAGCTTCCAGCCTGGCTATGTGCCCGGCAAGGAAGCGTATTTCTGGGGCATGGCCGTCGCAAGCTGGCTGTCGTGGCAGGTCTCGTCGATCATCGGCATCCTGCTGGCGAGCCTCTTTCCCGATAACTGGGGCCTCTCGCTCGCGGGCACGCTCGCGCTGATTCCCGTGATGGTGTCGGCGATCTCGTCGCGCTCCACGCTGGCGGCCGTGAGCGTCGCGGGTATCGTCGCGCTGGTCGCGTTCGATCTGCCGTATCGCCTCGCGCTGCCGCTTGCCGTCGTGACGGCGATCCTCGCGGGCACTGCCGCCGACGCGCTGGTCGAGCGCGCCGACCTGCGCCGCATTCGCAACAGAGCGGGGAGTCCAGGAGATACGCAATGAGCACGCTGCAGATCTGGCTCGCGATCATCGGGATGATGTTTGTCACAGCGCTGACACGCGCGCTGTTTCTGATCGGGGGTGAGCGCACGGTGCTGCCAGAGCGCGCGCAACGGATGCTGCGTTACGCGCCCGCGGCGGCGCTCGCGGCAGTGGTCGTACCGGACGTGCTCGTGACGGACAGCGGTGTGTCCGTCGCGCTGTCGAATCACGAGCTGTACGGCACGCTCGCTGGCCTTGCGTGGTTCCTGTGGCGGCGGACGATGCTCGGCACGATCGTCGTCGGAATGCTGGTGTTCACGGCGCTGCGGTTGATTTTCTGAGGGCGGTCGCCTTCGGGCGCGTGAATGTTGCGCTGCAATATCGCGCAACGCCCGCTGCGGCCGGCAAATACTGGGATTCGCTCGGACGGGCTTAGATCGGTCCGTCGATCGGTTAAAATGGCTGTCTCCCGGAACACGCGCGAAGCCGCCGGCACCGTTCTCGATTGGCTGTTCGCGCAGCGTCCGCACCGCCTTCCAATCAACTCGCATATCAATCATGAAACAGGTATTGCGTCTCTCCGATCTGATCGCCGAAGGCAAACTATCCGGCAAACGCGTGTTCATCCGCGCCGACCTGAACGTGCCGCAGGACGACGCCGGCAACATCACCGAAGACACCCGCATCCGCGCTTCCGTGCCCGCCATCAAGTCCGCGCTGGACGCGGGCGCGGCCGTCATGGTCACGTCGCACCTGGGCCGCCCGACGGAAGGCGACTTCAAGCCCGAAGACTCGCTCGCCCCCGTAGCGAAGCGTCTGGCCGAACTGCTCGGCCGCGACGTGCCGCTCGTGCAGAACTGGGTTGAGAACGGCGTGAACGTCGCGCCCGGCCAGGTCGTGCTGCTCGAAAACTGCCGCGTGAACAAGGGCGAAAAGAAGGATTCCGACGAACTCGCGCAGAAAATGGCGAAGCTCTGCGACATCTACGTGAACGACGCGTTCGGCACCTCGCATCGCGCCGAAGCGACCACGCACGGCATCGCGAAGTACGCGAGCGTTGCCTGCGCCGGCCCGCTGCTCGCGGCTGAACTCGAAGCGCTCGGCAAGGCGCTCGGCGCGCCGAAGCGTCCGCTGGTGGCGATCGTCGCGGGCTCGAAGGTGTCGACCAAGCTGACCATCCTGAAATCGCTGGCCGACAAGGTCGATCAGCTGATCGTCGGCGGCGGCATCGCGAACACGTTCATGCTGGCGGCCGGGCTGAAGATCGGCAAGTCTCTGGTCGAAGCGGATCTCGTCGAAGAAGCGAAGGTGATCATCGAGGCCGCGAAGGCGCGCGGCGCATCGGTGCCGATTCCGTCGGACGTGGTCACCGCGAAGGAGTTCTCGCCGACCGCGAAGGCCGAAATCAAGCAGGTCGCCGACGTCCAGGACGATGACCTGATCCTCGACATCGGGCCGGAAACGGCGAAGGCGCTCGCGTCGCAGCTCGAAAAGGCCGGCACGATCGTCTGGAATGGCCCCGTCGGCGTGTTCGAGTTCGATCAGTTCGGCAATGGCACGAAGACGCTTGCGGAAGCCATCGCGAAGTCGTCGGCGTACTCGATTGCAGGCGGCGGCGACACGCTCGCGGCCATCGCCAAGTACGGCATCCACGACAAGGTGAGCTATATCTCGACGGGCGGCGGCGCTTTCCTCGAGTTCCTCGAGGGCAAGAAGCTGCCCGCAGTCGCTGTGCTGGAATCGCGGGCCTGATAATGGCGACGCGCTCCCCCAACAAGCCTCAGAAGACGCGCAACGCGTCGCGCACGGCAGCGGCAGGGGAGCGCGCAGCGCGCTCCGCACAAGCGCTGCAACCCGAGGGCGCCGAACAGGCGGCCTCGCAACTTTCCGGCAACGCGCCAGTGGCACAGACCACAGCCGTCGCCGAGGAACAGAATTCCGAACTGGCCGTGATCGATGTCACGCAACATGAAGATGCGGCAGACACGGCAGCCGGTTCAAGCGCAACGGTGTCTCTCGCCTCAAACACCGAAGCCGATGCATCTCGATCCACGGCGCACGAAGCGCCGCGGGCAGCAGATATCGCAGCAGTCCCCCACGATTCGACGCCGGGCCTTCAAGGTTCGAAGGGAACGAACGGCGCACCACCCCATGTAGCACCGGTCGTTGCGCAGCCTCCGCATCCGACTCCCAACGTTCATCCCAGCGATCTTATCCAGACGAGGAGACTCATGCATCGCGCCACCAAGATTGTCGCAACCATCGGACCCGCATCCAGCACGCAGGAAATCCTGCTGCAGATGATTCAGGCGGGCGCCGACGTGGTGCGTCTCAACTTCTCGCACGGCACCGCCGACGATCATCGTCAACGCGCGGAGTTCGTACGTGAAGCGGCCCGGCAGGCAGGCCGCGAGGTCGGCATCATGGCCGACCTGCAAGGCCCGAAAATTCGTGTCGGCAAATTCGAAAACGGCAAAACCACGCTGATTGCCGGCAACACCTTCATCCTCGACGCCGAGTGCGAGCTCGGTAATGACGACCGCGTCGGCCTCGACTACAAGGATCTGCCGCGCGACCTGAAACCCGGCGACACGCTGCTGCTCAACGACGGCCTGATCGTGCTGAACGTCGCACGTGTGATCGGCACTGAGATTCACACTGTCGTGAAGATCGGCGGCGACCTGTCGAACAACAAGGGTATCAATCGCCAGGGTGGCGGCCTGACGGCGCCGGCGCTGACCGCGAAGGACATGGAAGACATCCGCACGGCGATGTCGCTCGGCGCGGATTACGTGGCCGTGTCGTTCCCGAAGAACGCGACGGACATGGAAATGGCGCGCCAGCTCGCGAATATCGCGGGCGCGCCGTACGGCATCAAGCCGAAGATGATCGCGAAGATCGAGCGCGCCGAGGCAATCCCGGCGCTGCAAGGCATTCTCGAAGCATCGGACGGCATCATGGTCGCGCGCGGCGACCTCGCCGTCGAAGTCGGCAACGCGGCCGTGCCCGCGCTGCAAAAGCGCATGATCAAGATGGCGCGCGACGCGAACAAGTTCGTGATCACGGCCACGCAGATGATGGAGTCGATGATCCACGCACCCGTGCCGACACGCGCCGAAGTGTCGGACGTCGCGAACGCGGTGCTGGACGGCACGGATGCCGTGATGCTGTCGGCGGAATCGGCGGCGGGCAAGTACCCGGTGCAGACCATCGAAACGATGGCTGCCATCTGCCTCGAAGCCGAGAAGTCCGAGCATGTCGAGCTGGACAAGGATTTCCTCGACCGCACGTTCACGCGTATCGACCAGTCCATCGCAATGGGTGCGCTGTTCACCGCTTACCACCTGGGCGCGAAGGCGATCGTCGCGTTGACGGAATCGGGCTCGACCGCGCTGTGGATGTCGCGTCACTGGACGCATGTGCCCATTTTCGCGCTCACGCCGCGTACGGGCAGCGAGCGCGCCATGGCGATCTACCGCAACGTGACGTCGCTGCACCTCGACACCAGCAGCGACCGCGACATCGCGCTTGCGCAGGCGCTCGAAGTGGTGGTCGGCAAGGGCTACGCGGCGCGCGGCGATATGGTCGTGCTGACGGTCGGCGAGCCGATGGGCCAGGCGGGCGGCACGAACACCCTGAAGATCGTGCGCGTAGGCGAGCCGGTCTGATCGGCGCTTGATGAGCCAGCCATAAACCGCCGTCAGAGCGAGTTACAGCGAGCCGGAAACGGCGCGGCTGAACGGCACGCGTGAAGCAGAGTGCCGTGTCCCCGAAAGAGGCGGCGCACCCAGTTTGGGAGAGTGCGCTCGGGACACGGTCTGCTTCGCGATAAAATTGCACGAAATTGCATAAATAGATGCCGTCGGCACAGATTTCGTTTCAATCTATGGAGTAATCAATGCCTCTCGTATCAATGCGTCAACTGCTGGACCATGCCGCCGAACACGGTTATGGACTTCCGGCATTCAACGTAAACAATCTGGAGCAGGTGCAGGCCATCATGGCGGCGGCGGATCAGGTCAATGCGCCCGTGATCATGCAGGCGTCGGCGGGCGCGCGTAAGTACTCGGGCGAGCCGTTCCTGCGTCATCTGATCGAAGCGGCTGTGGAGTCGTATCCGCACATTCCCGTCGTGATGCACCAGGACCACGGCCAGTCGCCGGCAGTCTGCATGGCCGCGATCCGCAGCGGCTTCACGAGCGTGATGATGGACGGCTCGCTCGAAGCCGACGGCAAGACGGTGGCGTCGTACGAGTACAACGTCGATGTGTCGCGCAAGGTCGTCGAAGCGGCGCATTCGATCGGCGTGACGGTTGAAGCGGAACTGGGCGTGCTCGGTTCGCTGGAAACCATGAAGGGCGACAAGGAAGACGGCCACGGCGCGGAAGGCACGATGACGCGCGAGCAACTGCTGACGGACGTCGAGCAGGCCGCCGACTTCGTGAAGCTCACGCAATGCGACGCACTGGCGATTGCGATCGGCACGTCGCACGGCGCGTACAAGTTCTCGAAGAAGCCGACGGGCGATATCCTGTCCATTCAGCGCATCAAGGAAATTCACCAGCGCATTCCGAACACGCACCTGGTGATGCACGGTTCGTCGTCGGTGCCGCAGGAACTGCTGGCGGAAATCCGCGAATTCGGCGGCGACATGAAGGAAACCTACGGCGTGCCCGTCGAGGAAATCCAGGAAGGCATCAAGTACGGCGTGCGCAAGGTCAACATCGACACCGATCTGCGTCTTGCCATCACGGGCGCGATCCGCCGCTACATGGCGGAAAACCGTTCGAAGTTCGATCCGCGCGACTACCTGAAGCCGGCTCGCGAAGCCGCGAAGAAGGTGTGTGTGGACCGTTACCTGGCGTTCGGCTGCGAAGGCCAGGCGTCGAAGATCAAGCCGGTCTCGCTGGACAAGATTGCTGAGAAGTACAAGGCGGGCGAGCTCGCGCAAGTCGTTCGCTAAGCGGCGGGCGGGCGCGCTTCGATGTCTGTCTGGCGCCCGTTTGTTCGCTGCTTGCGTGGTACGCACCTGGCCATCTGGCCAGGTTGTCGTCAGATCGCCGTTCCCGCATGATCAGGGGAACGGCGTTTCCCTTTTGTTTCGGGCAGTTTTTGCCCCATTTTTGTGAATCACGACGATGTCTACCCTCTACGAATCCACGCTCCGCTCGCTGCCGCTGCTCGGCCGCGGCAAGGTCCGCGACAACTACGCGGTGGGCAACGACCAGCTGCTGATCGTCACGACGGACCGTCTGTCCGCGTTCGACGTCATCATGGGCGAGCCGATTCCGAGTAAGGGACGCGTGCTGAACCAGATGGCCAATTTCTGGTTCGACAAGCTCGCGCACGTCGTGCCGAATCATTTGACGGGCGTCGCGCCGGAAACGGTCGTCGCGCCTGACGAGGTCGAGCAGGTGAAGGGCCGCGCAGTCGTGGTCAAGCGCCTCGAGCCGATTCTCGTCGAAGCGGTGGTGCGCGGTTATCTCGCGGGCAGCGGCTGGAAGGACTATCAGGCGACGGGCGCCGTGTGCGGCGTGCAGCTGCCGGAAGGCCTGCAGAACGCGCAAAAGCTGCCTGAGCCGATCTTCACGCCGGCAGCGAAGGCCGAAATGGGCCACCACGACGAAAACATCACGTATGAAGAGATGGAGCGCCGCATCGGCACCGAACTGTCGGCGACGATCCGCGACATCTCGATCCGCCTGTACAAGGAAGCGGCCGACTACGCGGCCACGCGCGGCATCATCATCGCCGACACGAAGTTCGAATTCGGTCTGGACGACAAGGGCCAACTGTACCTGATGGACGAAGCGCTGACGGCGGATTCGTCGCGCTTCTGGCCGGCGGACCAGTACCAGGTGGGCACGAACCCGCCGTCGTTCGACAAGCAGTTCGTGCGCGACTGGCTCGAAACCCAGCCGTGGAAGAAAGAGCCGCCCGCGCCGAAGCTGCCGGACGAAGTCGTCACAAAGACGGCCGAGAAGTATCAGGAAGCGCTCGAGCGCTTGACGGGTCAGAAACTGGCCTGAGCGCCACGCATATGGAAAACAGGCAAGATGAGTGAAGTCCAGACAGCACACACGCACAGCGCGCCGCTCGTCGGCGTGCTGATGGGTTCCAGTTCCGACTGGGACGTCATGAAGAACGCGGTCGCGATCCTGCAGGAATTCGGCGTGCCGTACGAAGCGAAGGTCGTGTCCGCGCACCGCATGCCGGACGAAATGTTCGCCTATGCTGAAAGCGCGCGCGAACGCGGCATCCGCGCGATCATCGCGGGCGCGGGCGGCGCGGCGCATTTGCCGGGCATGCTCGCGGCGAAGACGACGGTACCCGTGCTGGGCGTGCCCGTCGCGAGCAAGTATCTGAAGGGTGTCGATTCGCTGCATTCGATCGTGCAGATGCCGAAGGGCGTGCCCGTCGCGACGTTCGCGGTCGGCGAAGCGGGTGCCGCGAATGCCGCGCTGTTCGCGGTGTCGCTGCTCTCCGGCACGTCGCCGGAATATGCGGAGAAGCTCGCCGCGTTCCGCGTGCGCCAGAACCAGGCGGCTCACGCGATGACGCTGCCGCCGCTGTAACGCGTAGCAGTCAGACGTTGTAGTCCAGCGTCGCAGTGCAACGTCGTACTCCAATGTCGCAGTTCAATGTTTCACCCGGCCGATCCCCACATCGGCCGCGACCGACCACCAAGATGAATCCAGACAACACTCCGGTATCACCGATTCTGCCCGGCGCATGGCTTGGCATGGTCGGTGGCGGCCAGCTCGGCCGCATGTTCTGCTTCGCCGCGCAGGCGATGGGCTATCGCGTCGCCGTGCTCGATCCGGACGAGACCAGTCCGGCCGGCGCCGTCGCGGATCGCCATCTGCGCGCCGCCTACGACGACGAAGCGGCCCTCACCGAACTCGCGCGGCTGTGCGCGGCGGTGTCGACCGAGTTCGAGAACGTGCCGGCCGCGAGCCTCGATTTCCTTGCGCGCACCACGTTCGTCAGCCCGGCAGGGCGCTGCGTCGCCGTCGCGCAGGATCGCATTGCGGAGAAGCGCTTCATCGCGTCGTCGGGTGTGCCCGTTGCGCCGCATGTCGTGATCGAATCGTCGGATGCGCTCGCTGCGCTCAATGATGCCGCGCTCGAAGCCGTGCTGCCCGGCATTCTGAAGACTGCGCGCATGGGCTACGACGGCAAGGGGCAGGTGCGGGTCGGCAACGCGGCTGAAGTGCGTGCGGCCCATGCGTCGCTGGGCGGCGTGCCGTGCGTGCTCGAAAAGCGTTTGCCCTTGAAGTTCGAAGTGTCGGCGCTGATCGCGCGCGGCGCGACGGGTTGCTCGACCGTGTATCCGCTCGCGCAGAACACGCATCGCAACGGCGTGCTGTCGCATACCATCGTGCCCGCACCCGACGCGAGCGCGACGCTCGTCGAACAGGCACAGCAGGCCGCGCTGCAGATCGCGGACAAGCTCGGCTACGTCGGTGTGCTGTGCGTCGAGTTCTTCATTCTCGAAGACGGCACGCTGGTCGCGAACGAAATGGCGCCGCGTCCGCACAACTCCGGCCACTACACGGTCGACGCCTGCGCGACGAGCCAGTTCGAACAGCAGGTGCGCGCAATGACAGGCATGCCGCTCGGCGACACGCGCCAGCATTCGCCCGCCGTGATGCTGAACATCCTCGGCGACGTGTGGTTCCCGGTCAACGCGAAGGGCGAGCGGCCCAGCGCCGCTGTCACGCCGCCGTGGCACGAGGTGGCTGCGATGCCGGAAGCGCGTCTGCATCTATACGGCAAGGAAGACGCACGTCCCGGCCGCAAGATGGGCCACGTGAACTTCACGGCCGCGACGCTTGAGCACGCGCGCGCGGCTGCCCGCGATTGCGCGCGCCTGCTGCATATCCCGACGAGCTGAGCACGAGCCTTTATGCCGGATCAAACGAAACCTGCCGACGTGACGTCGAGCGTCGGCGCCGACGAGATCGCGCGTGCTGCGGCGCTGCTCGATGCAGGGCAACTCGTCGCGTTTCCTACGGAGACTGTCTACGGGCTGGGCGGCGATGCCGAAAGTCCTGACGCAGTCGCGCGCATTTATGCGGCGAAAGGCAGGCCGGCGAATCATCCCGTGATCGTGCATCTGGCGCCGGGCGGCGATCCGAATTATTGGGTCGAACAACTGCCGTCCGATGCGCAGCGTTTGATCGACGCGTTCTGGCCGGGTCCGCTGACGCTGATTCTTAAACGCGCCGCGCATATTCCGGCGGCAGTAAGCGGCGGTCAGGATTCGGTTGGATTGCGTTGTCCGTCGCATCCTGTTGCGCAGGCGTTGCTCGCGGCGTTCAGTGCGTTGCGTAATGGACATGGCGGTGTGGCTGCGCCATCGGCGAACCGCTTTGGTCACGTCAGTCCGACCACGGCGCAGCATGTGCGCGAGGAATTCGGCGAGGCGATTCACGTGCTCGACGGCGGGTCGTCGGATGTTGGTATCGAATCGACGATCGTCGATCTGTCGCGCGGTTTTCCTGCGCTGCTGCGGCCGGGACATGTGACGCCGCAAGACATCGCCGACGTGCTCGGCGAAATGCCCCGTCTGCCCGACGGCTCGGACGCGAGCGCGCCGCGTGCATCCGGTACGTTGAAGGCGCACTATGCGCCGCGCACGCCGCTCGCGTTGCTGCCGTTCGATGTGATCGAGCCGTTGCTGGCCGCGCGCGCGTCCGGCGAACGCGTTGCGCTGGTCGCGCGCGTTTCGCGCGCAGGGCGCTGGGCAGAAGCGGAGGGCGTGCATTTCGTCGCCGCGCCGGAAGATCCACATCTCTATGCGCGCGATCTATATGGCTTGCTGCGCGCGCTGGATCGCGCGAATGTGTCGCGGATACTGATCGAGAAGTTGCCGGATACGATCGAATGGATCGCCGTCAACGACAGGCTGGGACGCGCGGCCGCGGCGTTCGAGGCGCACGACGCCTGAGAGCCGTCCGCGCGCGGCACGCATCTCGCGTGATCGCAAACGGAATCGCAATCGAATCGCAAAAGCAGGCGTACCCAATCAAAAAGCCCGGCTCGTGAGAGCCGGGCT
This sequence comes from Paraburkholderia sp. SIMBA_054, assembly GCF_046534875.1. Lineage (NCBI taxonomy): Bacteria > Pseudomonadati > Pseudomonadota > Betaproteobacteria > Burkholderiales > Burkholderiaceae > Paraburkholderia > Paraburkholderia sp. SIMBA_054. Next base: position 51,072 of record NZ_JAWRXV010000005.1, on the reverse strand, counting down.
TTTTTCAAATCGAGCGAAGCCGAAAGCGGCGGGGCAACCCCGCCGGATGCCGCTTACTTGCCGAGACCCGTCGCCGCGATCTTGCCTTCGACGAACGTCGCAAACGCGGCATGCGCATGCGTCGTCGGGTGGATCGTGTCGGCGAACACATACGACTGGTCCGCGCCCGCGACCGTCAACGTGTTCGGCGAGCAGAACAGCGACGAGCCGAATAGCTGGCCGTACTGCTCCGCCGTGATGCCGCCGACGAGCACGGACGGGTTCGCCCTTGCGTAAGCCGTTGCGTTTGCAGACATCTGCGCGATCGTGCAGGCCGTGCCCGTCGTATTGCTGAAGCCTTGCGCCGACGGATTGGCGAGCAGTGGCGTGAGCCAGTTGCCCGTCGCGATGAACACAACCTTGCTGGAGATGCCGGCGACGGCCAGCGACTGCTGCAGCACGCCGTTATACGTCGCGACGATGCCCGAGATCACCGACGGCACCTGCGCCGAGCCGAGCTGCGCGGCAAGACCGGCTGCAAACGGCGTCTTGCCGATGTCGGGCACATCCATGACGACCACGTGGGTCGCGCCCTTGGCGAGGACCGTGGCGATCTGGGCCGCGAGCGCCTGGGCCATCGGGCCGACCGTGCTTACCGCGACTGACTGGACGATGGCGGGCGCCTGGGTCGGATCGGTCAGCTGCGCGACTTGCGTCTGGATCGTCGTCAGCATGGTGGACAGGTTTTGCAGAATGTCGTTGGCGCCGCCGTTGACCAGCACGAGCTGATTCGAATTGAAGCTGCCGTGGTCCGTCAGATACTGCTGCACCTGTTGTGTGACCGGCCATGTCGTTTGCGCCATGTTGTTGGGCGCGAAACCAATGCCGTCGGTGCGCGATACATCCGAGCCGCCCTGCGCATAGCCGAACCCGCCGTTCGCCTTGAGAGGCTGACCGAAGCCGCCCACATAAGCCGGCGTCAGCGTATCGCCGTAGTACTCGGCGATCTTTTGGGTCCACACTTCACCAGGATTCGTCGTATAGCGTCCGCCGCCGAAGCTCGAGGTGATCACGGGCGAATACGTGCCGACATCCGACAGGCTGTCCCCGAACGACACCACCTGCAGTTTGACCCCGCCCGCAGGCGTGGCGCTCGCGTTGTTGTTATTATTGTTGTCACTGCCGCCGCATGCGACGAGCGTGGCGAATGCCGCGCACGCGACGGCGATGCGCGCGTAGCGCACGACGCCCTTGTTGTTTGATGCTTGCTTCATAAGGTCCTTATCTCCTCGTATGTATCTGGCCTGAGCCTGGTGTCTCGTGAGCCATCTGATGCAGGCGTCGTCTGGACGCGGCGACGAACCTGCAAAGCCTTCCCTGTTGTTGCGGCCGCTAGACGGCCGCGTTGTTGTTCTGTTGTGTGTGTCCAGCGGCATCGGGCGCAAGCTCATCGCCGCGCAGGCTCGCGTGATACTGCACGGCCCACGCGGGTGGCGCGAACAGCGCGCTCATCCGGTCGCGCAAGCCGCGCACCCGCACGAAGTCCTGCGCCATCGAAGCCCATTCATGAAACGTCGCTTTCAACGGGTTATACGTATGAAGCGGCTCGACGATGCCATACACGGGCGCCTCGTTCCGATCTTCATCGACATGGCTGCCGAACAGCCGGTCCCAGATCACCAGCACGCCTGCGTAGTTGCGGTCGATATACCGGTCGTTGCGCGCGTGATGCACGCGATGGATCGACGGCGTGTTCAGCACGTATTCGAGCCAGCCGAGCTTGCCGATCGATTGCGTATGCACGAAGAACTGAAACCCCAGATTGATCAGCACGACGCCGACGATCTGCTTCGGCGGAAAGCCGAGAAACGCGAGCGGAATCCAGAAGAGCCACATGCCCGCGACGGGATACATGAGGCTCTGGCGAAACGCCGTCGAGAAATTCATCCGCTCCGACGAGTGATGTACGACATGCGCGGCCCACAACCAGCGCACGCGATGGCTGCAGCGGTGAAACACGTAGTAGAGCAGATCCTGCGCGACGAACAGCACGACGAACGACACCCAGCCCGCATGCCAGTCGAGCAGCCGGTAGTGCTCGTAGCAATACGCATAGACGGGGATGACGAACAGCCACGCGAGCTTGTCGGCGCCTTGGTGCATCAGCGCGAGCGCGGTATTGCACAACGTGTCGCGCCAGCTGTACATGCGCGCTTCGGGCTGCGTGCGATGCGCGCGCCACGCCTCCCAGCCGATGCACGCGAGAAAGATCGGCGCCATGGCGAGCAGAAGCAATTCGGCATCGAATTGCATTGACGTCTCCCTCCGAGGGTCCCTGCGGCCTCCTCGAGGAGGCCGGCATTGTCTTTATTGTTTGAATGCGGCGCTGTTCATCATGCGGCGCCTGTCGCGCGCGCCGTCATGCTTGTTTGTCTGCGCCTTTTTCATACTGCCCGACAGCGTACAACGCCTCGCGGCGCGTCGCGCACCGCTTCAATAGAAGGAATCCTCAGTGCGCGCCGCGCTTCTGAGGGTTTTTCCTGATCTTGCGACGCGGCTCGTCCGGGGCATCTGTCGTGGCCGGCGCGACGGTGCTGGCGAGCATCGCAGACGGTCCCTGGTACACCCATTCGAGCAGTTCGTCATGCGCGGTGCGCGCGGCTTCCGCGTGTGGATCGTTGATCAGGCTGACGACGACATAGCTCTGCCCATCGGCTGATGCGACATAGCCTGCGATCGCGCGCACGTCGCGCAGCGTGCCCGTCTTGATGTGCGCGTTGCCGTTCACTGGCTTCGAAGTCAGGCGGTTGCGCATCGTGCCGTCCACGCCGACGATAGGCAGCGAATCGACGAACACCTGCGCGACGGGGCTGGTGTTCGCGCTTTGCAGCAGATCGGCGAGTGCGAGCGCGGTAATGTGCTCGTCGCGCGAAAGGCCCGAGCCGTTGTCGAGGCTCAGATATTCCATCGGCATCGCGCTGCGATGCAGGAACGATTCGATTGCTTCCGCCGACTTCGCGGGCGTCGCGGGCGGCCGGTTCATGACGGCGCCGATCGTCAGAAACAGATTGCGCGCCATCGTGTTGTTGCTGAACTTGTTGATGTCGCGAACGATGTCGGACAGCATCGGCCCCTGATGCGTCGCGACGAGTTTTGCATCGACGGGTACGGCGCCTTCGCGCGTCGTACCGTTGAACGTGCCGCCCGTCTGCTGCCACAGCGCAAGGAAGCCGCCCGCGAAGAACGTCGTGTGATCGAGCACGGCCACGTTGACGGTGCGCTCGCCGCAGCGCAGCGGATAGTCGCCGATGAACGACGCATTGACCACGCCATTCGCCGCCGGTGTGACGGCGGGCGTCACGAGCTCGCCGCGGCACGGGCCGCGCGTCGCATGCAATTCATTGTCGATCTGCAATTGTGCGAGCGCGGGCAGCACGTCGATCTGCACCTTGCCGTCCTCGGATGGCGACATCGTGAACGACAGTGACTTGAACGCGTACAGCAGCGGATCGGGGCCGACGTTATAGGGCGAATTGACGTCGCTGTCGAATGCGGGCAGATCACGAGTAGATGGATCGAAGAAGCGTTTGTCGAGCACGAGCGCGCCATCGATGCCCGTGATGCCCGCCTTGTGAATCTTCTGGACCAGGTCGATCAGTTCTTCGGGCACGAGCTTCGGGTCGCCCGTGCCCTGGATGTACAGATTGCCGTGCAGGACACCGTTGCCGTCGATGTTGCCCTGCGCGTACGCCGTCGTCTTCCAGCGGTAGTCGGGGCCGAGCAGCGACAGTCCCGAGTAGGTCGTGACGAGTTTCATCGTCGACGCGGGCATCATCGGCTTGCCGGCGTTCAGCGCGAGCACGGGCGTGCGGTCGCCGACCTTCTCGACGACCACGCTGATCGACGACAGCGGCACATGCGCGCGCTGCAGGCCCGCCATCACGGCAGGTGGCAATACGGTGGTGACGTTGACGGCGGGTTGCTGCGCTTTCTTGCGCGCGTCGGCGGGCGCGGCGACGGCGAGCGCGGCGCACGCGAACAGTACGGCGGCGGCGCGCGCAGCGGCGCGGCGGTGCGAATGCGAAAACGGCGACGGTTTCGCGGCGCGACCGGTTTTGGGCAGCGCAGCCGCCGGATCAGCGTGCGCGGACGTCAACGTCCTGAAGCGGCGCCCGAGCGAACGGGCATACGACGAAGCAAGTGAAACGAAGGCGAGCGGCATGTACGGACAGGATCGGCAAAAAGCAGCGAAATAGCGGCGAAATAGCGATGCGCGGCGGGCGGCGCGGAAAGGCAAATGCAAGGGCAACGAGCGCAGCGAATGTCACGCGAGGCCTGCAAAATCAGCTGCGTCGTGCAAAAGCGCTCATTGTAGAGAGTTGCGATGACGTCGCGAAAAAAATGATGCCGTGTGTTTCGTGCGCGTCACTCAATCGCGGCGCAGCGTGCAAAGCCGATATGCAGCCAGCATGCATCAGGGATGAAAAAAGCACTCGGGCGCTAGAATGCTGGCATCGAAAACACATGGCCGGGACGTGAGTGCCGGAACAGCCGGAGCGGATGGATAGCGATGCGCATACTTCTCGTTGAAGACGACCGGATGATCGCGGAGGGCGTGCGCAAGGCGCTGCGCGGCGAAGGCTTCGCGGTAGACCTGGTGCAGGACGGCGAATCGGCGTTGAACGCGGTCGCGGGCCAGCCTTACGATCTCGTGCTGCTCGATCTCGGCTTGCCGAAGCGCGACGGCCTCGATGTGCTGCGCACACTGCGTGCACGCGGCCATCAGTTGCCCGTGCTGATCGTCACCGCGCGCGACGCCGTCGCGGATCGCGTAAAAGGACTCGACGCGGGCGCCGACGACTACCTCGTGAAACCGTTCGATCTCGACGAACTCGGCGCGCGGATGCGCGCGCTGATCCGCCGCCAGTCTGGGCGCAGCGAATCGACGATCCGACACGGCAATCTCACGCTCGATCCCGCCTCGCATCAGGTGACGCTCGACGGCGCGCCCGTCGCGCTGTCCGCGCGCGAGTTCGCGTTGCTCGCCGCGCTGATCGCGCGCCCGGGCGCGGTGCTGTCGAAGAGCCAGCTCGAAGAGAAGATGTACGGCTGGGGCGAGGAGATCGGCAGCAATACCGTGGAGGTCTACATTCACGCGCTGCGCAAGAAGCTCGGCGCGGAACTGATACGCAACGTGCGCGGTCTCGGTTACATGATCGCCAAGGAAGCCTGACACGATGCGTTCGATTCGCCGTCAATTGCTGTTCTGGCTGCTCGCTATCGTGTTGCTCGGCGTCGGCATTGCGGGCTGGCTGATCTACCGTCAGGCGCTCGCCGAAGCCAACGAACTATTCGATTACCAGTTGCAGGAAATCGCCGCTGCGCTGCCCGCCGAGCCGTTCTCGCAGGTGCTCAGTTCGCGCGATACAGGCGACGAAGGCATCGTGCTGCAAATCTGGAATCGCAACGGCGTGCTGATGTACTACTCGCATCCGCGTGCGCCGCTCGCGCCGCGCGCCGAACTCGGTTTTTCGACGGAGCGTACCGAGCGCGGCGACTGGCGCGTGTATGGCGCGATCGTCGGCGATAACGTCGTGCAGCTCGCGCAGCCGCTGTCGGTGCGCAACCGGCTCGCGGCGAACGTCGCGCTGCGCACGCTGTGGCCGCTGATCGTGCTGTTGCCGCTGATGGGCGTCGCGGTGTGGGGCGTGGTCGGGCGCGGGCTCGCGCCTTTGCGGCGCGTCACGGGCGCGCTCGATACGCGTCATCCCGAAGCGCTCGATCCATTGCCCGATTCGCGCCTGCCGCTCGAAGTGCAGCCGCTCGTGCGCGCGTTGAACGGCCTGCTGGAACGGCTTGCCATTGCGCTCGATACGCAAAAAGCCTTCGTCGCCGATGCCGCGCACGAACTGCGCACGCCGCTCGCCGCCGTGCAGATCCAGTCGCAACTGGTGGCGCGCGCGCACGACGAAACCGAGCGCCGCGAAGCGCTGCACGATCTGCAGGCGGGCGTCACGCGCGCGACGCGTCTTGCCGAGCAGCTACTCGCGCTCGCGCGTTCCGAGCCGGATGGACACGCGGCAACGGGCAGTGTCGATCTCGACGCGCTCGTGCATGAATGCGTGACTGCATATCTGCCGCTCGCGCAGAAGCGCGGCGTCGATCTCGGCATCGAGGCTAGCGAGCCCGCAATCGTCACAGGCGATGCGGAATCGCTGCGCGTGATGCTCAACAACCTGATCGACAACGCAACCAAATACACGCCGGACGGCGGACGTGTCGATGTCTGCCTGCGTGTCGACGATGGCCGGCCGCTCGTGCAGATCGCCGACAGCGGCCCCGGCATTCCGCCCGACGAACGCGACCGCGTATTCGACCGCTTCTACCGCGTTGGCGCGGGGGCGAATCGCGCGCGAACCGACGTTGCAGGCAGCGGCCTCGGTCTCGCTATCGTGCGGCGCATCGCGCTTCAGCATCACGCGAAAGTCACACTCGACGACTCCGCGTCGGGCGGTCTGCGGGTCAACGTGCGTTTCTGAATCGCCCGTCCAGCAAGGGTTTGCGCAAGGCTTTCATCTAGTTGGCATTGTTTAAGATTGATTTAAGCGACGCCACGTACTCTTCGACTCATCAAAGAGTCAACTCTCCCAATCAGGAGTACACGATGCAAGCAAAAATACTGACCCGTAGCGCCGTTGCAGCGGCCGTCGTTATCGCATTGTCGGCGGGCTACGTGGCCGGTCATCGCGATGTGCCCGCGCCCCAGGTGATCTCGCCCGCGGCCGCCGCGATGATGCCTGCGGAAGCCGCGGCGAAAACGGGCATTCCCGATTTCTCGGGCCTCGTCGAAACGTATGGCCCCGCGGTCGTCAACATCAGCGCGAAGCATGTCGTGAAGCAGACGGCGATGCGCGGCGGCAACGGCAATAACAGCGGTCAGCTTCCCATCGATCCGAGTGATCCGTTCTATCAGTTCTACCGTCACTTCTTCGGCCAGATGCCGGGCGGCCCCAATGGTGGCGGCAGTGGTGGCGATGACGGCGACCGTCCGAGCGCGAGCCTCGGCTCGGGCTTCATCATCAGCAGCGACGGCTATGTGCTGACCAACGCGCACGTCGTCGACGGCGCGAACGTCGTCACCGTCAAGCTCACTGACAAGCGCGAGTACAAGGCAAAAGTGGTCGGCGCGGACAAGCAGTCGGACGTCGCCGTGCTGAAGATCGACGCGAAGGACCTGCCGACGGTGAAGATCGGCGATCCGCGCTCGAGCAAGGTCGGCCAGTGGGTCGTCGCGATCGGCTCGCCATACGGCTTCGATAACACCGTGACGTCGGGCATCATCAGCGCGAAGTCGCGCTCCTTGCCGGACGAGAACTACACACCGTTCATCCAGACCGACGTGCCTGTGAATCCGGGTAATTCGGGCGGCCCGCTGTTCAATCTGCAAGGCGAAGTGATCGGCATCAACTCAATGATCTATTCGCAGACGGGCGGCTTCCAGGGCCTTTCGTTCGCTATCCCGATCAATGAGGCGATGAAGGTCAAGGACGATCTCGTCAAAACGGGCCACGTGAGCCGCGGCCGTCTTGGCGTCGCCGTGCAGAGCGTGAACCAGACGCTCGCGGATTCGTTCGGCATGAAGAAGCCGCAAGGCGCGCTCGTGAGTTCCGTCGATCCGGGCGGTCCGGCCGCGAAGGCAGGCTTGGAGCCGGGCGACGTGATCCTGTCGGTGAACGGCGTCGATGTTGCGGACTCGTCGGCGCTGCCGTCGCAGATCGCGGGCATCGCGCCGGGCACGCAGGCTAACGTCCAGGTGTGGCGCGACAAGTCGACCAAGGATCTGAAGGTGACGATCGGCTCGCTGTCGGACGCGAAAGTTGCATCGAACGCCGACAGCGGCCCGGCGCAGATGCAAGGGCGCCTTGGCGTTGCCGTGCGTCCGCTCACGCCGCAGGAAAAGAGCGGCGCCTCCGTGTCGCATGGTCTGCTGGTGCAGGATGCGAGCGGCGCGGCCGCCAGCGCCGGCATCCAGCCGGGCGACGTGATTCTGGCCGTCAACGGGCGGTCGGTATCGAGCATCGACCAGTTGAAGCAGGCGGTGTCGGCGGCGGGCAATAGCATCGCGCTGTTGATCCAGCGCGACAACTCGCAGATCTTCGTGCCCGTCGATCTCGGTTGAGGCCGGAAACTCGCCGTGCTGGCCGGTGCCGAGGGCGCCGGCCGGTAAAAGCTGCCGGTGATGGAAAAAATGGAAGGTTTGCAGCTCGCGCACGACGCGCGTTGCGAACAGAACAGGCCCGATTTTCGGGCCTGTTCTGTTTGTCGGACTTGATGGGGCGGGATGGGCATGCAGATTGCGTCTGGATACGCGTTAGAACCGTTTGGTTTGCCCAACAAGGAGCCACGCAATGACTCATCGTCATATCGTCGCCCGCGCCGTTTCGGTTGCGGCAGCGACAGTTCTCACGCTCGGCCTGTCGGGCGGCGCGTACGCGCAGCAGGCAAGCGAAGTCACGGGCGGTACCACCTCGGATAGCACCAGCGCGGGCAATGTCAACGGCGAAGGCCTGCCGCAAGTGCAGCAACAGGGCGACGTGTCGTACACGTCGGGCGGCGTCGGCCTCGATGAATCGAAGGCGCTGCAGTCCGCGCAGAGCCAGTGGCCGTTGTCGCTGCGCTTCACGGGCCCCGGTTCGGACTATCTCGCCGATGTGAAGGTGAAGATCGTCGACGCGCACGGTGGCAGCGTGCTCGACACCACGTCGCGCGGGCCGTACATGCTGGTGAAGCTGCGCCCGGGCCGCTACACGGTGCACGCCGCGTACAAGGAAAACGATCAGTCGAAGCCCATCACCATTCCGGCAAAGGGTACGGCAAAGGCCGCGTTCTACTGGAAGTCGCAGTAAGCGACGCGAAAGAAACGGGCAAAAAGGCGGCGGAAACGAGGCGCAATGAGGCGGGAATGCACGCGTCGATCCGCCGCCGCGCCGCTCGTAACGGCCGCGACGCAACGCGCGCGCCGCTGCAATCGGTAGAGACCCGATGCCCTAACGAAGGCCGCGCAATCGCGGCGCGTTTGGTCAATAATGAAGCCACGGACACGCTCCGTGGCTTCCGCATTTCGGAGCCGACGCTGCGCAGACCGGAAGACGCGCGCCGCACAATGACAACGACGCGCGCGTGCCAAGGGTGCCGGGCTGACGATTCAGCCAGGCGGCTGATCGGAGCGTGCGCGAACGTGCCAGCAGCGGAGCGGATCACATGAACGATGCCCCATCCGGCGGAAGCGCCGAAGACGCGGACAGCGGTAGCGCCGGGCACGGCGGCCATGCATCTGGCGGTGCGCCAGCGCACGGAGGCGACGCCGAAGCGGGGCATACGATTTCCATCAAGGCCAACCGGCATCGGGTACGGGTGATCCACCAGGGCGTGACGTTCGCGGACACGCATGCCGGGTTCACGCTGTGCGAGACAGGCTGTCCCGAAGTGTTTTATTTTCCACGGGCCGACGTCAACATGGCGCGGCTCGAACGATCGACTCACACGTCGCACTGCCCGTTCAAGGGTGAAGCGTCGTACTACCATCTGCGAACGGAAGACGAGACGATCGAGAATGCAGTCTGGAGCTACGAAAACCCACTGGAGCGGGTGAAGCAGATCGCGGGGTATCTTGCGTTTTACGCATCGAGTGTCGACCGCATCGATCAGACATCCTGATCCCGCCGTCGCACGGTTATCGGGGAGGCTGCCATGGAATTGAACGACGCGTTGAGAGTGCCGCTGGCGCCGTCCGAAGTCTGGGACGCGCTGCAGGATCTCGCGTTGCTGCGCGCGAGTCTCGACAATTGCGAGTCCTTGCGCCGGCTCCAGGGCGGCGAATATCTGCTGGCGATGACGGTGCCGCTCGGACCGTTGCGCGCGCACTATCACATACGTGCGCACGTCGCGAGCGAGGACGGCGTGAACAGCGCAAAGCCGCATCGCACGCTCAACTTCAAGGCGCGCGCCGAGGGCGTTGGCTCACTGCGCGGACAGATCGACGTGTCGCTGCGCACCGACGATCATCTCCATCTGCATCTTCCTGGCCGTGGCCCGAGCACGCGCATCGACTATTCAGTGTGGGCGACGTCGACGGGACCGCTCGCGCAACTGCCCTCGCGGCAGATCGAAAACGCGCTGCACGAGCTGGCCGACGACTTCTTCACCGAGTTCTGCGCCGTCGTCCAGGCGAAGCACGGCAAAGGGCCGAATCGCGCGACGGGCACGCAAGGGCGGCGCCAGCATGTGTTTCTGCGGCCGATCAGCCTTTCGGGCGTGGCGCGCCGTGCGCGGCTGCACGACCATCATCAAGGCAGCACGCTGACGGGCCGCGCCGCGCATTCGCTGCTGCACGGCCTGCATCACGAGCATGATCCGCATGTGCTGCCGAACTGGGCGTGGGCGGCGATGATTTTCTTCGTCGCGCTGCTGCTCTACGTGGCGCGGTATTTCACGCAAGGCTAGTCTTTACCTTCGCTGTGCGCGCGGCGGCTCACACGCCGCGAAACTCTCTGCGCCATGCGGACGGCGACGTCCTGAACGCGTCAGTGAAATGCTGGCGCAGCGACGCCGTCGAGCCAAATCCCGCCATTCCCGCAATCGACTCGATCGACTCGTCGGTGCTTTCGAGCAGCTGCTGCGCGCGCGCGAGCCGTTGCGCCAGCAGCCACGCGCTCACGGTCGTTCCCGTCGCGGCCTTGAAGTGCCGCGTGAACGTGCGGCGGCTCATTGCGGCGCGCCCGGCGAGGGAATCGAGGGTATGCGGCGCGTCGAGCGTGCCGTTCACCCAGTCGAGCAGCGCGGACAATCGGTCGCCGCGCAGGTCGGGCGGCATGGGCTGCTGGACGTATTGCGCCTGGCCGCCCTGACGATGCGGCGGCACGACGAGGCGCCGCGCGATGTAGTTCGCGCTTTGCGCGCCGCACAGCTTGCGCACCACATGCAGACAGCAATCGAGCCCCGCCGCCGTGCCCGCCGACGTGAGAATGTCGCCGTCGTCGACATACAGCACCTGCGGATCGACCTTCACGTCCGGGAAGCGCCGCGCGAAGTCGGCGGCCCACGCCCAGTGCGTGGTCGCCGGACGTCCGTCGAGCAGGCCCGCGGCGGCGAGCACGTAGGCGCCGAGACACAGGCCGACCAGTTGCGCGCCGCGTGCGTGCGCGGCGCGCAATGCGTCGAGCAGCGCTGGGGGCGGCGCTTCGTCAGGATCGCGCCAGGTGGGAACGATGATCGTGTCGGCGTCGGCGAGCGCGTCGAGACCGTGCGTCGCGGCGATCGAAAAGCCGGCTGTCGTCGAAAGTGGCCCGGGGTCGATCGAGCAGACCCGGAACTCGAAGCCGAGCACGCCGCCGTCGCTGCGATCCTCGGCGAACACGACGCACGGCACGGACAGGTGGAACGGGCTGATGCCGTCGAAGGCGACGGCCGCGACGACATGCGGTGTCTTCGGGGCGGTCCGGCACGTCTGCGTTTCCCGGCGTTGAGGACTCGCGCGGGATGTCCGCTGCTTCGCTGGTTTTGAAGCAGCCTTTGACACAGGCGTTGCAGCGGCGCGGACAGCGGAGCGGGCCATCGCGGCCTCCCGTTCGAAAATGCGAATGGCCCAATCCTAGCGAAAATTGTCATTCGGGTCACTGTCGCGCGATGGACGGAACGCGAACAATGCGCACATCGCGGCTGCAACCGCCAGCCGCAGACTTCAACCATCAAGGAGAGTTGCCATGCCGACGCCCCGCCGAGCCCTGATCGTCATCGATGTCCAGAACGAATACGTGACGGGCGACCTGCCGATCGAATACCCGGACGTGCAGACGTCGCTCGCGAACATCGGCCGCACGATCGATGCGGCGCACGCTGCGCAGATTCCCGTCGTCGTCGTGCAGAACTTCACGCCGCCCGGCTCGCCGATCTTTGCGCGCGGCAGCGAAGGCGCGGAACTGCATGGCGTGGTCGCATCGCGCAAGTACGATCACCACGTCGAGAAAGCGCTGCCGAGCGCGTTCACCGACACCGATCTGGCGGACTGGCTCGCCGCGCGCGAGATCGACACGCTCACCGTGGTCGGCTACATGACGCACAACTGCGACGCGTCGACAATCGTTCACGCGCTGCACATGGGCCTCGCCGTCGAGTTCCTGCACGACGCGACGGGTTCCGTGCCATATGAAAACAGCGCGGGTCTGGCGAGCGCCGAGGAAATCCATCGCGTGTTCAGCGTCGTGTTGCAGTCGCGCTTCGCGGCCGTCGCGAGCACGCAGCAATGGATCGGGGCCGTGCAGTCGGGTGGTCAGCTGGAACGCGGCTCGATCTATGCATCGAACCAGAAGGCGCGTGCGAAGACGGCAGCCTGAGTGAACGGAAAATGAAGGTAAAAGGGCGGCCGGCTTGCCGGCGCCTGTGCGGCGCGTCAGCTTTCAGGGCTGGGCGCCGCTGTGAAACAGGAAACCGCTCTCAGGCGCCCATGCGCAGCGCCGGGCTGCGCAACGCATCGATCATGCTTTCGACCATCTGCCGCGCATGCCGGCCGAAGTCCAGCACTTCCGGCACGAACAGCATGTCCTTCAACGATCCGCTGATGAACGCGTGCACCATCGACGCCGCCACGGGCACGTTCATGTCGGCGGGCAGCTGTCCTTTGGAAATCGCGTTGCGCATGCCCGCCTGGATGCTCGCGAGGCTCTCGCGCATCGTGTTCTGATAGCGCGCCATCACGGGGCCCATTTCCTCGACGAACTCGCACTTGTGAAACAGGATGTCGAACACCCGGCGGCGATGCGGGTCGTTCGCGGTGTCGCGCAGACAGACGGTGCAGATATCGATGAGGCGGCCGAGCGGATCGGCCTCGTTGGGATCGACGGAAGCGGCTTTCAGTTCGTCGAGCGGTAGCAGCACGCGGTCGAACATTTCCGTGAAGAGCTCACCCTTGTTGGCGAAGTGCCAGTAGATCGCGCCACGCGTGACGCCCGCCGTCTGCGCGATGTCGGCCAGCGAAGTCCGCGATACGCCTTTCTCCGAAAACACCTGTTCTGCTGCATCGAGGATGCGGGTGCGCGTCTCCTGCGCTTCTTCCTTGGTTCGACGGACCATTCGTATTGCCCTGCAATAAATGCGGGGTTTCCCCTGACGTTTTTAAACGCGCCTGATAAAGATCATTCCGCGCGCACGTTAATGCCTGGCAGATCTTCCGGAGGAAACCCTTTTTCCCGGTTTAACACACTTTTACGTGCATTCATGAATGTATATATAATAGCACCCCATCGATCGGATGGCTTACGTTTGGGTGAACGGTTAAGATCCGTCACTGTTGTCTTTGCAAGCATTTTTGCGCTGTCTCAAGAGATGGGCAGCGCGGTGCAGCATTTCCCGGTTTGGCGCATTTCGCAGTGAATGCACCCGCAGGAAAAGCATTCGTGAGCGTCCGGTCATGGCGTCTTCGAGACGCCAATTTGCGCAGCCTTCTCCGGAGAGAGATGCACGCACTTTTTCCTTCTCAGTCTTTGACAGAGGTCGCTCCATGCGCGTCGAACGGGTTCCATTCCGCTTACTCACTGCCGCGACGGCTGCCGTAATGCTGGCAGCATGCGGACAAAAACAATCAGCACCTCCGCCTCAAACCCCTGAAGTCGGCGTCGTCACGGTCCAGCCGCACGCCGTGCCCGTCGTCACCGAATTGCCGGGCCGCACCAGCGCATACCTCGTCGCGCAGGTGCGCGCGCGGGTCGACGGCATCGTGCTGCGCCGCGAGTTCACGGAAGGCACGCAGGTCAAGGCCGGCCAGCGTCTGTACAAGATCGATCCGGCGCCATACATCGCGGCGCTGAACAACGCGAAGGCATCGCTCGCGAAGGCGCAGGCGAACCTCGCGTCGACCACTGCGCAGGCCAATCGCTTCAAGGTGCTGGTCGCGGCGAACGCGGTGTCGAAGCAGGACTACGACAACGCCGTCGCATCCGAAGGCCAGGCGGCCGCCGATGTCGCAGCCGGCAAGGCCGCTGTCGATACCGCGCAGATCAACCTCGGCTATACGGACGTCGTGTCACCCGTCACGGGTCAGGTCGGTATCTCGCAGGTGACGCCGGGCGCCTACGTGCAGGCGAGCCAGGCGACGCTGATGTCGACCGTGCAGCAACTCGATCCCGTCTACGTCGACGTTACGCAGTCGAGCCTCGCGGGCCTGAAGCTGCGCCGCGAAATCCAGGCTGGCCGGCTGAAGACCTCGGGCCCGGACGCCGCGAAGGTCGAACTGGTGCTAGAAGACGGCCGCGTCTATTCGGAGAAGGGCAAGCTGCAGTTCACCGACGTCACCGTCGACCAGACCACGGGCTCCGTGACGATCCGCGCGATCTTCCAGAACAAGGATCACGTGCTGCTGCCGGGCATGTTCGTGCGCGCGCGCATCGAGGAAGGCGTCAACGAAAGCGCGCTGCTGGTGCCGCAGATCGGCGTCACGCACGACCAGAAGGGCCAGCCGACGGCGCTCGTCCTCAATAAGGAAGACAAGGTCGAGCTGCGCACGCTGCAGGCCACGGCGACGTACGGCCAGTACTGGGTGGTCGAAAGCGGCCTGAATGCGGGCGACCGCGTGATCTTGAACGGCGTCGACAAGGTGCGTCCGGGTGCAACGGCCAAGGCCGTGCCGGCGCAACTGCCGCCGTCGCCCGCTTCGGACGCAGCCGCGTCGGCTCCGGCCGCCGCACAGCCAGCCAGCGGCGCGGCCGCGGCCTCTGCTGCATCGGGCGCGTAATCAAAGGGAGCCTGTTTCATGGCAAAGTTTTTTATCGATCGCCCGATCTTTGCGTGGGTGATCGCCATCATTCTGATGCTGGCGGGTCTGGCGTCGATCTTCACGCTGCCGGTCGCGCAATATCCGACGATTGCGCCGCCGGCCGTGCAGATCAGCGCGACGTATCCGGGCGCATCGGCGAAGACGGTTGAAAACACCGTCACGCAGGTGATCGAGCAGCAGATGAGCGGCCTCGACCACTTGCTGTACCTGTCGTCGACTTCGGACGATTCGGGCACGGCCACCATCACGCTGACGTTCGCGGCGGGCACCAACCCCGACATCGCGCAGGTTCAGGTGCAGAACAAGCTGCAGCTCGCGACGCCGCTGCTGCCGCAAGCGGTGCAGCAGCTCGGCACGAAGGTGACGAAGTCGAGCAGCAGCTTCCTGCTGGTGATGGCGTTCGTGTCGACCGACGGCAGCATGAACAAGTACGACCTCGCGAACTATGTCGCGTCGAACGTACAGGACCCCGTTAGCCGTATCGACGGCGTGGGTACCGTCACGCTGTTCGGCACGCAGTACGCGATGCGGATCTGGCTCGACGCCAACAAGCTGACCAACTTCGGCCTCACGCCGGTGGATGTCCAGGCCGCGCTGCAGGCGCAGAACGTCCAGGTGGCGGGCGGCTCGCTCGGCGGCACGCCGTCGGTGCCGGGCCAGTTGCTGCAGGCGACGATCAGCGAAGCAACGCTGCTGACCACGCCCGAGCAGTTCGGCAACATCCTGCTGAAGGTGAACCAGGACGGTTCGCAGGTGCGCCTCAAGGACGTCTCGCACATCGATCTGGGCGGCGAAAACTACAACTTCGACACCAAGTACAACGGTCAGCCGACGGCGGGCTTCGGTATCCAGCTGGCGACGGGCGCGAATGCGCTGGCGACGGCGAAGGCCGTGCGCGACAAGATCGACCAGTTGTCGAAATACTTCCCGCACGGTCTCGTCGTGAAGTATCCGTACGACACGACGCCGTTCGTGCGTCTGTCGATCGAAGAAGTGGTCAAGACGCTGCTCGAAGGTATCGTGCTGGTGTTCCTGGTCATGTACCTGTTCCTGCAGAACCTGCGCGCCACGCTGATCCCGACGATCGCGGTGCCGGTGGTGCTGCTCGGCACGTTCGCGATCATGAGCGCCGTCGGCTTCTCGATCAACGTGCTGTCGATGTTCGGTCTCGTGCTCGCGATCGGCCTGCTGGTGGACGATGCGATCGTGGTGGTCGAGAACGTCGAGCGGGTGATGTCGGAAGAGGGCTTGTCGCCACGCGAGGCAACTCGCAAGGCGATGGACCAGATCACGGGCGCGCTGATCGGCGTGGCGCTGGTGCTGTCCGCCGTGTTCGTTCCCGTCGCGTTCTCGGGCGGTTCGGTCGGCGCGATTTACCGTCAGTTCTCGCTGACCATCGTCGCGGCGATGGTGCTGTCCGTGCTGGTCGCGTTGATTCTGACGCCGGCGCTGTGCGCGACGATCCTCAAGCCGATTCCGCAGGGCCATCACGAAGAGAAGAAGGGTTTCTTCGGCTGGTTCAACCGCAACTTCGACAAGAGCCGCGACAAGTATCACTCGGGCGTGCATCACGTGATCAAGCGCTCGGGCCGCTGGCTCATCATCTATCTGGTGGTGATCGTCGCGGTGGGTCTGCTGTTCGCGCGTCTGCCGAAGTCGTTCCTGCCGGATGAAGACCAGGGCACGATGTTCGTGCTGGTGCAGACGCCGTCGGGCTCGACGCAGGAAACCACCGCGCGCGCGTTGAAGGACGTGTCCGACTATCTGCTGAACGATGAAAAGAGCATCGTCGAATCGACCTTCACCGTGAACGGCTTCAGCTTTGCCGGCCGCGGCCAGAACGCCGGTCTCGTGTTCGTGCGGATGAAGGACTACGCGGAACGCCAGCATGCCAACCAGAAGGTGCAGGCGCTGGTGGGCCGGATGTTCATGCACTTCGTCGGCTACAAGAACGCGACCGTGTTCCCGGTCAATCCGCCGTCGATTCCCGAACTGGGTACGGCGTCGGGCTTCGACTTCGAACTGCAGGACCGCGCGGGTCTCGGCCACGAAAAGCTGATGGCGGCGCGCAACCAGCTGCTCGGCATGGCAGGGAAGGACCCGATGCTCGCGCAGGTGCGTCCGAACGGCCTGAACGACACGCCGCAGTTCAAGGTGTCGATCGATCACGAGAAGGCGGCGTCGCAAGGCGTGAGCCTCGCGGCCATCGACCAGACGTTCTCGATTGCGTGGGCGTCGCAGTACGTGAACAACTTCCTCGATACGGACAGCCGGATCAAGAAGGTGTACGTGCAGGCCGACCCGCGTTTCCGCATGACGCCGGAAAACCTGAACGACTGGTACGTGCGCAACTCGGGAGGCACGATGGTGCCGTTCTCGTCGTTCGCAAGCGGCCAGTGGACCTACGGTTCGCCGAAGCTCGAACGCTACAACGGTATCTCGGCTGTCGAAATCCAGGGCCAGGCGTCGCCGGGCAAATCGACGGGTCAGGCGATGACGGCGATGGAAGCGCTCGCGGCGAAGCTGCCGGCGGGTATCGGCTACGAATGGACGGGCCTGTCGTTCCAGGAACGCCAGTCCGGTTCGCAGGCGCCGATCCTCTACGGCATCTCGATCCTCGTCGTGTTCCTGTGTCTGGCCGCACTGTATGAAAGCTGGTCGATTCCGTTCTCGGTGATCATGGTGGTGCCGCTCGGCGTGCTGGGCGCGCTGCTCGCCGCGACGCTGCGCGGGCTGGAAAACGACGTGTTCTTCCAGGTTGGTCTGCTGACTACGGTGGGTCTGTCCGCGAAGAACGCGATTCTGATCGTCGAGTTCGCGCGCGAGTTGCAGCAGGGCGAAGGCATGGGCCCGGTGGAAGCGGCGCTCGAAGCGGCGCGTCTGCGGCTGCGCCCGATCCTGATGACGTCGCTCGCGTTCATTCTCGGCGTGCTGCCGCTCGCGATCAGTAACGGCGCGGGCTCGGCAAGCCAGCACGCGATCGGTACGGGCGTGATCGGCGGTATGCTGACGGCGACCTTCCTCGCGATTTTCATGATCCCGATGTTCTTCGTCGTGATTCGCGCGAAGTTCACCGGCGACAAGGAAGACCCGGACGAAGCGATGAAGCACTACAACGAGCACCATCCGCATGACCCGCAGGGTGGCAGCGGCCCGGGCAACGCCAGCTAAGGACATTGAGATGCCTAAATATTCTTTGATGGCAGTGGCCGTCGCGCTGGTCGCCGCGGGCTGCACGATGGAGCCGAAGTACCACCAGCCGGCTGCGCCCGTGTCGGGTGCCTTCCCGAGCGACGGAGTCTACGCGACGCAGCCGGTTCCCGGCGCGGGTGCGCGCTCGGCGAGCGGACAGGCGGCCGTCGACATCGGCTGGCGCGATTTCTTCGTCGATCAGCGCCTGCAACAGTTGATCGAGATCGCGCTGAAGAACAACCGCGATCTGCGCGTATCGGTGCTGAACATCGAGGCCTCGCGCGCGCAGTATCAGATCGTGCGCGCGGCGCTGATGCCGACGCTCGACGCGTCCGCGTCACAGTCGAAATCGCGCACGCCGAAGGACCTGTCGTTCCTCAACCAGACGATCTCCAACCAGTATTCGGTTGGCCTGAACGCTTCGTGGGAAATCGACTTCTTCGGCCGCATCCGCAGCCTGAAGGACCAGGCGTTGGCGCAGTATCTGTCGACGGCGCAGGCGCGCAAGGCGGCGGAGATCGCGCTGGTTGCGTCGGTGGCGGATCAGTATCTGAACGTGCTGGCCTTTGACGATCTGCTGACAGTCACGGAGAACACGCTCAAGACCGCGCAAGAGTCGTATCGCATCACAAAGCTGCAGTACGACACGGGCACGGGTTCTGAGTTGGATCTGCGTCAGGCTGAGACGGTCGTCGAGCAGGCGAAAGCGGATCTGCAGTCGCAGGTGCGTCTGCGCGCACAGGCTGAGAATGCGCTGGTCCTGCTGGTCGGCGAGCCGTTGCCGCGCGATCTTCCGGGAGGTCTCGCGCTCAACGACCAGGACCTGCTGACCGACATCCCCGCCGGTTTGCCGTCGGATCTGCTGACGCGCCGTCCCGATATCGCCGAAGCCGAGCAGAACCTGCTCGCGGCGAACGCGAATATCGGCGCGGCGCGCGCGGCGTTCTTCCCGCGCGTCTCGCTGACGGGCAGCTTCGGCACGCTGAGCCCGACGCTTGGCGGCTTGTTCAAGCCGGGCTCGGCGGCGTGGAGCTTTGCGCCGCAGATCACGCTGCCGATTTTTGAAGGCGGCGCGAACAAGGCGAACCTCGATCTCGCGACGGTACAGAAGAATATCCAGATCGCGCAGTACGAGAAGGCGATCCAGACCGCATTCCGCGAAGTCGCGGACGGCCTGGCCGCGCGCGGCACGTACGATCAGCAGATCGCGGCGCTCGAGCGCAACACGTTTGCGGAACAGCGCCGTCTCGATCTGTCGGACCTGCGCTACCGAAACGGCGTCGACAGCTATCTCGCCGTGCTGACCGCGCAGACCGGCCTGTACGACGCGCAGCGGTCGCTCATCACGGCACGCACGGCGCGCCTGACGAACCTCGTCGATCTGTACAAGGCGCTGGGCGGCGGATGGATCGAACGCGCGGGCGAACAGCCGCGTCCCGCCGACGCACCCGTCGACTACGGCGCAGCGAGCGCGCCCGTTGCCGCTTCGGCGGCGACGGCGGGCTGAGGGTCTCGGGCTCGAGCGACAGCCGCTTCTCATTTCTTGCAGTACGAAACGCCACGGCATGCCGTGGCGTTTTTTTTTTGAGCCGCTCTCCTACAAACCTTGTCCAGATGGTCAGTTCAGTTCTCCAGATCGTTTTTGAGCAGAGTTAGCCGTTAGCATCGCGTACGGATCAACCAAGGTTGATGATCCGCAGCGTGGTTGTCAATTGACAACTAATTGAGGGCGCTCTACACTGGAGTTACTGATGAGTCGTCGAAGTCATTCGAAGAAGGAAATCGAGTCGGCGCTCGGCCATGCGGAAGCAAACGGCTGGCGCGTCGTGCCTGGTACGGGCACCGGGCACGCCTGGGGGCGCATGTATTGCCCATACAACGACACCGATTGCAGATGCGGCGAGTTCTGCATCGCCAGTATCTGGTGCACGCCGCGCAATGCAACCGGTCACGCAAGAACGTTGCGTCGCATTGTCGAGAACTGTGCGCCGCATCGTCAGAAGGTCATCTCTTTGCGCGTGATCGCCGAATCAAAACGGCGCACTTGCGAGCAGGATCAGCACGGGCAGCAACAGGAGCAGCAACCAGGGAAGGAAAAGGAGCAAACATGGAATACACCTTCACGCTGAAGTACCGTCTGAGCGCGGAAGACTGCGATTTCGACGAGATCGTCGAGCGTCTCGCGGCCGAGGGTTGCGACGATGCCACCGTGGGTGTCGGTCAAGCGGGGCGGCTTGCACTCGCGTTCGCGCGCGAGGCGAAGAGCGCGACACATGCACTCGTGAGCGCGTTGAAGGACGTACTTCGCGCGGTGCCCACGGCGCAGCTGGTCGAGGCCGCGCCGGACTTCGTCGGGCTGACGGATGTCGCAGAAGTGGCGGGCGTATCGCGCCAGAACATGCGCAAGCTGATGCAATCGCATGCCACGGAATTCCCCGCGCCTGTCCACGAGGGCAGCACGTCGTTGTGGCATCTGTCGGACGTGCTCGAATGGATGCACGATCGTGGCGACTACGATATCGCGCCGGAAGTCTTCGAAGTCGCGAGGTCGGCGAAACAGCTCAATCTGATGAAGGAGGCTCGCAACCTGGAGCCGAAGGTAACGCGACACTTCAACAATCTGGTCGCCTGATGGTCGCGCAGGTGGGAGTGCGGTGGGCTGACGGCGTGCGCACGACTCGGGGTCATGCGCACGCGGTATAGATGGCTATGGCTATCGGTTAGTGAATGTCGGCGGCACGCAGCATGTCGTCGCCCGGAATGGCGTCGTCTTTGCCGCCGCGTCCGTCGAAGTCGTGGCCAGCGCGGCGAATATCGCGAGTCGCGGCGCGTTCGCCCTTCACGCCATTGAAAATCAGGTTCAGCACCACGGCCGAAACCGACGCCAGCAGAATGCCGCTATGCAAAAGCGGCGACAGCGCGGGCGGCAGCTTCGCGAAGAAGTGCGGCGAGACGACAGGCACGAGACCAAGACCGATGCTGACCGCGACGATAAAGAGGTTGTGATGGTTCTTCACGAAGTCGACTTTCGAGAGCACCTTGATCCCGTTCGCCGCCACCATCCCGAACATCACAATGCCTGCGCCGCCCAGCACGAACGACGGCACCGACGCGACCACCTGCGCCATCTTCGGGAACAGGCCGAGCAGCACGAGAATCACGCCGCCCGTCGCGCAGACAAAGCGGCTCTTGACGCCCGTCACGCCGATCAGGCCGACGTTCTGCGAGAAAGACGTATGCGGGAAAGAGTTGAAGAGGCCGCCAATCAGCGTGCCGAGACCGTCCACGCGCAAGCCGCGCACGAGCGTCTTCTGATTGACGGGCCGGTCCACCATGTCGCCGACCGCGAGGAACATCCCCGTCGACTCAATGAACGTGACGAACATCACGGTGACCATCGTCGCGATCGAAAGCGGATCGAAGTGCGGCAAGCCGAAGTGAAACGGCATCACGAAGCCGACCCACGGCGCACTCGTCACGCCTTCCATGTTCACACGGCCCAGCAGCGCGGCAATCACGAAGCCCGCCACGATACCGAGCAGCACCGAGATATTGGAGACGAAGCCCTTGCCGAACTTGTTGATGAGCAGAATCAGCATGAGCACGACGAACGACAGCCCGAGGTAGACGGGATTGCCGTAGTCCGGGTTGCCGACGCCGCCCGCCGCCCAGTTGATGCCGACTTCCATCAGCGAAAGCCCGATCACCGAGATCACCACGCCCACCACGACGGGCGGGAAGAAGCGCAGCATCTTGCCGATCATCGGCGCGGCGATGATGCCGATCACACCCGCAGCGATCGTCGATCCGAAGATGTCGAGTATGCCAAGACTGGGATTCGTGCCGATCGCGATCATCGGGCCTACGGCGGCGAACGTGCAACCCATGATGACGGGCAAGCGGATGCCGAAGATCCACAGGCCGAGCGTCTGGATCAGTGTGGCGATACCGCAGGAAAAGAGGTCGGCGCTGATGAGAAAGGCGATTTGCTCTTTCGGCAGCTTGAGCGCGCTGCCGATGATCAGCGGCACGGCAACGGCCCCTGCGTACATCACCAGTACGTGCTGAATGCCGAGCGTCAGCAACTGGCCGAAGGGCAGTCGCTCGTCGCACGGATGAACCGTGTTCGAGTGCATCTTGTCTCTCTCCACATCTGGTTTTGGGATGACTCCAAGGTATGCGGGACGAAAAAGCGCGACAAGACCACTGCTTCCTATTTCAACCTTTGCCGGGGCGATATGCGTAGACCAGATTTGGAACGGCTACGTTATGCGAGATTGGAGAAATTCGCCGGAAGTCCTTGTGCCGTGGTGGCTTGCGGGAATTTCATCAATCCGGCGCGCCGTCGCCACGTACGCGTGCCCATATGATGTGTATTGCGGTTCGCACATAATGCGTTTTCGGGGCGCGCTCCGTTTGGGGTGGGTTAACCCGCGCCAATCGGCGGTGACGTGTGAAAATGATCGTCCGTCGCCCGGTCCGCGCGAAGCAGGCGCCCGCGTGCAATAGCCTCCACAGCAACCACCTGATCAACGCATCGCATTCATGTCCTATCTTGGTATCGATCTCGGCACAGGCTCGCTGAAACTCGCGATCATCGACGACGAAGGCCGCGAGCAATGCGCGACGAGCGTCGCGTATGCAATCGATACGCCGCGCCCCGGCTGGGCGGAAATCGATCCGCAGGTCTGGTGGCGCGCACTATGCGAAGCGGCATCGCGTTTTCCCGATGCGCAACGCAGTGCTGTGCGCGCGGTCGGCTTTTCCGGTCAGATGCATGGCGTCGTGCTGAGCGACGCACAAGGCAAGGCCGTGCGTCCTGCGATGCTTTGGCCCGACACGCGCGCATTGCCCTTGCTCGATGCATGGCCTGCGCCGCAACCCAACCCCGTCGCGCCCGGCATGGCCGGCCCGCTGCTGCGATGGGTCGCGCAGCACGAGCCGCAATCGATGCATGCAGCGCGCTGGGCCTTGCAACCTAAAGACTGGCTGCGCTTCAGGCTGGGCGGCACGATCGCAACCGATCCCTCCGATGCCTGCGCGACCGCGCTTGCCGATCCATCCGGCGCGTGGGACAACGCGTTGCTCGAACGGCTCGGGCTGCCGCGCGACTGGTTCGCGCCGCTCGCTGCGTCGTATGCCGCGTGCGGCACACTGTCCGCCGAATCGGCAAATGCGCTCGGCTTGCGCGCCGGCATCGTGCTTGCCACGGGTGCCGGCGACACGCCGTGCGCAGCGCTCGGCAGCGGCCTTGCAAACGACGGCGACGCGCTGCTCACCACGGGCACGGGCGGCCAGATTCTCGTGCTCGCCACCGACGAACCCGACGCTGCGCCAGGTCTGCATCGCTATCGGGCCGCGACTGATCACTGGTATCGGATGGCCGCGATGCAAAACGTCGGTGTCGCGCTCGAAGCCGTGCGTGGCTGGCTGTCGTATGAATGGAATGACGCGTATCGCGATGCGTTCGAGTTCGAGGCAGCCCCGGGCCTTACGTTCTTGCCGTATCTGACGGGCGAGCGCACGCCGTGGCTCAATCCGGCCGCGCGCGGCGGATGGCTTGGCCTTGCGCTCGGCACATCGCGCGGCGCGATGATGCGCGCGGCATTCGAAGGCGTCGCGTTTTCGTTGCGCGCGGGGCTCGACGCGATCCGGCAAAGCGGCGCGCGCGTGCCGGAACTGCGTCTCGCGGGCGGCGGTTCCGTCGATGCGCGCTGGCGGCAGTTGCTCGCCAATGCATTGCAAGTCGAACTGCATGCTGTCGATTGTCCGAACGCGGCGGCGCGTGGCGCAGCGATGCTCGGTGGCATCGCTGTGGGTCACTGGAACGCAGACGATCTTGCAGCGCTCGCGCCTGCCGCGACGCGCGTCGCCGGGCCGCGTGACGAGACGGAACTCGCTGCGCGTTATGCGCGCTTTATCGATCTGTATGGCCGCGTCGAACCTTGGTTCGCGTCGCCGTCCGCGTGACGTGCGCTCGCCATGCGCCGTCGCATGAGGACAATCGCGCGGCGCGGCGTGCCATTCACGCGCCTTGCATTTGCGCGATCATGTTCACAGCGCGGCGCGCGAACATGCGGGACAATCCGGGCCGCAACGGTTCACGACAGTAACGGACAGATTCAAAGATCATCAGCTTTAGGTAACGGATCTACAGAACCACAGGAGCATTCACGATGAAGACGAAAGCAGCAATCGCATGGAAGGCAGGCGCACCGTTGACGATCGAAGAAGTCGACCTCGAAGGTCCGCGCGCGGGTGAAGTGCTGATCGAAGTGAAGGCGACGGGCATCTGCCACACCGACTACTACACGCTGTCGGGCGCCGATCCGGAAGGCATCTTCCCGGCGATCCTCGGCCATGAAGGCGCGGGCGTCGTCGTCGATGTCGGACCGGGCGTCGGCACGCTGAAGAAGGGCGATCACGTGATTCCGCTCTACACGCCCGAGTGCCGCCAATGCAAGTTCTGTCTGTCGCGCAAGACGAACCTGTGTCAGGCGATCCGCTCGACCCAAGGCAAGGGCCTGATGCCCGATGCGACGTCGCGCTTCTCGCTCGACGGCAAGCCTTTGTTCCACTACATGGGCACGTCCACGTTCTCGAACTACATCGTGGTGCCGGAGATCGCCGTCGCGAAGATCCGCGAAGACGCACCGTTCGACAAGGTTTGCTATATCGGCTGCGGTGTGACGACGGGGGTCGGCGCTGTCGTCTATTCGGCCAAGGTCGAGGCGGGCGCGAATGTCGTCGTGTTCGGTCTGGGCGGCATCGGCCTGAATGTGATCCAGGGCGCCAAAATGGTAGGTGCGGACAAGATCATCGGTGTCGATATCAATCCGGGCCGCGTCGAACTCGCGAAGAAGTTCGGCATGACGCACTTCATCAACCCGAAGGAAGTCGAGAACGTCGTCGATCACATCGTGCAACTGACGGATGGCGGCGCGGACTATTCGTTCGAATGCGTCGGCAATACGACGCTGATGCGCCAGGCGCTCGAATGTACACACAAGGGCTGGGGTCAGTCGTTCATCATCGGCGTGGCAGCGGCGGGCGAAGAGATCAGCACGCGGCCATTCCAGCTGGTCACGGGCCGTCAGTGGAAGGGCTCGGCGTTCGGCGGCGCGCGCGGCCGCACCGATGTGCCGAAGATCGTCGACTGGTACATGGAAGGCAAGATCAACATCGACGATCTGATCACGCACCACCTGAAGCTCGACCAGATCAACGAAGGCTTCGATCTGATGAAGAAGGGCGAGTCGATCCGCTCGGTTGTCATCTACTAAAGGAGTGGCGCGATGCTCGAACTGATCGAATCGCACGCGTCGTTCGGCGGCACGCAGCGTATCTATAAGCATGAGTCGAAGGCGATCGGTTTGCCGATGCGCTTTTCGGTCTTCATGCCTGAAGCGGCGTCGCAGAAGAAGGTGCCGGCGCTGTTCTATCTAGCAGGGTTGACGAGCACCGAAGAGACGTTTCCGATCAAGGCGGGCGCGCAGCGCTTCGCCGCGCAACACGGCATCGCGCTGATCTCGCCGGATACCAGTCCGCGCGGCGCAGGCGCGCCGGGCGAGACGGACGCGTGGGACTTCGGCGTCGGCGCGGGCTTCTATGTCGACGCGACGCAGGCGCCCTGGTCGAAGCACTACCGGATGTACTCGTACGTGCGGGACGAACTGCGCGAGACGGTCATCAACGAGTTGCCTGTCGATGGCGGGCGGCTCGGCATCTTCGGCCACTCGATGGGCGGCCACGGCGCGCTGATGCTCGCGCTGCGCAATCCGGACATCTATCGGTCGGTTTCGGCGTTCGCGCCGATTGCCGCGCCGACGCGTTGTCCGTGGGGCGAGAAGGCGTTCAGCGGCTATCTGGGCGCGGACCGCGAAGCGTGGAAGCAGTACGACGCGAGCGAACTCGTGGGCAAGGCGACGCGCAAGTTTGCGGAAGGGATATTGGTCGATCAGGGTATGGCCGACCAGTTTCTGACCCAGCAACTGAACCCGGACGTATTCGACGCCGCATGCAAGGCCGCCGGACAGCCGCTCACGGTGCGCCGACATGAAGGCTACGACCACGGCTATTTCTTCATCTCGACGTTCATCGAGGATCATCTCGCACATCACGCGAAGGTGTTGCTCGGCTGATCTTCGGGGTCGTTGGCGCCAAAGCAAAACGGGGTGGCTCGCGAGCCACCCCGTTTTTTTATCGGCATCACCAGCGCGTGTTTCGTGCCAGCAAAGCTGCGTTTGCATTTACCGGCGCATGTGCTGCGCCAGCAAACTTTTGTTCGAATCACCAGCGCGTATGTCGTGCCAGCAAAGCTGCGTTTGCATTACCGGCGCATGTGCTGCGCCAGCAAACTTTTGTTCAAATCACCAGCGCGTATGTCGTGCCAGCAAAGCTGTGTTTGCATTACCGGCGCATGTGCTGCGCCAGCAAACTCGCGCCATAGACCAGTGCCGCAAGCAGCGTGATCCAGAAACTCGTCGGCCAGTCGGTGTAGAAAGCGAGCGTCACGCCGATCCACGCCTGCGCGAGCGCGAGCAGCGCGGCGAGTACGAGTCCGACGGAAAGACGCGTCGACAGGTTTTGCGCCGCGGCCGCCGGTCCGACCATCAGCGTGAACACGAGCAGCACGCCGACGATCTGCGTGCACGCGGCGACTGCAAGCGCCGCGATCGCGAGAAACAGTACCGACACAAGCCGCAGCGACACGCCTTTCGCTTCGGCCAGTTCCGGCTGCAACGAAGCGAACAGCAAAGGCCGCATGATCGCAGCCAACGCAACCAGACTGACGACACCGAGCGTGGCCAGCACCACCAGCGTCGACGAACTGACGCCGAGAACGTTGCCGAACAGCAGCGCCGTGACTTGCGTCGCGTACGCGGTGAAGAAGTGCAGAAACAGCAAGCCGAAGCCCAGTGCCAGCGACAGCACCACGCCGATCGCCACATCGCGTCCCGCGAGCTTTTCACCCAGCGCGCCCATGCCGACGCCCGCCGCGAGCGTGAAGCCGATCATCCCCCAGATCGGCGAGACGCCGATCAGCACTGCGCCCGTCGCGCCCGTGAAGCCGACGTGCGACAGCGCGTGCCCCGCGAAGGTCTGCCCGCGCATCACGAGGAAGTAGCCAACGATGCCCGACAGCACCGCGACGATCCCCGACGCCGCGAAGGCGTTCACCATGAAATCGTATTCAAACATCGTGCGTGTGTCCGTCGCTTGAGGCGTGATGGTGGGCGTGCTTTTGCCCATGCGCATGACCGTGCGAATGTCCGTGGCCATGCGGCTCGCCATGCTGATGGTCGTCGTCTTCGTGCTCGTGATCGTGCTTCTCGACGTCGAAGTCGCCCGACATCACGAAGATGCGGCCATTCACGCGCATTACGTCGATGGTCGAGCCGTACAGGCGCGAGAGCACCGGCTTCGTAATCACTTCATCGACGGTGCCGAGCGCGGCGACGCCATTGCCGAGATACAGCACGCGGTCGAGCGCATGCAGCAGCGGATTGAGTTCGTGCGCGGAGAACAGCACGGCGATGCCGAGTTCCTGCTGCACGCGCTTCACCAGTTCGACGACGGTCTTCTGATGATGCGGATCGAGACTGATGAGCGGCTCGTCGAGCAGCAGCAGACGCGGACTGCCGAGCAGACACTGCGCGAGCAGCAGCCGCTGCCGCTCGCCGCCCGACAGCTCCGACAACGGACGCGCAGCCAGCGCGGTGCCGCCGACCAGTTCCAGCACGCGCTCGACATCGGCGCGCGCCTTCGCATCCGCATGCGGCAGGCCCCAGCGATGACCGTCCGCAGCCATCGCGACGAAATCGCGGCCACGCACGCGACGGCCGGCAAGCGCGCTGCGCGTCTGCGGCATGTAGCCGATCGACGGATTGCCGCGCACCACAGGCTCGCCGAGCACGCGCACGGTGCCGCTCGCCGCCGGGACGAGGCCAAGCACCGAGCGCATCAGCGTCGTCTTACCCGCGCCGTTCGGCCCAAGCACGCCGATGAATTCGCCCTGGCGGATCGTGAGGCTGGTGTCGCGCAGGATCGTCCGGTCGCCGAGTTCGAGCGTCACGCGATCCAGTTCGAGCACGGGCGCGTTGCCCGACGACATGTTCATTGAGTCGTTCCCTTATTCGCGCTGCCCGCGGCGAGCGCGTTGCCGAGCGCATCGAGTTGCGCCAGCATCCATTGCTGGTAGTTCTTGCCGGCCGGTTGCGTCTCCGTCACGCTCACCGTCGGCACATGCGATTGCTGCGCGAGTTTCAGCATGCGTTTGGTCAGCGCCTCGGTTGCCTGGCTGTTATAGATCAGCGCGCGCACGCGTCGCTCGCGAAGATCGCGTTCGAACGCGGCGATATCCGACGCGCTCGCTTCCGTGTCGTTCATCGCGGCCAGCTGGAAGCGCTGGTTGCGCATGTCCAGGCCGATCGCATCCGACATGTAGCCGAACACCGGCTCCGTCGCAGTCACGCTCACGTGCGCATACTGGCTGCGCAGCGCCGCGACCTTGTCGGCGATCGGCTTGAGCGAGTCGAGAAACTTCGCGAGGTTCGCATCATACGCCGC
Source organism: Paraburkholderia sp. SIMBA_054 (assembly GCF_046534875.1). NCBI lineage: Bacteria > Pseudomonadati > Pseudomonadota > Betaproteobacteria > Burkholderiales > Burkholderiaceae > Paraburkholderia > Paraburkholderia sp. SIMBA_054. The sequence continues at coordinate 22,505 of NZ_JAWRXV010000005.1, read as the reverse complement.
CTTGTGCGCCGGATCAGCCGATGCGAGCGCCGCGCTCACCGCGCGTGCGACAGCGGGCATCGTCGACGGGTCGTACCACAGATGCGGATTGTCGCCGCTTTTCTTGCCGATGAGTTCTGCCGCGACGATCGTCTTGCGCTTGTCGTTCTTCGACACGTTCAGCAGCTTCGTCATCCACGGATCGTAGTCGGCGCCGTTGTAGACGACAAGGCTCGCGTGCTGCAATGCGCGCGCCGTCTTCGGGCTGGCTTCGAAGAGATGCGGGTCCTGGTCCGGATTGCTGAGAATGCTCGTCACGTCGACGCGGTCGCCGCCCAGTTGCTGCACGACATCGCCGTAGAAATTCTCCGCGGCGACCACGGGAATCTTCGCGTCCTGCGCGTGCGCGGCCTGGCCGAATGCAAAGACGAATACCGTCGAAGCGACGGCGCGCATCAGAAACTTCCACATCGAATTGTTCTTCTTCATCGGGATGACCTGTTGCCTGAGAGGCGTCTGGGTTGAATGGAGCGGTTTGTTTTGGTCAGGGATGGCCGTGCTTGCAGGCGGCGCACAGCCCGCTCAGCTCGACGACCTGGTGATGCACTTCGAATCCATGGGCGGGCGCACTGCCCGACAACTGCGCGGCCACTCCGTCGCCGGGAATCTCGACGGTTTCGCCGCATGAATCGCACATCAGGAACTGGCTCTGATGCGGCTCGCCCATCTGGCAGCACGCGAAAAACGCATTCTTCGATTCGATCCGATGCACGAGGCCATGCTCGACGAGGAAATCGAGCGCGCGATAGACGGTAGTGGGCGGCACGCGGCCGCGCTGCGGTTGCAGTGCGGCCAGCAGGTCGTACGCGCCGACGGGACGCTCACTCTGCGCGATCAGCGCGTAGACCTGACGACGCAGCGTCGTCAGTGCAAGACCGCGCTCGGCGGCGAGCGCATCGGCGCGCGCGAGCTTGTGCGCGAGACGGGCGGCTTGCTGTGCAGGATCTGCGACAGGATGAACATGAGCATCGGATGAGCGGGCCATGGCGCGAACTCCGGACAGCGTCAGTTTGAACGAAGGCGCAATGATATAACGTATCTCGAAAAAATGTCATTGCCCGTTGCAAAGTCATCGCCGATTCTTAGGAAGGAACAACCGTAGGCGCGCATTCCGGTGCTGCCGCGCTGCACCATCGAAATTGCGCGGCGCGCCTTGACATGACCGGACACGTATCCGATCATTCGATCACAACGAGAGCAATTGCTCGATCACCGAGCGTTAGCTCAGGTTGAATCGAAGAATCAAACGAACCGGAGACAGGTTGTGACAGCCCGACTGCAAGGCAAAGTGGCGATTCTCACGGGCGCGGCGAGCGGTATCGGCGAAGCGGTGGCGCGCCGGTATCTCGACGAGGGCGCGCGCTGCGTGCTGGTGGACGTGAAGCCGGCCAACGAATTCGCACACGCACTGCGCGAAACGGACGGCGACCGCGTGCTGACACTCAGCGCGGACGTCACGAAGCGCGAAGACATCGCGCGCATTGTCGAGCAGACGGTGCAGCGCTTCGGCCAGATCGACATTCTCTTCAACAACGCGGCGCTGTTCGACATGCGTCCGCTACTAGACGAATCCTGGGACATCTTCGACAAGCTCTTCGCGGTCAACGTAAAGGGCATGTTCTTTCTGATGCAGTCCGTCGCACAGCGCATGGTCGACCAGGGCCACGGCGGCAAGATCATCAACATGTCGTCGCAGGCGGGCCGCCGCGGCGAGGCGCTCGTGTCGCACTACTGCGCGACCAAGGCAGCCGTGCTGAGCTACACGCAGTCGGCCGCGCTGGCGCTCGCGCCGCACAAGATCAACGTGAACGGCATCGCACCGGGCGTCGTCGATACGCCGATGTGGGAACAGGTCGATGCGCTTTTCGCGCGTTACGAGAACCGGCCGCTGGGCGAGAAGAAGCGTCTCGTCGGTGAAGCGGTGCCGCTGGGCAGGATGGGGCTGCCCGCGGATCTGACGGGGGCGGCGCTGTTCCTCGCGTCTTCGGATGCGGATTACATCACCGCGCAAACCCTGAACGTCGACGGCGGCAACTGGATGAGCTGACCGTCATTCATTCACCGGCATCCGCAATACGGCGCCACACAACCGCAAGCGCCGGTCACGTACCCGATCAAGTACCAAAACGCAAAGTACGAATAAAGGAGACAAACGATGAAGCCCACCTGCAAACCCGCGCTCAACGTATTCGGCGCAGCGGCACTCGCGTGCGCCGCATTCAGCGCGAACGCGGCGACCGTCACGATCGCCACGTTGAACAACCCCGACATGATCGAGTTGAAGAAGCTGTCGCCGGCATTCGAGAAAGCGAATCCCGACATCAAGCTCAACTGGGTGATTCTCGAAGAAAACGTGCTGCGTCAGCGCGCCACGACGGACATCACGACGGGCAGCGGCCAGTTCGACGTGATGACGATCGGCGCCTATGAAACGCCACAATGGGGCAAGCGCGGCTGGCTCACGCCGCTCACGAACCTGCCCGCCGATTACGACCTGAACGACGTCGTGAAAACGGCGCGCGACGGCCTGTCGTACAACGGCTCGCTGTACGCGCTGCCGTTCTACGTCGAAAGCTCGATGACGTATTACCGCAAGGATCTGTTCGCGGCGAAGGGCCTGAAGATGCCCGATCAGCCGACCTACGACCAGATCGCGCAGTTCGCCGAAAAGCTGACGGACAAGGCCAACGGCGTCTACGGCATCTGTCTGCGCGGCAAGGCGGGCTGGGGCGAGAACATGGCCTACGCGACGACCGTCGTGAACACGTTCGGCGGCCGCTGGTTCGACGAGAAGTGGAACGCGCAACTGACGACGCCCGAATGGAAGAAGGCGATCTCCTTCTACGTCGATCTGCTGAAGAAGTACGGCCCGCCGGGAGCCAGTTCGAACGGCTTCAACGAAAACCTCACGCTGATGTCGTCGGGCAAATGCGGGATCTGGATCGACGCGACGGTTGCCGCCGGCATGCTCTACAACAAGCAGCAATCGCAGATCGCCGACAAGGTCGGCTTTGCAGCCGCGCCGACGGCCGTCACGCCGAAGGGCTCGCACTGGCTGTGGGCGTGGGCGCTCGCGATTCCGAAGTCGTCGAAGCAGGCGGACGCGGCGAAGAAGTTCATCACGTGGGCGACGTCGAAGCAGTACATCGAGCTCGCAGCGAAGGATGAAGGCTGGGCCTCGGTGCCGCCCGGCACGCGTCAGTCGACCTATGCGCGCCCCGAGTACAAGCAGGCCGCGCCATTCGGCGACTTCGTGCTGAAGGCGATCGAAACCGCCGATCCCGATCATCCGACGTTGAAGCCGGTGCCGTACACGGGCGTGCAGTTCGTCGGCATCCCCGAGTTCCAGTCGTTCGGCACGGTGGTCGGTCAGAGCGTTTCGGGCGCGGTGGCAGGCCAGATGACGGTCGATCAGGCGCTGGCAGCCGGCAACGCGACGGCGGATCGCGCCGTCAAGCAGGCCGGCTATCAGAAATAAGCGTCAAGGCCTAATGGCATGCCGTCTGCTCGATCCCTACGCGGACGCGGCGTGTCCAGGAATTGAATCGCAGCCTCGAAGTAAGTAAGCCGGATCAGATGGAAAGCGCCGGCTGACAGCGCATCGTCAGCCGGACCCTGGCAGCACAGCGTGCCGCACGCCCCGCGGACCGCGCACTACCGAAGAGGTGGTCCATCATGCGTCAACACTTGCGTCTACCCCTCATGCATGCCCATCCCCAAACCGAACACGAGCGCGAAGAGCGCAAGGCCGCGCACGCGCGCTGGCTCGTCATGCCGTCCGTAGGCGTTCTCGTCCTGTGGATGGCGATTCCTCTCGCGATGACGATCTGGTTTTCGTTCTCGCGCTACAACCTGCTGAATCCTGACGTAAAGGGCTTCGCGGGTCTCGAAAACTATAAGTTTCTTGCCAGTGACCCGTCCTTCGGCCCGTCGATCCTGCACACGATGCAGTTGATCATCTCGGTGCTGGTGATCACGGTGGTTGGCGGCGTGCTGCTCTCGGTGCTGTTCGACCGCAAGTTCTACGGGCAGGGCGTCGCGCGGCTGCTCGCCATCGCGCCGTTCTTCGTGATGCCGACCGTCTCCGCGCTGATCTGGAAGAACATGATCCTGCACCCGGTGTATGGATTGATCGCGCAAGGCATGCGTGCGCTCGGTATGACGCCGATCGACTGGTTCGCCGACTATCCGTTGATCGCCGTGATCATCATCGTCGCGTGGCAGTGGTTGCCGTTCGCGTTTCTCATTCTGTTCACGGCGATCCAGTCGCTCGATCAGGAGCAGAAGGAAGCGGCGAAGATCGACGGCGCCGGTCCGTTCGCGATGTTCTTCTTCATCACGCTGCCACACCTGAGACGCGCGATCGCGGTCGTGGTGATGATGGAAACCATTTTCCTGCTGTCGATCTTCGCTGAAATCTACACGACGACGGGCGGCGGTCCGGGCAACGCGACGACCAACCTGTCGTACCTGATCTACGCGCTCGGCCTGCAACAGTTCGACGTTGGCCTCGCGTCCGCAGGCGGGATTCTCGCTGTGGTGCTCGCGAATATCGTGTCGTTCTTCCTCGTGCGCATGCTCGCGAAGAACCTGAAAGGGGAGTACGAAAAATGAGCCAGGTCGCCGCTACACCTGTTACGACGAATCTTTCGAAAACGAACTCGCCGTTGGCCATCGTCCGGCGCAGCATTCCGGGCATCCTCGCGTGGCTGATTGCGCTGCTGCTGTTCTTCCCGATCTTCTGGATGACCATCACGGCATTCAAGACGGAGCAGCAGGCTTACGCGTCGTCGCTGTTCTTCATGCCGACGCTCGAAAGCTTCCGCGAAGTGTTCGCGCGCAGCAATTACTTCGGCTTCGCGTGGAACTCGATCCTGATCTCGGTTGGCGTCACGCTGCTGTGCCTGATTCTGGCCGTGCCGTGCGCCTACGCGATGGCGTTCTTCCCGACGCGGCGCACGCAGAAAGTGCTGCTGTGGATGCTGTCGACGAAGATGATGCCGTCCGTCGGCGTGCTGGTGCCGATCTATCTGCTGTGGAAGAACAGCGGACTGCTCGACAGCGTGAGCGGCCTCGTGATCGTCTACACGCTGATCAATCTGCCCATTGCCGTGTGGATGTCGTTCACGTACTTCGCGGAAATTCCGCGCGACATTCTCGAAGCGGGGCGCATCGACGGCGCGGCGACGTGGCAGGAAATCGTCTATCTGCTGATGCCGATGTCGTTGCCGGGGCTTGCATCTACAGGGCTGCTGCTCGTGATCCTGTCGTGGAACGAGGCGTTCTGGAGCATCAACCTGTCCAGTTCTAACGCCGCGCCGCTGACGGTGTTCATCGCGTCGTATTCGAGTCCTGAAGGCTTGTTCTGGGCGAAGCTGTCGGCGGCGTCGCTGCTGGCCGTCGCGCCTATCCTGATCGTCGGCTGGGTTTCGCAGAAACAGCTGGTGCGTGGCCTTACCTTCGGGGCGGTCAAGTGACGGAGATCAGAACAGAGGCGAAGCTTGCGCTCATCTGCGATTGCGACGGCGTGCTGATCGACAGCGAAGCCGTCGCCGCCGCGGTGCTCGTCGAGGAGCTGGAAGCGCGCTGGCCCGGCACGGATGTCGCGCCCGTCGTGATGCCGTTGCTCGGCCTGCGCACGGAACGCGTGCTCTCAGGCACGGCATCGGCGCTCGGCAGGACGCTCGCCGAAGTCGACGTCGAAGCGATTCGCAGCGCAGTCGAACGCGCGGCCGTCAAGGCACCGATGGTCGACGGCATCGAGGCCGCGCTCGCGAGCATTCCGTTGACGAAGGCCTGCGCGAGCAACAGCTTTCGCGCGTATGTCGAAGCGGCGCTGGCGCGCACGGGCCTCGTGAAGCATTTCGGCGACCGGCTTTTCTGCGCCGATTCCGTCGCGCATCCGAAGCCGGCGCCCGACGTTTATCTCGCCGCCGCGCGCGGGCTGGGCGTGAACCCGGAAGCGTGCCTCGTGATCGAGGACAGCGTGGCGGGCGTGACGGCTGCGACGGCAGCGGGCATGACGGTGTATGGGTTCATCGGCGGCGGCCATGCGAGCGAGGATCAGGTCGGCGCGCTGCGCCGCGTGGGCGCGCAACACGTATTCGACGACATGACGCAATTGCCGGAACTGGTCGCGCGATGGTTGCAGCGCGTGACGGTGGCGTGAAGGCATCGGCGAAACGATTAAACGTAGTACGGAAATTCGGAGACACATCATGGCAAGCGTAACTCTGCGCAACATCAGAAAGGCTTACGACGACAACGAGGTGATGCGCAACATCAACCTCGACATCCAGGACGGCGAGTTCGTCGTGTTCGTCGGCCCAAGCGGCTGCGGCAAGTCCACGCTGATGCGGATGATTGCCGGCCTCGAAGACATCTCGGGCGGCGACCTGAATATCGACGGTACACGCATGAACGACGTGCCGCCCGCCAAGCGCGGCATCGCGATGGTGTTCCAGTCGTACGCGCTGTATCCGCACATGACGCTGTACGACAACATGGCGTTCGGCCTGAAGCTCGCGGGCACGAAGAAGCCGGAGATCGACGCCGCCGTGCGCAACGCCGCGAAGATCCTGCATATCGACCATTTGCTCGAACGCAAGCCGAAGCAGCTGTCGGGCGGCCAGCGTCAACGTGTGGCGATCGGCCGCGCGATCACGCGCAAGCCGAAGGTGTTCCTGTTCGACGAACCGCTGTCGAACCTCGACGCCGCGCTGCGTGTGAAGATGCGCCTCGAATTTGCGCGCCTGCACGACGAGTTGAAGACCACGATGATCTACGTGACGCACGATCAGGTCGAAGCGATGACGCTCGCCGACAAGATCGTCGTGTTGTCGGCGGGGAATCTCGAGCAGGTCGGCAGCCCGAACATGCTGTATCACGCGCCGGCGAACCGGTTTGTGGCGGGCTTCATCGGCTCGCCGAAGATGAACTTCCTCGAAGGCGTCGTGCAGTCGGTGTCGGCGAGCGGTGTGCTCGTCAAGTACGAAACGGGCGAGACGCAGCTCGTGCTGGTCGAGCCGGGCCGCGCGAAAGAAGGCGACAAGGTGACCGTCGGTATTCGCCCCGAGCATCTGCATCTCGACCTGCCCGACAATGGCGTGTCGGCCAGCGTCATGGCGATCGAATCGCTCGGCGATGCAGCGTATCTGTACGCTGAAAGCAGCGTTGCGCCGGATGGCCTGATCGCGCGTATTCCGCCGCTCGAGCGACATGAGAAGGGCGGCACGATCCGGGTCGGCGCAACGCCCGATCACTGCCATCTGTTCGACAGCGACGGACAGGCGTTCCATCGCAAGATCGTCGAAGTGCTCGCGGCCTGATCCTGCACGCAAAGAAGGCGCCGTTGCATGCTTTGCAACGGCGCCTTTCCTATTTGCAGACTCGGACTTTTCCGATTTATCTGCCACCTATCTCATATCAAAATTGTGCATCGTCTGACAGCGCGCATCTGAGCGGTTCTTCAGGTGGGTTCTGTCCGTTCTCCGTCCATTGCCCCGAACACGTCATCCGCGCGATTGCTCCCAAGACCGCGCGACCATGCGCGTGCGGCCGACTCAAGACGCCATGCACAACGCTTCCACTCTCACACCTCAAGAAACCGTCTCGACACCGGCTGTCGATCACGCGCTCGCGCTGCACAGCGCCGGCCAGCTCGATCGCGCCGAACAGGCGTATCGCGCGATCCTCGACGCACAGCCCCACGATGCGAACACGTTCTACATGCTTGGCGTGCTGTACTTGCAGCGCGCGGATCTCGAGCGCGCAATCGAATGCTTCGATACGTCGCTTGCGCTGCGGCCTGACGACGCGGACTGTCTGAACGATCGCGGAATCGCTGCGCTTTCGCGCAGTGACAACGAAGGCGCGGCCGATTTTTTTCGAAGAGCAGTCGAATGCGCGCCGCAGGATGCGCTCGCGCACTGCAACTTGGGCAAGGCGCTGCGGCGTCTGTCCAAACCCGAAGAAGCGCTGAACCACTTCCAGCGCGCACTTGCTCTCGATCACGACTTGTTCGAAGCGGCGCTCGGCAGCGCGGACATGCTCGAAGTCCTTTCCCGTCCACATGATGCCGTGGCAGCCTATGAATACGCCGCACGTTACGCGCCCGACGATCTGCGCGTGCTGCTGGGTCTCGGCTTGACGCTGAACGCCGTGCGCCGCCATGCGGAAGCCGCGGATTGTTTCGAACGCGCATTGCAAAAGGAACCGGAAAACGTGCACGCGCTGTTCGGGATCGCGTTTGCAACGGATGGCCAGTTGAAGTTCGAGGATGCGCTCGTCAGATATCAGCGCGCGCTGGAGGCCTTGCCCGATTCGCCGACGCTGCACAACAACGTCGCGTTCACGCTGACGTGCATGTCGCGTTACGACGAAGCGGATCATCACTTACGGCGCGCAATCGAACTCACGCCGGATCTTTCGAATGCGTACAAGCTGCTCGGCATGTCGGAGTTGCGGCGCGGAAATTTTCGCAAGGGCTGGGAGCACTACGAGCATCGCAAGACGACACCGAGCGGATTGCGCGATTACCCAGAGTGCGAGATGCCCGAATGGCGGGGCGAGCCGGTCGAAGGCAAGCGCTTTCTGCTGACGCGTGAACAGGGTGCAGGCGATCAGTTGCAGTTCATTCGCTATGCGAGCGTGCTGCACGACATGGGCGCAACCGTCGACGTGTGGACCAGCGAGGAACTGGCGCCGCTCTTTGCCCGCGTGCGCGGCGTGAACGACGTGTTGACGGCGTTACCCAAAGGCGCCGGTTACGACTACTGCTGCCCGATGATGAGCGTGCCCGCGTGGCTACACGACGACGCGATTCCGAGCGCAGTGCCGTATCTGTCCGTGGATGACACGCAGGTTGCCGCATGGCGCGCGCGGCTCGAACAGACCGCAGGGTCGCGCAAGAAGATCGGCCTGGTATGGGCGGGCAATCCGGGGCATTACCTCGATGTCTACCGTTCGGCGCGGCTCGCGGCGCTGGAACCGCTTGCGTCGGTCGGCGGTCTTGCATGGTTCGGGTTGCAGAAGGGAGCGCCAGAGACGCAACTCGATGGCGTTGCGCATCGCTGGCCGATCTGCGCGCTTGGCCAGTCGCTCGACAGCTTTTACACGACGGCAGCCGTGATCCAATCACTGGATCTCGTCATCACCGTCGATACGTCCGTCGCGCATCTGGCGGGCGCGCTCGGCAAACCGGTATGGGTGATGCTGCCGAAGCAGGCCGACTGGCGCTGGATGATGTCGGGTGAGACGAACCCGTGGTACCCAGGCGCGCGGCTTTTCCGGCAGCAGGTGTTGGGCGACTGGTCGCCCGTCGTCGAAGCGCTGCGCAGCGCGCTCGAAGCCCTCTAGCGCAAGCGAGCCGCGCGCAGGCGCGGACTAAGCGGCGCCGTGATTCAGCGCGGCGCGCGCGCACAACTCGTCGGTCACGAGCCCCGACAGCCAGCCGCCCTTCAACGCGGCAATCACCGCATTGCGCTTGCGTTCGCCGCCCGCGAAGCCGATCACGGGCCGCTTGGGCGGTGAATCGAGTCGCAAGCTCGTCACGCGGCGCCCCGTCGGTGATTCGACGCGCGCGCCGTTCGCATCGATCGGTAGTCCGAGCAGTTCCGCCACCGCGCCCAGCGACACCAGTTCTTCCACTTCATCCGATGTGATGAAGCCGTCTTCATGCAGCGGGCAACGCAGCCCGATATTGCCGATCCCGACGAACGCGACATCCGCGTCGCCCGACAGCGATTCGACGATCCGGTACAGACGGTGATTGCACCACTGCGCGCGTTCCGCTTCGCTATCGGCGATCAACGGCGCGGGCAACAGAAAGTGCTTGCCGCCCGTCTTCTCCGAGATGTGCAGCGCGACGTCGTAGCGGTTGGACGAGCCGTCCTGCGCAATCGCACCGACCATCGACACCAGCCGATGCTGCGGCCGCTCCAGTTGCCCGACCTGATCGACGACGGCCTTCAGCGTACGGCCGCTGCTCACCGCGACGACCATCGGCTTTTCTTCGCCGAGATAGCGTTCCATCACCTGCGCGCCCGCGACGGCGAGCTTGCGGTCAATTTCTTCGGGCTTGTCGTTGTCGACGGGGACGACTTCGCACATCGACAGGCCATAGCGCTTCGACAGCTGATCGGCGAGCGACAGACAGTCCGCCAGCCGATGATCGACACGCACGCGAATCAGGTTCTTCTCGACGGCGAACGCGACGAGCCGTTGCGCGACGGGCCGCGACACCTGCAGTTTTTCCGCGATCTCATTCTGCGTATTGCCGGCGACGTAGTAGAGCCAGGCGGCGCGCGTCGCGAGATCGAGCTTTTCAGTGGACTTGGGCACGATGTTGTCGGTCTTAATGTCTCTAATGCGCACAACGTCGATATGTCACCAGGAAGCTAGTGTCAGGCGATCTGGTGCGCTGCCTGTTGTGGAGATTCATCGCTGTCTTCACGGGTGGTTCACGCGTTCACGTCGCGTCTGCTTCAGGCGCTGGCGCAAACATCGGCTTCACATGACGGTACAGCGCGCGATAACTCGCGAGCCGCTCGCGCAGCATCGCATGTCGCCGCGCGTTCGGCGTGAATTCGATTTCGACGGGCGGCTTGGTCAGCACCTTCGCCGGATCGCCGCCCGCCGCGAGCCAGCCCAGACGCGCCGCACCGAGCGCCGCGCCCGTTTCGCCGCCGCCGTGCTTGCGCGTGGTGGTGTTCAGCGAATCGGCGAGCAGTTGCGCCCAGTAGTTGCTGCGCGCGCCGCCGCCCAGCAGCGACAGCGCGTGTACTTCGGCGCCCGCCGCGCGCAGCGCGTCGAGGCCGTCCGTCAGCGCAAGCGTCACGCCTTCGAGCACCGCATAGCCGAGCAGCGCGCGATCGGTTGCGTGCGTCATGCCGAAGAACACGCCTTGCGAATACGGATCGTTGTGCGGCGTGCGTTCGCCCGACAGATACGGCAGGAACAATGGCGCGGTTGCGAGCGCATCGTCGGGTAGCTTTTCGACTTCGGCGAGCAGCGTCGGCTCGTCGGTGGAGGTGAGCTTGCAGACCCAGCGCAGGCAGCTCGCCGCCGACAGCACCACGCTCATCTGATGCCAGCGGTCGGGGATCGCATGACAGAACGCATGCACAGCGGATTCGGGGTTCGGGCGGAAGCTGTTGCCGATCACGCACAACACGCCCGACGTACCGAGCGACACGAAGCCGTCGCCGGGTTGCGTCGCGCCGATGCCGATTGCGCTCGTCGCGTTGTCGCCGCCGCCCGCCGCGACCACGACGGGTTCGCGCAAGCCTAGTTCGCGCGCGAGTTCGGGCCGCAGCATGCCCGACGGCGCGCTGCCTTCAGCCAGACGCGGCATGTGCGAGCGGTTCAGATCGCAGGCGGCGAGCAGCGTATCGGACCAGTCTCGCTGTGCGACGTCGAGCCAGAGCGTGCCGGCGGCGTCGGACGGATCGGAAACCTTGTCGCCCGTCAGTTGCAGGCGCAAATAATCCTTCGGCAGCAGCACGCAGGCCGTTTGACGGAAGATCTCCGGCTCGTGACGCGCAACCCACAGCAGCTTCGGCGCAGTGAAGCCGGGCATCGCCAGATTGCCGGCGATCCGATGCAGATCCGGCGCGCGCCGAAGCAGCTCCTCGCATTCTTCGACGGCGCGCATGTCGTTCCACAGGATCGCGGGGCGCAGCACGCGGTCTTCGCTGTCGAGCAGCACGGCACCGTGCATCTGTCCTGACAGCCCGATGCCGCGAATCTGCGCGAACTGCTCCGGGTAGCGGTCGCGCAGCGCGAATAGCGCGGCGCGCGTGCCTTGCCACCAGTCGGACGGGTTCTGCTCCGACCAGCGTTGATGCGGACGCGAAACGGTGAACGGAGAACCTGCCGTGCCGACCACGCGTCCGTCGGACGCGAGCAGCAGAACTTTTACTTCGGACGTGCCGAGGTCGATGCCGAGATACATGGGCGCGAAACCTTCGTCGGTAGGAGATGCGCTACTTTAGCCGCATGCCGCGTGCGATGCCATGCGCAAAAGACCTGACGCATCGCATGTATCGCATCCATCGGATACGGCGCTCAATGGGATCGACCGCGCGTGGTTCGTCGCCATGCGCGGCCGGGATGTCATGTGCAGAACGAGCCGGTATGAATGCGCTCAGCCGTTGCGCTTTGCAAGCCACGCATCGACGCGACCGACTGCCGAACGGACCACCTTCTCGAGCGAAGCCGTGCCCGCCATGCTGCCCCACAGCAGTTTGTCCGAGCAGAACGCCTGCACGGGATCGGCTGCGCTGAAGAAGCCGCGCGCGACGCCTTCGTCCATCACGCCATCCTGATACGTGTACGGCAGCTTGCCTTGCTGCCACCTGTCGAGAAAGCGGAAAAACAGCGCGGGCAGCATTGCCGTCGCGTTCGGCTCGACCTTGCGCTCGAAGCACTCGGACAGCGTCGGCGCGATGAAGCCTGGAATCTTCGAGAAGCCATCGGCCGCGACGCGCTGATTCGTGTCCTGGATATAAGGATTGCCGAAGCGTTCGAGCACGACGTCGCGATACTTCGCGAGATCGAGCGGACTCGGCGTGAGGCACGGAATCACGTCTTGCGTCACGTAGTCGTAAGCGAACTGGCGAATCTCGGCGTCGAGCGTGCCTTCGTGGATATACGAAAGCCCGGCGAGCGTACCCGCCCAAGCGATACAGCTATGCGTCGCGTTGAGAATGCGGATTTTCGCTTCTTCGTACGGCAGTACCGATTCGACCAACTCGGCGCCGACCTGCTCCCACGCCGGCCGTCCGGCGATGAAGTGATCCTCGATCACCCACTGGATGAACGATTCGCCCATCACGGGGCATGCATCGTCGAAGCCCGTGGCTGCCTTCACGCGTTCGCGCACATCCGGTGTGGGACGCGGCGTGATGCGATCGACCATCGAATTCGGGCACGCGGTATTCGCATCGAACCAATTGCGCAATTCGCTCGCGCCGCGCCGCTCGAGGAACTGCGTCATGCCCGCGCGGAAGCGGTCGCCGTTGCTGCGCAGGTTGTCGCAGGTCTGCAGCGTGACGGCGCCCGCGTTGCGCTGCATGCGCGCTTCGAGAATCGCCGCGAGCGCGCCGTAGATGGTGGTGCGCGCACCGTTCAGGTCGGCGGCGAGGTCGGGGTTGGCCGTGTCGAGCTTGTCGTGTTCGTCGAGGTAATAGCCGCCTTCCGTCACGGTGAAGGCGACGATCTTGCACGCGGGATCGGCGCCTGCTTCGACGAGCGCATCGAGATTCTCCGACCACGGCACCACACGTTCGATCGAGCGGATCGTCTCGTACGCGCGCTTGCCTTGCGGCGTGACGGTTTCGAGCGTGTAGACGCCGTTCTGCGCGGCGAGCGCTTCGGCGACGGCGTTCATGTCGCTGCGGATGTTGCCGACGCTGAGCGACCAGTGCGGATCGCCTGGCTTGCGCGCTTCGTTGAGCCGGTGCAGATACCAGGCCTGATGCGCGCGATGGAACGAGCCCGCGCCGATATGCAGGATCACCTGCTTGCTTGCGCCGCTGCTTTGGCCGCTGTTCATATGTGTCTCCTAAATGCGCACGGTCTTTCGCGTGCGTTCCTTGGGATAAGTCTAGAAGGTGTCCCGGCGTTGTGAGCCGATGTCAGAAGAATATGAGAGCATTTGCTCTGCATTTGAACTAATGATCGTATTCGGCCGATTGAAAGTCAAGGCACAGCACGTGGCTTTTCGTGGCGCAGCGCGGTGGGACGGGCTTCTGCAGCGCACGCGACATGCGCGGAATGCTGTCGCGCAAGCATTCGCGTGACTGTTGCATTGCATCAAATTTGACAGCGCAGAGGCCAGGACTAACCCGAATGCAAAAAAGTATCGGTCGGCGGTCTCATTTCTAGTGGCCGCCATTGCGCCATGGGTCTAACTTTCGGTACACACGACAAGAGCAATAAAGCATGTTCATGCCGCGAGCCTTCAACTCGCGCTGCTGATGAAGAAACAGGAGGAAGACAGATGAAGGGCATCGTCACGCCGGTTACCTGGTTGCACGCGCATCGACATGCGGATCTGCATGTGCGTCGCGCGGAATGCGCGCAATATGCGCGGCCCTCGCTCTGAACCGCGCCCACAGGAGACTGACGTGCAACCCGATCTCGAACTGGTCAGCGTGCGCCGCGATGAGTCGTTCAAAGCGTGGTATCACGGCTTTCCCTACCGCACGGTGCGCTGGCATTTCCACCCCGAATTCGAAATCCATCTGATCGTCGCGACGACGGGCAAGATGTTCGTCGGCGATTACATCGGCGGCTTTGCACCGGGCAATCTCGTGCTGATGGGGCCGAACCTGCCGCACAACTGGGTCAGCGAAGTGCCCGAAGGCGTGACGATTGCGCAGCGCAATCTCGTCGTGCAGTTCGGCCAGGACTTCGTCGCGCATTGCATGGAGAGCTTTCCCGAGTGGCGTACGCTCGAAGCGCTGCTCGCCGATTCGCGGCGCGGCGTGTCGTTCGGCCCGCAGACCAGCGCATTGATTCAGCCGCTCTTCATGGAACTGCTCGAAGCGCGCGGCCTGCGCCGCATCGTGCTGTTTCTTTCGATGATGGAAATCCTGCTGAATGCGAGCGACCGCGAACTGCTTGCGAGCCCCGCGTATCAGATCGATCCGACCAGCTACGCTTCGACGCGCATCAATCATGTGCTGTCGTATATCGGAAAGAACCTCGCATCGGAGCTGCGCGAATCCGATCTCGCACAACTCGCGGGTCAGAGCGTGAGCGCGTTCTCGCGCTACTTCCGCCGTCATACGGGCCTGCCGTTCGTGCAGTACGTGAACCGCATGCGTATCAATCTCGCGTGCCAGTTGCTGATGGACGACGAGTTGAGCGTCACCGACATCTGCTACAAGGTCGGCTTCAACAATCTGTCGAACTTCAACCGGCAGTTTCTCACCGCGAAAGGCATGGCTCCGTCGAAGTTCCGCCGCTTCCAGCAACTGAACGACGCGAGCCGCGTCGCTTCGGAAGCGGCGGCGGCGCTCGGCAAGGGCATCGCCAACGCGCCTTCGATCGTGCCGGCCGCGCAGACGCCCAGTCATACGCACGGTCAGCCACGCGCCGCGCCCGCGGCGTATCCGCCTCACGGCTCGCCGCTCGCGACGACCTAGGGCACTTTCTCTAGCGTTTCTGTAGCTCACCGCTGCATCGTCTAATCACGCGCTGAAACCGCGTGAGGGACGCACTCATCCTCAAAAACGGAGACAAGCCATGACGCACAACACTTCGCTTCAGTCGCACGCCTTGCGCCTGCGGGCCACGCTGACTTTTGCCGCCGTGATGCTCGGCGCGCCGCTCGCTGCGCACGCCGCCGAACCCGCGCCGCTGAAGATCGGCATGACGTTCCAGGAACTGAACAACCCGTACTTCGTGACGATGCAAAAGGCGCTGAACGATGCGGCCGCATCGATCGGCGCAACGGTCGTCGTCACCGACGCGCATCATGACGTGAGCAAGCAGGTAAGCGATGTCGAAGACATGCTGCAGAAGAAGATCGACATTCTGCTGGTGAACCCGACGGATTCGACGGGCATTCAGTCCGCCGTTGCGGCGGCGAAGAAGGCGGGCGCCGTGGTCGTTGCCGTGGATGCGAACGCGAACGGTCCCGTCGATTCGTTCGTCGGCTCGAAGAATTTCGACGCTGGCCAGATGTCGTGCGAGTACCTCGCGAAAGCCATTGGCGGCAGCGGCGAAGTGGCGATACTCGATGGCATTCCCGTCGTGCCAATTCTCGAACGCGTGCGCGGCTGCAAGGCGGCGCTCGCGAAGTTTCCGAACGTGAAGATCGTCGATACGCAGAACGGCAAGCAGGAACGCGCGACGGCGCTGTCCGTCACCGAGAACATGATCCAGGCGCATCCGAACCTGAAGGGCATCTTCAGCGTGAACGATGGCGGATCGATGGGCGCGTTGTCCGCGATCGAATCGTCGGGCAAGGACATCAAGCTGACGAGCGTCGACGGTGCGCCGGAAGCGATCACCGCGCTCCAGAAGCCGAACTCGAAGTTCATCGAAACGTCGGCGCAATTTCCGCGTGACCAGATTCGCCTCGCGATCGGCGTGGCGCTCGCGAAGAAGTGGGGCGCCAATGTGCCGAAGACGATTCCCGTCGACGTGAAGCTCGTCGACAAGGACAACGCGAAGGGTTTCAGCTGGTAAGCGACGTGTCGTGCATGGGGTGACGCAGGCGAAGCCCTGCGTCACCCCGTGAAACGCAAAGGAAAGGCGATGGACACGATTCTCAAACTCGACAACATCACGAAGAGCTTTCCGGGTGTGAAGGCGCTGCAAGGCATACACCTGGACATTGCGCGCGGCGAGATTCACGCGTTGCTCGGCGAGAACGGCGCGGGCAAGTCGACGTTGATGAAAATTCTGAGCGGCATCTATCAGCCCGACGACGGCACGATCGTGATCGACGGACAGGAACGGCACTTCACGAATTATCACGATGCCGTCGCGGCGGGCGTCGGCATTGTGTTCCAGGAGTTCAGTCTGATTCCGTATCTGAATGCCGTCGAGAACATGTTCCTCGGACGCGAGTTGCGCAACCGGCTCGGCATGCTCGATCGGACGAAGATGCGGCGCGCGGCGTCGGAGATTTTCGGGCGGCTCGGCGTTGCGATCGATCTGTCCGTGCCGATCCGCGAACTATCGGTTGCGCAGCAGCAGTTCGTCGAGATCGGCAAGGCGTTGTCGCTGAATGCGCGCATCCTGATTCTCGACGAGCCGACGGCCACGCTCACACCCGCCGAAGCCGAGCATCTGTTCACGATCATGCGCGATCTGAAGCAGCAAGGTGTCGCGATGATTTTCATCTCGCATCATCTCGAAGAGATTTTCGAAGTGTGCGACCGCATCACCGTGTTGCGCGACGGTCAGTATGTTGGGATGACGGATGTCGCAAAGACGGATGTGAGCCGGCTCGTCGAGATGATGGTCGGGCGCAAGATCGAGAACAGTTTTCCGCCGAAGCCCACATTGCCCGCCGATGCGAAAGCTGTGCTCGAAGTGAACGCATTGCAGTTGCACAAGGACGGACCGACCAACCGCTTCACGCTGCGTAAAGGCGAGATTCTCGGCTTCGCGGGACTGGTCGGCTCGGGCCGCACGGAGACGGCGCTCGCCGTGATCGGCGCGGATGCCGCACATGTGAAGGACATCCGCATCAACGGCGCGGCGGCGAACCTGTCCGATCCCGCCGACGCGCTGAAGTCCGGCATCGGCATTCTGCCGGAAAGCCGCAAGACGGAAGGGCTGATCACATCGTTCTCGATCAAGCAGAACATCTCGATCAATAACCTCGGCAAGTACCGCACCGGCCGCTTCTTCATCGATCACCGCAGCGAAGCGAAGGCAACCGCCGACATCATGAAGCGCGTTGGCGTGAAGGCGCCGACGATGCACACCGAAGTCGCGACGCTGTCGGGCGGCAATCAGCAGAAAGTGGTGATCGCGCGCTGGCTGAATCACCACACGAACATCCTTATCTTCGACGAGCCGACGCGCGGCATCGACGTCGGTGCGAAAGCGGAAATCTATCTACTGATGCGCGAACTCACGGCGCGCGGCTACTCGATCATCATGATTTCATCGGAATTGCCGGAGATCGTCGGCATGTGCGATCGCGTCGCCGTGTTCCGGCAGGGGCGCATCGAAGCGATTCTCGAAGGCGACCAGATCGAATCGAATGCCGTGATGACTTATGCAACGGCTGGTGCATCGGCTGCAACTCGTGGAGCAACACAGCATGAACACGCCTAATACTTCTCCCAAGACATCGACGGTCGCATCCGATACGCCCGGCACGCCGTTTCGCCTCAACTGGGCGAGCATCAAACGCTCGACCTTGTTCTATCCGTTTATCGGTTTGCTTGTTGTGTGCATCGTGATGGTGTTTGCCAGCGACAGTTTTCTGTCAGCGGCGAATCTCGAGAACGTGCTGCGCCAGGTGTCGATCAACGCGATCATCGCCGTCGGCATGACGGCTGTGATCCTGACGGGCGGCATCGATCTGTCCGTCGGTTCGGTGATGGCGCTGTCGGGCACGCTCGCGGCGGGTCTGATGGTGGCGGGCCTCAACGGCGTCGCGGCGATCGCGATCGGCATTGCCGTGGGGCTTGGCTTCGGCTTTGCGAATGGCTTTTTCGTCGCGTTCGCTGGCATGCCGCCCATCATCGTCACGCTGGCGACGATGGGTATCGCACGCGGCCTCGCGTTGATCTATACGGGCGGTTATCCGATCGACGGCCTGCCGGACTGGGTCAGCTTCTTCGGCAGCGGCAAGGTGCTCGGCATTCAGGCGCCCGTGCTGATCATGCTCGTGATCTACGCGATTGCATGGCTGTTGCTCGAACGCATGCCGTTTGGCCGCTATGTGTACGCGATCGGCGGCAACGAACAGGCGACGCGCCTGTCCGGCGTGCGTGTCGCGCGCGTCAAGCTGATCGTCTACACGCTGGCTGGCCTGACGTCGTCGTTCGCGGCCATGGTGCTCACGTCGCGTTTGATGAGCGGCCAGCCGAACGCGGGTGTCGGCTTCGAACTCGATGCGATTGCAGCTGTGGTGATGGGCGGCACGTCGATATCGGGCGGACGCGGCTCGATTATCGGCACGCTGATCGGTGCGCTGCTGCTCGGCGTGCTGAACAACGGCCTCAACATGGTCGGCGTGAATCCGTACGTGCAGAACGTGATCAAGGGCGGAATCATCCTGCTCGCGATCTACATCAGCCGCGAACGCAAGAAGTGAAATCACATACTCCTTTGTTTCCATTAATCGCAAGGCAATGCAATGACCACTCAGGACAACAGCAAAAGCATGACGGCGATCGTGTGTCACGCGCCGGAAGACTATCGCGTCGAACGCGTGACGAAGCCGCAGGCGCGCGCGCATGAACTCGTGATCCGTATCGCCGCGTGCGGCATCTGCGCCAGCGACTGCAAGTGCCATTCCGGCGCAAAAATGTTCTGGGGCGGCCCGAGCCCGTGGGTGAAAGCGCCCGTGATTCCGGGCCATGAATTTTTCGGCTACGTCGAAGAAATCGGTGAAGGCGCGGCCGAACATTTCGGCGTGGGGAAGGGCGACCGCGTGATCGCCGAACAGATCGTGCCGTGCGGTAAATGCCGCTATTGCAAATCCGGCCAGTACTGGATGTGCGAAGTGCACAACATCTTCGGCTTTCAGCGCGAGGTCGCGGACGGCGGCATGGCCGAATACATGCGCATTCCGCCGACGGCTATTGTCCACAAGATTCCCGATGGCATCTCGCTCGAAGATGCCGCGATCATCGAGCCGCTCGCGTGCGCGATTCACACCGTCAATCGCGGCGACGTTCAACTGGACGATGTGGTCGTGATCGCGGGCGCGGGGCCGCTTGGTCTGATGATGACGCAGGTCGCGCACCTGAAGACGCCGAAGAAACTGGTCGTGATCGATCTCGTCGACGAACGGCTGGAGCTGGCGCGCGAATACGGCGCTGACGTGACGATCAATCCGAAGAACGACGACGCGCTGGCCATCGTCAAATCGCTGACGGACAACTACGGCTGCGATGTCTACATCGAAACGACGGGCGTGCCGGTGGGCGTGAATCAGGGCATGGACCTGATTCGCAAGCTCGGGCGTTTTGTCGAGTTTTCCGTGTTCGGCGCGGAGACTACAATGGACTGGTCGATCATCGGCGACCGCAAGGAACTCGACGTGCGCGGCGCGCATCTGGGCCCTTACTGTTATCCGATTGCTATCGATCTACTGGCGCGCGGGCTCGTCACATCGAAAGGCATCGTCACGCATGGCTTTTCGCTCGAAGAGTGGGACGAAGCGATCAAGGTCGCGAATTCGCTCGACTCGATCAAGGTGTTGATGAAGCCGGCCCGATAGTCCGAAAAAATGAACAGTGCGCGTCGTTCGAGGCGCGCACACGGAGACACTATGAATTACGTCATCGGCGTCGATATCGGCACGCAGAGCACGAAGGCCGTGCTCGTCGACCAGAACGGCGCAATCGTCGCGCAGCATTCGAGCGGCTATCACCCGGACACACCGAAGCCGTTGTGGGCCGAGCAATGGCCGACCGTGTGGATGAAAGCGGTGATCGAATGTATCTCGCGCTGTGTGGCGAAGGCGCGTGAAGCGGGCGTCGCGTCGAATGCGATCAAGTCCGTGTGCGTGAGCAGTCTGTATGGCGGCTCGGGCATTCCCGTCGATACCGACATGAAGCCGCTGTATCCGTGCCTGATCTGGATGGACCGGCGCGCGACGGCACAGGTCGAATCGGTGCGTGCGAACGTCGATCTAGAACGTCTGTATGCGATCACGGGCAATGGCGTCGACAGCTACTACGGCTACACGAAGATGCTGTGGCTGCGCGACAACGAGCCGAATGTGTGGGCGAACACGCGCTTCTTCCTGCCGCCGAACGCGTACGTGATCTATCTGCTGACGGGCGAAGTGGCTGTCGATCACAGTTCGGCGGGCAACATCGGCGGCGTGTATGACATCGCGAAGCGCGACTGGTCCGACGAGGCCCTCGACATGCTCGGCATACCCGCGACGATGATGCCGGAGCATCTGGTCGAATCATCGGATGTGGTGGGTGGTTTGCTGTCGCAATGGACGGAGCAGCTTGGACTCGAAGCGGGCACGTCGATCGTCGCGGGCGGCGTCGATGCGGCGATGGCCACATATGCGGCGGGTGTCACGCGCGCTGGCCAGCACGTTGCGATGATCGGCACGAGCATGTGCTGGGGCTATATCAATCAGAGCGTTGACGCGCATCATGGCCTTATCAGCATGCCGCACGTGTTCAACGGGTTGCAGGATATCTATGTGTTCGGCGGCGCGATCACGGCGGGCGCGTCGGTGACGTGGTATCGCGAGCAGTTCTGCCATGCGGAAATTGAAGCGGCGAAAGCGATCCCACATGGCGATCCGCATCGATTACTCGAAGAGGACGCGGCGCAGATTCCTGCGGGTTCGGATGGCGTGATGTTCCTGCCGTATCTGATGGGCGAGCGCAGCCCGGTGTGGGACGCGAAGGCGAGCGGTGCGTTTGTCGGGTTGAACCTATATCACACGCGGGCGCATCTGTATCGCGCGGTGCTCGAAGGCGTTGCGTACGCGTTGCAGCACAACATCGTCGCGGGGCGCAAGGGCGCGAAGTCACTCGACGACAAGCTGATCGTCGTCGGCGGCGCCGCGCATTCGGACCTGTGGATGTCGATCATTGCGGACATCACGGGCTTTCCCGTCTACACGATCGAGCAGGACGTGGAAGCGGCAATGGGCGCGGCGCTGCTTGCCGCGTACGGCACGAAGCTGATTTCGCAGGAAACGGCGCGCGGCGGCTGGGTGAAGCTGATCGAGCGCGCGAAGCCCGATCCTGCGCGGCAGGCGGTGTACGCGGAGCGCTTTGGCATTTATACGGACCTGTATCCGGCGTTGAAGCCGGTCATGCATCGGCTGCAAGCGAAATGAAGACGATCTTCGATTTTTCCGGGCGCTCGATACTCGTGACGGGGGCATCGAGCGGCATTGGCCGCGTGACGGTGGAGATGTTGTGCGCGAGCGGCGCGCAGGTTGTTGCGGCGGCGCGCAATGTCGGCGAACTTGCACGTCTTGCGGAGGAGACGGGGTGTGAGCCCCTGGTGCTCGATGTCGGTGATGAGGCTGCGATTGATGAGGCGCTTGCGTCGCTCGATGTGTTCGATGGGCTCGTGAATTGTGCAGGCACGGCGATGCTTGAACGTGCGATTGATACGACTGCGTCGAGCTTTGATTCTGTGATGAGCGTTAATGCTCGCGGCGCGATACTGGTTGCGCGGCATGTGGCGCGGGCGATGATCGATGCCAAGCGCGCAGGCAGTATTGTTAATGTTTCTAGCCAGGCGGCGCTTGTTGGGCTTGAGGATCATTTGAGTTATTGCGCTTCTAAAGCTGCGATGGATGCGATTACGCGGGTTTTGTGTGTCGAGCTTGGGGGGTATGGGATTCGCGTGAATAGCGTTAATCCGACTGTCACTTTGACGCCGATGGCGGTGAAGGCATGGAGCGAGCCTTCGAAACGCGATCCTGCGTTGCAGGCTATTCCGCTTAAGCGGTTCGCTGAACCGCGGGAAGTTGCTGAGCCGATATTGTTTTTGCTTAGTGATGCGGCTTCTATGATCACTGGCGTGACTTTGCCAATCGATGGGGGGTATACCGCCAGGTGATTTTTTGGGTTTGGTGGTTTGGTTTTGTTTGCGACGCTGGGTGGGTTGCTTGTGTTTGCGCTGGCATCCGCGTGATGGTGTTGGCCGTTCAAGCGTCGCCCCTGTGCGGGGCGGCACCTACTTTTCTTTGCCGCCGCGTAACTATTCAGCGGTAACCAGAGGCGAAACGACGAATCCGGCAAAGCCCAATGCCAGCGCATCGATCAGCGAAC